>NZ_CAKZMP010000299.1 GCF_937128705.1 uncultured Kiloniella sp. | reverse complement strand
GCATGATTGATGACCGCGTCAGGGTCATTTCTGTCACCCATGTCCCGACAAACTCTGGCTTGGTAAACCCGGTCGAAGAAATCGGTAAGATCGCCCGAAAACATAATATCCTCTACGTCGTTGATGCCTGCCAATCCGCGGGACAAATGTCGCTGGATGTTGAAAAAATCCAATGCGATGTTCTCTCGGCCACCGCCCGTAAATTCCTGCGGGGACCCCGCGGTGTCGGCTTTGTCTATGTCAGATCATCCGTCATTGAACAGTTGCATCCGCCCATGATCGATTTGCTCTCTGCCACATGGGTCAGCGAGAACGAATATGTTCTTAGGTCTGATGCGCGCCGTTTCGAAAACTGGGAAAACAACTATGCGGCCAAACTCGGTATGGGGGCCTGTATCGACTACGCCCTTGAAATCGGACTGGATAATATTCAGGCCCGAATAGATGAGTTGGCAAACTATCTGCGTGATAATTTACGCGCGATCGACGGGGTAAAGCTCCACACACTGTGCCCAACCCAGTGCGGCATTGTAACCTTTTCCATCACAGGCAAAGAGTCTGCCGATGCGGTTCAGGAAATTCTGGCACAAGGAGTTAATGTCAGTACATCTTCCCCGACAAGTACCCTTTTGGATGCCACCAAAAACAAGCTGCCCGTCCTGATCCGATCTTCGGTCCATTATTACAATGATCATCAGGAAATTGATACCTTTGTGGGGATCGTGCGTGCGATTGCCAGGGCATAGCAAAGGGCAATAAAGACCCTCGCGTCCAAATGTTGAGCGCATAAACGCACCCAAGCTGTGGATTGTTTTTGGGAATTTTTCCTCTGGTTTCCTCTTTCAGGCTTATGCTTTCAGGCACAAAAACGATCATGGAACCATCGGCAAAATATCCCAAAAGCAGCATGGGTATACTATCTTTAGAATTTATGGCATATCCTGATCTTTGTTTGTAAAATTACACTGAGATGAGGCCATATGTTTTTATCCGCGCAATCGGATCTATCAGAACTGGAAGAATACCCCCGCTTACTCAAAAGCTGGCACTGGTATTCTGACCTCTGCACAAAACTAGGGCGGCTTCCTTCTCGGCAAGATATCAACCCCGCTGATATTAAATTTGCGTTGGGCTACGAATTGCTTGCCGAAGTTAACCGCGAGAGCAAAAATCCGCGTGTGCGCCTGATCGGCGTTGTTACCGAAGAATTCATGAAGCTGGCCGACGGCCGTCCTTCTGGTAAAGACTATGACACCTTTCTAACCGAAGACAGCCAAGTCGCCGCGTCTAAAAAGCTCACAGAAGCATTGGACCAAGGGCAGCCTATTTTTGGTACAGCAACTTATACCCGCAAAGATGAACGACGCTTTGGGTACGTCAGAATAATATTTCCCCTTCAGTCACAAAATGATGAACCTGAAATGGTCTTCCTCATTTTTCAGGACTTTACCGAAAACGAAGATCGGGAAGTTGGCGCACAAAAAGAAGAAGCAATGAAACGCTGGTTTTAGAGGATATTTCCTCCCCCAATGTTTTTGCCCATTTTTATTATCAAAAAATAAGAGATAATCATTATAGTTTTTTGCATATTATCATTTGGCGAAAAAAGCGCATATTAGTCATCAAGGGCAATCACTCGTTTATGAGTATCACCAAGAGGACTAAGTCGATGAAACCAATCGTAACTGCCAAAGATTTTGATTTTACTTCTGCTGACATCGAACACCACATTCGTGAAGCGCACCGTCTGCGTTCCGAAGCTATCGGTGGTGCCGTTGTTCATGCTTTCGCCACAGCACTCAAATCCACAAAGGATTTTCTGGGCCGCATGAGCTATCACAAAGTAAAACACGCTTAAGAAATTAGCCTTTTCCCCTCGCGCGCTCTCTTCTAATAGGTCGTTACCTGTCGTGAGAGAAGTGTAATTAACGCGAAACGGGCAAAAGCTGGAATTGACAAAGGAGAGTACCAATCGGTGCTCTCCTTTTGTGTATCTGCTTGCTTTAAAAAGTTTGGCTGTATGTTGTCTCTGTTTCAGAGCTAGAAACTTAAGACGGTCACCTTTTCCAACGCGAGTACGCCCCTAGCCAGTCAGCACGATAACCATCCAGAAATTCACCAAAGAAGATTTTTATCAAACGTTCAATACTGGTTTTGTGAATTAACCGTGAATGTGGATAATACTTGATTGACGCCAAAAACAAACTACCATTAAGTGTACACTTCAAAACATCACACTATAAAATTGCATATCATTGTATGAGTTTCATGATGTACATGACTAATATTATTGGGTTTGTTATGAAAAAGATGCCAACTTTCTTTATTAAATTTATCAGCCAGTTTGTTGCTTTGGTGTTATTGATAACTGCTAATCAGGTTCTTGCTGATAACAATAACACCAAAGTTTCTCCTAATTATGAGCGGGCTTGTGCAAAAGGTAACGGCTTAGCTTGCTTTAACCTTGGTGGAAAATTTCTCCAAGGGAATGGTATGAAACAAGATGATATGAAGGCTATACATTTTTTTGCTGAAGCTTGCGATAGAAAAGAAGCTTTAGGATGTGCAGCTCTTGGATGGATGCACGAGTATGGTCGAGGATTTCCTCAGAATTTTATCAAAGCATCAAAATTATACTCTCAAGGCTGTACTCTTGGTTCAGCTGATTCTTGTTTTCTAGTGGGGCAGATGCATGAAGAAGGAAAAGGTATAACACAAGATAGTATGCAAGCCGTTTTATTTTATACAAAGGGATGTGAACTCGGAGGGGGAAGCTATGAAACATGCAAACCATATTTATATAAAGACTAAAACTGTAATAAATATCATTAAGTAATATTCATAATAGCCATCAAGATGGCTGAAGATTTCTACAAAGAATCTCATTCTAGCCCCGGTGTATTTAACTCTAAAAGCATGAGAACGTTATAAATTATCTTTATGTTCTGAGATGTTTATTGCGCCTGTCTCTGATCTTGGTATTCTTTTTTCTACCCAAACACATATTTTGGCTTCCCAACTTCCGCCCCTCTCTATCAAGGGCTTCGCATTATGAATTATAAGACAAAATTTTCAGAACAGACTGAACGTGAAATTAACCTGTCAACATGGTCCCGGCAAAGCCAGTACGCCATGTTCAAAGACTTTGGCTCGCCCCATTTCAGCATAACAACCCGTATTGATGTCTCGGAAATAATGAGGGCAAAACAGAGTGATGGGGCCTCGCCTTTTAACGCCATGCTCTTTTGCATCATGCAGGCATTTAATGATGTCCCAGAATTGCGAACTCGTTTACGCGACAAAGACGGACAACAATCTGTTATTGAACATAATATCGTTCACCCTTCGGTCACGGTGCCCATCGAGAATGATCGCTTTGCCTTTTGCGAAATTCCCTATGCCCGGGAATGGTCGGCTTTTAACAATAACTGTGAAATTGCCATTGCAGAGGGAAAAGCACAGACAGAATTGGACGAAAAAACTATTGATACAGACTTCTGGATTTTCATGTCCTGTATTCCCTGGTTGGATTTCACAGACATGCAACACCCCCTGAAAGGCCCCGACGATTGCGTCCCTCGTCTTGCGTGGGGAAAGTTTGTGCCCAAAATAACACACCAAGATCAAGAAGGTTGGGAGGTCGCGGTAAACCTAACCGCGCATCATGCCCTTGCTGATGGCATCCACATGGCAAAATTCTTTCAAAAACTGGCTGATGCCTGTTGTTCTTTCTCAAAAGAGCCTAAATAAACCAACACCATACCCCTTGCCATTACAAAGACCAGAATAGATACCAGAAAATGATTTTCAATCACGTACAGATAAAAATAAAAGACCTTAAAGCCAGCAAAGACTTTTACGATCGCGTTATGTCAGCACTTGGGTATGATCAAGTTTTGGATATCCCCGATGTGGTTATCGGCTATGGCACCAGTGTCCACGACATGTTTGAAATACGCCAAGCAGACGAAGATGCCCCCCTATCCCACGCGGTTCATATATCCTTTAACGCCGATACAGCCAAAAGCGTTGATGATTTTTATCGTATCGCGCTTGAAAATGGCGCGCGTTGTAATGGAAAGCCCGGCCTACGCCCCGAATATGAAGACGGCTATTACGCCGCTTTTATTCTAGACCCTGATGGGCACAACATCGAAGCTGTGTATGCGGACCGATTGATCACTAAATAAAGAGGGATACCGCCTAACCCCGCAACATTTCCCGTTTGGGACTAACGCCATAGTGACGGGTAAAGGCGCGGGATAAAGCTGCCGAACTGGAAAAGCCAATCCGTCCGGCAATGGTCTTTAACGGCATTCCCTTTGCCAATTCAGCTCGGGCCAGTGTCAGTCGCCAGTTCGATAGATACTGACCGGGCGTTACACCCACAAGCTTACGAAAGGAATTGGCAAAGTGCGTTCTGGACATCGCCGATATTTCGGCAAGATCTTCGAGGTTAAAGTTACGATCCGGCCTTTCATGCATGGCAATAATCGCCAAGGAAATATTCGGGTCGGCCAATCCCGCCAATAACCCAACCTCTGTCTGCCCCGCCTCTATCAAATGACGCAACAGTCGTATCACGACGATTTCACACAGCCGATCAATAACAGCACGTCCCCCGCAACGCGGGGCGCTGGCTTCTTCCAACAAAATGTCTGTCACAGCCTTCAAAGGCGGGGATTGATCTAGACGCACCACGACAAGATCAGGTAACGCCAGAGCAATAGGATTTGCCTCGCCCCCTGTATCCACAACCGCGCAAACAAAACCCGTTGTCTGCAGCGTGATAGCAGATTGCCTATCGCCATCATCTCCACCGGAATCATGTCTCCTGGAATTATCTCGGTTGGAATTATCTCGGCTGGGATTATCTGGACTGGGATCATCTGGGTGGGGATCAACAGCGGACCGGGGCTTGATTTTAAAATCCTCCGGGACACCTCGAGGATAAAACACCAGCAAGGGAATATCCGCTGCCATCTGATTAAAATCTGGTGCAGACGATGCTATTTGCCCGCTATGAATAACAAAGAAATTTGCGCCCCCAACACTTTGTCCGGTATCGCAAATACCAGCTCTCTTCTGCTTCAAGTCCACGCCGTTTATATCGCCAGACAATTGTATGATGTTTTCTTCCCCTGTCTGGGCATCCCCCCTCTTAGAAGCAAAGTCAGTCCCGTTACTATCCCGTGATTGATCATCTTCCTCGCATGATGGTTGGGCAAAAGCCACACTACCCCCCAGCGTCTGCACACGCGCGCGAATGTGAAACCGCTGAATAAGGGCCGATAAACGGTCGGCTTTTTTAAATGGCTTTTCCAAAACTGGTCCTCTTTACCCAAAACATGACATCTAACGCTACCGCACTTTTGTACGATTGATCAACTTATTTGCACAAAAAGAAACTCTAAGTTCACTATATTGATAATTGAGGGCAACAAGCAGCCCAAAATTTACGTAACAAACAATTGCCTTAACAAGCCAATTGATTACCTGAAAGGTACCCCTTGTAATGCTGATGCCACGTCAGAAAACCCCTAACCTCTCTTTGCCTACACTCAATGACGGTACGTTCGACCTCAGCAGTGATGGTGCAGAGCGTTATACACTGGTGACCTTTTATCGCGGCCTCCACTGTCCGATCTGTGCTAACTACCTGAAAGAGCTAGAACGTTTGTCCCCGGAATTTGCGGAACGCGGCGTAAAAACCATTGCCATCAGCTCGGACGGGAAAGAGCGTACAGAAGAAATGGCTGCGAAAATCGATGCCAAGAACCTGCGTTTTGCCTATGACCTGCCACTATCTGTTGCCAAAGAGTGGGGTCTTTATATCTCTACCTCTCGCGGAAAAACATCTATCGGCATCGAAGAGCCAGCCCTGTTCTCTGAGCCCGGCGTCTTCCTCGTCACGCCAGAACAGACGCTTTATTATGCTTCTGTCCAGACAATGCCATTTGTCCGTCCGGTCTTTAAAGAAATGATTGGCGCACTGGATTTCGTTATTGCTAACGATTACCCCGGTCGTGGCGAATACGCCGGCGAAGTTTAAGAATTGAACAATAAGAAGTCTAGGAATTGAATGATAAACGGCGTTCCTGATTTTCAGACCGTTTTCTTCAAACAAGACATATAGAATTCCAGGGGATCGTGTTTTGGTAGCACAGCTTATCTGAACACGAACGACACCCCAGGATAAAAGCCCTCGGCCAACTACACACACAAGCAGGTCGGGGGCTTTTTATTTTCCAAACAAAACAGCATCCCTTAAACCCCTCTTGTATTTAGGGCATCGTCAAAACAGTGCGAGTGATAAGGTCGCCGTCCTCGTCGAAATCACATTCGTGTTGAAAGCCAAACTTGGAAAGGATATGCAAAGACGCTGCATTTTTCTTTTGCGCAAAGGCATAGATCTGCTTCATACCCAGCGTCTTAATCCCGAAATCCAGCACTGCCATTGCTGCCTCTGTCGCCAGACCACCGCCCCAAAACTGTGGTAACAGGCCATAGGACAGTTCAACCTTGTCATCGATCTTATTTTCTTCCCGTAAGCCACATTCGCCCATAAATGCCTCACTCTCGCGATCAAAAACAGCCCAAAGACCAAAGCCACGACGTTGCCAATGATCTGTAATGATTGCCAGCTGCTCATCACTTCCCTGTCGGCTTTGCGTGCCAATTTTACGGATCGCCATGACATCATCATTACCGTAAAGCTGGAACAAAAGGTCCCCATCTTCCGATGAAAAGGGACGCAGAATTAATCGTTCGCTGGTGAGGACTTTCGATATCTGTGGCCTGTCGCCAAGGGACTTAACAGAGCTTTTAGTCGGCATTGGAAATAACCTGAATAGGGTAAAAACTTTATAACAAAAACTAACAGAATAACCTTAAACTCACATGGTCTATTTTAAAGACCAAATGGGCCACCAACAACAACACACCTACAGCACCGATAATCCAAAAAGACAAATGTGAATCTTAAGAGATTGATTTTGCTATAATTTACAAAACAACAAACAACGTCAATTGATTCTAAAAGAACCACGACAACAAGCACTTTCATGCCTTGCAATCACAAAAATAGGTAAGATCAACTTAATTCACACCTGTTTATTCTACCGCTCCCTCTGTTTACGGAACATATCAAGCAACAGATTAATCCGGTGATCTCCCTTGAATTCTGGACGATGAACCAGCGCAATGTTGATCTCTGCATTGCCACCTTCTAACGGAAAAACCGCGGCTCTGTTTTCCAGCTCGAAACTTTCGACAATAGATCGCGGTAATACCGAAGCACATAGCCCGGCTTTGATACAGGCAAGAATACCATCCAGTGTCGAAATTTCCATCATCTTGGGCGCCGTCAGGTTTTGTGCTTGATACCAATCAATCGCAAAATTGCGATAGCCACAGCCTTCTTGGATTAAAACCATAATCGGTAGTTCCAGCGCCTGTTCCAGTTTGCTCAACCCTTTAGGTGCAATATAAACCAACGGTTCGGTAAAAAGCATATGTGTTATCAGGTTGTCCTGATCTGTACTGCGTTTACGGCGATCAACCACGACCGCCGCATCCAGACGGCATTCATCTACGGCCTTATTAAGAAAGCCCGAGACCCCGGTATCCACAGAAATCTCTGCATCAGGGTGAAAGCGTCGGTATTCCGTAATAAAGCGTGGCAATAAATGGGATGCCTGTGTATCAACAAAGCCCATGCGAATATGACCGACATCACCGGGATTAACCGCCCCCTTGGCTGCACGTTCCAGCGTCAGCATGGCATTGGCATATTCCAACAACTTTTCGGCCTCGTGTGTTGGTACCAGACGACGATGTGCCCGCAGAAACAGCGAAACACCAAGCTCACTTTCAAGCTTGCGGATACGTGCCGTCACATTGGGCTGTACGGTATTCAAGCTTTCTGCCGCTGCCGTCACACTGCCCAAATCCATCACCAGCTTGAATGTACGTAATGCGGATAGATCCATTTGAACTCTTTCATATGACCAACACTTCACATCATTATTTTTTATTTATACATTAAAATAAACTATTTTTTTTGATTTTATCTATACGCTTAACTTCCTCCTGTTCCCATTTCGTCAAATGATTGGCACAAGCCAACAAAGAAATTCTGTCAGGACCTCGTAATGACCTTTGAAATCTGGATCGCCTTTGTTTTTGCCGCGAGCGCAAATATTCTTGCCCCCGGCCCCGCAATTGTTCTTGCTATCAGAAATGGCCTGTCATTGGGAATGCAGAAAACCATCTATTCAACCCTAGGAAATGTCGTGGCTATTGGCTGTGTCGGCCTTGCCGTTACTTTTGGCCTTGGGGCAATCATTTCAGCAGAACCTAAAATACTTTCAGTGCTGCGAATTATGGGCGGTAGCTACCTACTCTGGCTCGCCTGGCAGAACTGGCAAAGGGGCATGATCTCTCTTGACCATCTATCCGAAGATACCAACGACATCAAGGATGATGCAGAAGACCTAAATTATTCTGGCAATGCAGGGACCGACACCGATAGCATCGCCACTTCTTTTAAGTCTTCACGTCAAACCCAGAGATCTGCCCCTTATCTTTTTCGTCAATCCCTACTTGTCGGCCTGACAAACCC
>NZ_CAKZMP010000298.1 GCF_937128705.1 uncultured Kiloniella sp. | reverse complement strand
TTCTGTTGTCGACACTTGTTTTAGGCAGTGTCGCCCTTGGATTGTTGTTGATTGTTTTTTTGACGCTTCGGTCCGCGGTTGCTGTCAGTATTCAACGGGATGCTTCTTCGCAAGCCTTGCGAGATATAAATAAAACCCTAGAAGCACGTGTTGCAGAGCGCACAGAAGAACTCATGCTTGAAAAAGACCGTGCTGAAATGGCCAGTCGTGCCAAATCAGAATTTTTGGCGAACATGAGCCACGAATTACGAACACCTCTCAATTCAATCATCGGCTTTTCGGAAACCTTGAGCCATGGAATTTTTGGCCCGTTGGGAAGTAATAAAAATATCGAATATGTGGGCGATATCCAAAAATCAGGCAAATTTTTGTTAGAACTGATTAATGATATCCTTGATATTTCTCGTATCGAAGCTGGTGAGTTGGAATTGGATGAAGAGATCATTCCTGTCGAGAAAACCATTGAAACGGTTCTTTTTCTCGTCAAAGATCGGGCGGAATCTGGCAGAATAAAGATTGTTACAGAGAATAAAACAACCGATCTTTATGCCTTGTTGGATAGGCGACAATTCAAACAAATTCTACTTAACCTATTGACCAATGCCATCAAATTTACCGACCCCGGCGGGAAGGTGTTTGTGCGTCTGGAATATGATCCAAAAGGATTTCGTGTGCAGGTAGAAGATACGGGGATTGGTATTTCACCCGAATATATCAAACGTGTGCAAGAAGCTTTTGGGCAGGTTGCTGAAAGTATGACGCGTAACCACGAGGGTACGGGGCTGGGCTTATCAATTGTCAAAGCCTTGATTGCCAATCACGACGGGCAATTCAAACTGGAAAGTGAACCAGATAAAGGAACTGTTGCCACTGTAACTTTCCCGGCGGAAAGAATTGTTCCTAAACCAGATAATTGAAGCTGTTCAGTCAATTAAGTGAAAAACCAATTCAGTATAAAAAAGAGAGAGAAGATCTCGGCTAGATAAGGCGTCGATATCTTCTCTCTTCGAAATTTCTATTTTGCCGAAATTGAGGTCAAAAATTTCATTGCTTCATCTGACGTATAAAGGTCGCCTGTTTTTGAACGACAGAGAAAACCTCGTAGAACACCGTTTTTATTTCCATGACCGGATAGACGGCCAGTTTTGTTTAGATTTCGATCAAACCATAAACATTCTGCAAAGTCATCGGGCATTTTAAAAGAAAAGCAAGTGTGGTCTTTACAAGATATTTCCGTAATATCGCTCAATTCAACCTTCTCAAAAATTGTCCAGTTCTTTACATGCTTTTTTTCAATTTTTGGCCTTTTTGTCCAGTATTGATTGCCGCCGATTGGCTGATAATAAATACTGCTAAAAAGGGATTCTTCTTTGGATACCCATGAACTGAGGTAATAGTGACTTTTATTATCACTTGCCGTATGTTTTACGCAGGATTGACGTGATTTTTTTTCTACAAATTTGCTGTCTACCTGAACCGGGCAATCAGCCGGCGAAATCTCATTCGCACTTGATGTCGCGGCATTGCCAATAATTGCGATGCCAAAAAAGATGAGTGCAAGAACTGGAATATGGTTTTGAATTTTTATCATGATTTTCCGTAAATAAGTTCAACTTCAATGTTGCGAGTGCTTTCATTGTCTTGGTCATACTTTATGTAATAAAATCAATCAATAATATTGTTTATTCAATTGTTTTTGCTGTGTGAATACTATGGTATTCGTTTTGAGGATTACTCTTTTTCTTTGAAGTCGTTACGGCAGTATTTAATGAAAGTTGTAAGGATTTTAGGCAGTAATATATTTTGTTTGTGGGCAATCACAATTTCGGTTGGATTGATGCTTTCTTTAATTTTAATCGGAACGACAAGGTGACCATCATAGGTTTGTTTTGTTTGTGGACGCATTGTAAGAAGGGAAAATCCCAAGCCATGTCCGACAGCACTGCGGACAGATTCCAGTGATGTTGATTTAAAAGCAACTTTTGGGGTGATTTTATGTGCTGAAAAAATAGCAAAGAAATATTCGCGACTACCAGGGGCGTCGAATAGTACGTAGGGTTCATCTGCTAAATTTTGTAAGCTTAACGATGATTGGCAGGCCAGTGGATGATCTTCTGGTAATAGAATATAGGGTTGTGGTCTGGTAAGAACGTGCCAAGACAGTTCAGAAGGGTCTAGATCTAGATTATAGAGGATAGCCAAATCTATTTTTTCTTCCAATATTCCAGAAATAAGTTCTTCTTGTAAATGCTCTTGGGCATCAATCCTTATTTGGGGCATATGTTTGCTATAACGACTGACCAGTCGGGCGATGTGGAATGGGGCAATTGATTGAAAGCAACCTAACCTGATCGTGCCTTGTAAATTAGAGGCAATGTTTTCAGTACTTCGACTAAGAGCTTCGGCATGTTTGAGGAAACCGTGAATTTCTTTAAGGAAACTCCGCCCGGCGATGGTTAGTGACATGCCTTTTGCATGTTGTCTGTCAAACAATTGAAGTCCGGTAATTTCTTCTAATTTGTCAATTGCCTGGGCGATTGCCGGTTGCGAGATATTTAGGACACGGGCAGCTTGGGCAATACCACCTTGTTCTGCGACGATCGCAAAATAATGACATTGTTTGATTGTATATCTAACCATATTTTTCTTTCTTTTTAGTAAGATTATACAATGTTTTTCTTATTCATAAAATGCAATAGGGTAATGCAATAACACTAAATAAAGGAGCGCAGGATGAGTGTGGCAAATATAATCGATTTACAAAAACACCCAATTTCGGATCAGGCTTTTGTAAAGTCCTGTAGGGAAACGCTTGATCAGGATGGAGCCTTGGTTCTGGAAGGTTTTTTGTTACCTGATGCTGTTACTCAGATAAAATCAGAGGGCGAGCGAAATGAAGGGCAAGCTTATTTTTGCGAGCAAAAACATACTGTATACCTGAGCCCTCAAGACCCGAGTTTTGCGAATGATCACCCTCGAAATCGTCTGGTTACTTCCTCTAAGGGGTGTATTACAGATGACCAAATTCCCCCGAACTCGCCTTTGCAGACGCTTTATCATGATACGGAATTTCAAAAGTTTCTGTGTACTGTATTAAAAGAAAAGGCGTTGTATGAATACGCTGATCCTCTGTCGTCGATTAATCTGCACTATGCCCGGAAAGGTCAGGAGTTGGGGTGGCATTTCGACAATTCGTCTTTTGCGACAACCCTTATGATACAAGAACCCGAAGCCGGTGGTGCTTTTGAGTATGTAGAGAATTTACGCGATGCCGATCGTGGGGAAATGAATTTTGATGGTGTTGGGAACGTTCTTGACGGAGAAACGCCCGTTAGCCGGCTTTCGATGGGGGCCGGTGCACTTGTTCTGTTTCGTGGTCGAAATGCTATTCATCGGGTTGCCCCGGTCGAAGGTAGTCGTACCCGTATGTTAGTGGTATTGGCCTATAATTCTGAGCCGGGAATAGCACTTTCAGAGTCCGCGCGATTAACCTTTTATGGCCGCCTTGGGTGAGAAGCGACCCAGTCGATTAGTTAAATTGCCAAATTCAAAAGGCCACGAGTTCAGTAGATCACGTGGGGGAGGAAGCGGGAGCTATCTTTGGTAATGGGGGAATTGTCTTCACGTATGCCCATGCCGCAAGGTTTACTCGCGACAAGCCAGGACCCGATCACAGTGTGATTGCCTTCAAAGACTGGCAGGGGGTGCAACGCTTGGACGATGTGGCCTTCTTCTCCATATGGGCCTTCTATTTTTAGGGGCTGTTCTCCCTCGCGCACCATTTCTATATTGCTGCCTTCGCGGGAAAATAGTGGTTTTTTGACGTAGCCACCATCAAGATCTGCAGCGCGGGGATCGTTGGCGAAAAAGGCTGGCAAAAGGTTAGGGTGACCTTCGAACATTTCCCATAATAGCGGAAGCAGGCCTTTGTTCGATAGAATTGATTTCCATGCTGGTTCGATAAAGGTCACACCGCTTTTGGGAACAGCCTTGCCGAAGTCATCGGTCATAATCCATTCCCATGGATACAGCTTGAACAGGGTTCGGATGCCCATATCGTCAAGGTCGGTGAAGTGGCCGTTTTCATCTATGCCGATTTCTTCCATATGAAGGAAGCTGGTTTCAAGTCCAGCCTGGACGGCGCATTCCTCAAGGTAACGAACAGTTCCTTCATCTTCAGGTGCGTCCTGGCAGGACGCGAGATGTAACTTTCCATCAATGTCTTTGTTGCGGTGAAGATTTTGGAAAGCTTCGACAAGTTGTTCATGAATGGAATTGTACTGATCACAGCCCTTGGGAATCAGATCAAGTTCCATTGCCTGTTCAAGCCAAAGCCATTGAAAGGCAGAGCTTTCATAAAGTGATGTTGGCGTATCGGCGTTATATTCCAAAAGCTTGGCGGGGCCTTTCCCATCATAGGAAAAATCTAGACGACCATAGAGGTTCTTTTCCTGATTAAACCAGCTTGCACGTATGTAGTCCCAAAAGTTTTCAGGAATGGCCAGCTTGGTCAGTATTTCTTCTGAATTGATGGCTCTTTGAACAACTTCGAAACAGAGGTTTTCAATCTCTTCGCTTGGATCTTCGATGTCGTTTTCTATTTGCTCTAGACTAAAGCGATAGCAGGCGCTCTCATCCCAATAGGGTGCATCGTCAATTGTGTGGAAGTTAAAACCAAGACTTTCCGCTTGTGTTTTCCAGTCTTCGCGCTGTTCCAGCGAAATGCGTTGCATTTATTCTATCCCTAAAATTGGGTGTGCCTAGTGATGTGCCTAGTATCGGGTGTGCTTATTATTGGGCGTTTTGTGCAAGGCGAGAATAGTCGGGCCTAAGAATTTTAAGATCCGAAAATATTAAAGCCTAAAAATACTAATGCCTAAAAATACTAATGCCTGAGAATATTAGAGCCGAGGGTACTGGGGCACGAAAAGCCTTAGCCACCAAAGCTGCGGCGAGGGGATGACATCTTGGGGGCACTGGCACCAAATCCGCCACGTCTGACTGTACTGGTTTTCGTTGTGGGGGCTTTTGCAACATTGGCAGGAACTTTTGAAATGCCTGTTTTCCCGGCAACTTTTTGGTTATCACCTGTTCTGAAGCTTTTCGGGTCATCCGCAGATCTATAAAGGGGTTGTGTTGCAACACGGGACCCGCCGCTGAGCATGTTGCCCATCATATAGCCCATCATTAACGGCATAAATACTGAGCCGCCGCTTGATGTCTGTACGGGTGCAATTTCACACTGTGTTGAGCCAAAATCGGCTTCGCAATCTTCTACGGATGTATATTTAGGCGAAACTCTCAGGTGTTCGTCTTGGGCCAGTTTCATGTTTTCTTCGCAAGCAGAGCGATCAAAACCATCTTGCTGAGAGCATTGGTCGACGTTCTCAAAGATAGCGACATCCTGGGGTTCTTCACAGGCACTTAGGGCCAGAACGCTTGCTCCCATCAGGGCAAGTTTTAAGGATTTTGATCTTTTCATGAAATGAAATTCCGCAAAGTTATTTATTGAGAGTTATTCGTTGTTGTTTATGCCTGTCAATGTAGGATTTACAGCCGTAGTTGCAAGGATAAAATCACATAATTCCCTGTGAGATATTCGGGCAAATGTGAAATATTCAGATAAATTCGTCTTAAGCGGCTACTTTGTTACGATGTTGGTGTTTTCCCGCATTAATTCTTTGCGCTTGATCTTGTTTCCGAATGTGTTCAGGGCATGAAATTTTACATTTTTACGTAGGATCATAGTGTTACTGACTTTGTGCCTTAGTCTCTAGTAGAAGTTGTTCGTTGGTGGCACACAAATTGCTTGTTACGTGGTGTGTATTTTCTATTCATACTGATGGATAAGAGCAATGCTGCTAAGTAGAACAGACGCTGTGATAGAGGCAAACCGCAGGGTTAGCCAAGTCGAAGAGCAATTGAAGTTAACAAAGGTGCAAGCCGCCAGAGATTATAACCTGGCAAAAACTGCCTACTCTTCGAATAAGAGTGCGGCAGAAAGTGTAGCTGAATCTTATAAAGATCTTACCGCGCAGAACATTGCGGGGGGTAAAAATGACCCGGTTGCGACAACAACCGATGCCATTAACCTTGCCGGAACACAGACGTCGCAAACTCTTTTCTATGCCCAGCAAATTGCATCGGCTGTGCCGGATGCCGATGTGAGCCAATATCTAAACCCAGCGGCACCGGACGAAGGGCAGTACGAACAATCAGTAGCGGCTTTTAAAGATATCATCGGGCAGACACCGGGTGAGCGAATGCGCGCCCAGGTATTAAGGTCTCTTGGGCTGACCGAAGAAGATCTCAAAAATATGTCACCGGAAGACCGTAAAAAGATCGAAGAGAAAATTGCCAAGCTCATAGATGAAAATGTTAAGAATTCAGTCGCAGAGAACTTTACCCCGGCAAATGAGACTGATGTTGAAAACGGTGATAGCAGCCAACTGCAGGCAAACCTAAATCTGGGTAATGAATTGAGTGACAAAAGCTTAGCGGGCGGCGAAAACAAGAACCTTTCAGTAGATGAGCAGCAAAGGGACGGTATTCGTAAAGCTATTTTACAAAATATCATCTAAGGTCGGGGTGGAGTACGATACCTGACCTTTATTTAATAATAGCGATGCTATTTAATAATAGTGATGCAACCCTATAGTTGAATTTTAACTTTTATAAAATCCAATTGTTACCTATATTAATCAAGAAAGTGGTTCTGTTTTCTTAGGTGGTATGGGATTTCATTGTGGAACAATACGCTGATCTAGATAATTTGGCTCCTCCGGTTCTTGGGGTGTACAAGTACTGGCTTTCCTTGCCGAAATACGAGGGATTACCGTTAAAATCGTCTCTTGATCCTGTTGATATACCAACAAAACTTCTACCCCATGTCTTTCTTGTTCAATTGGAAACAAACCCCTTTGCTGCTTTGATCCGTTTGCAAGGTACCTATATAAATCATTCTCTTGGGGAATACTTTACCGATAAATATATCAATGAAAGTACCTTTGGTAATAGCGCCACAGCTATTTTAGCGGGATACGAGGAAGCAGCACAAAAACGTGTGGCCTATGTATCCCACGAAGAAGTCTATGGATTATCCGGGCAAACCATGCTCATCGAAGCCATTCACTTGCCGATGGTTGATGAAGAAGAAGGGCACGTTAATTATTTTCTTGGGGCTTTATCTCGGATTTCCGGGGTGACAAACCATGATCATGAATTTAGAGGGCGTCGTTGGGACGTCAAGGCGATTAGTAACATCGCATAATACCTAGGTTATTAAACTTTATTATTGTAGACGCCAAATGGACCTTGAGGTTAACCCTTAAAGGAGTGAGGGTTATGTTTACTTTAAATTTCGTAATATCAATCGCTTATTTCTAAAATGTTACTTTTGGGTAGAAATCTTATTTATAGTTAATACTATATTGTAGTATAGTGTCACATCGCCCGAAACGAAAAGTGATTGCAGGACGTTGCTTCGTGGAAAACCCCAATGATCTCCTTAAACTGACGCCCCCTGTGAAAGGTATTTATGATTATTGGCGATCTTTACCGACCTGTGAAGGCTTACCCCTGAAATCTGCGCTTGATCCCGTTAGGATACCGTCGGGATTTTTGCCGCATATTTTTCTTGTACAGCTGGAATATAATCCCTTCGCTGCTTTTGTGCGGTTGCAGGGGACTTATCTGAATTATTCTCTGGGACAGTATTTTACAGATAAATACGTTGATGAGAGTACTTTCGGGGATAGTGCTGCAATCATTCTTGCCAGCTATGAAGAGGCAGCAACCAAGCGTATGGCTTATGTTTCTCAAGAAGAAATTCAGTCATCTAAGTATCAGTCAATTTTGATTGAAGCTATTCATCTGCCAATGGTTGATGACGTTGGTGACGTTAAGTTCATACTTGGGGCCTTATCCCGCATTTCAGGGGCAGATAGTACCGATCTGGAATTCAGAGGACGTCATTGGGATATTAAAGCCAGAAGCCAGATTGCTTGATGATTTTAGCGTGACCTACATAGATAATAGGCTCGTATGGGTTTAGTATGCACATGTCTTGGGAATATGGCATTTGATTTGATGCTGGTCGACGTTATGGTTAGTTCTAATTGTAGCTAAATTTGCTATTCAGCAAGTGTTCACAAACATTTAAATGAATATGAGAAGTAAGCGAGTAAAGCAAAATGAAGAAGACTTCTGCCCGTCCAGAGATAAATCAATCTATTGTTTTTACCTATTGTGATGATCTTGACATTGCATCGAAATTCTTTCGCGAAACGATGGAACTGGAATTTGTCGTTGATCAGGGGGCATGTCATATCTACCGGCTGACTGATTTGAGTTTTCTGGGGGTCTGTTGTTTGCCTGATCGACCGCGTTCTCAGGTAGGAGTTATGATTACGATTGTGTCCAGCGATGTGGATGGCTGGCATGAGTTCCTGACCTCAAAGGGCGTTAAATATATCAAAGACCCCGGACATTCAGAGAAATTTTCAGTCTATAGTTCTTTATTCATAAGCCCCCATGGCTACCGAATAGAAATCCAAAATTTTGATGACAAAAATTGGCACAAAAGAAATATTGGTTTGTAAGTTTGAATAGATTGATCTGGCCTTACTCGAAAGCAATTGCTTCAATTATTGTTGAGACAGGTTTCTTAAATTCCTTTCTCGTTTTTTTGTCTCGGGCCTTTGTCTAGGGCTTTTTTCAAGTTTTGTTGCCAAATCTTTCTTCCAAGTCTTTTTCCAGGGCTTTTGCCGTTGGGGTCATTGCCAAGCCACCTTTGCCCGTACAACGCAGCTCGCAGGGCAGGGACTGTCCGACCTTGTGCATTGCGATGATGACTTCATCAAGGGGGATAAGATGATCAAATCCTGCCAGCGCCATGTTGGCTGCGGATAAAGCGTTGCCAGACATCATTACATTTTTACCAAGGCAAGGGGCTTCGACGCGATTTGCAACGGGGTCACAGATAAGGCCAAAGGTGTTTTGCAAGGCCATGGAAGCAGCGGCAATACATTGATCGAGTGAACCATCGAGTAGGGTAACTAACCCAGCCGCAGCCATGCCAGAACCTGATCCCGTTTCAGCTTGACAACCACCGATTTCGGCAGAGAATGTGGCCATACGGGCAATAAAAACACCAATAAGCCCTGCGGATAGCATGGCTTTGACCTTTTGGTCTTCGGTCATGTTCAGGGCTGTGGCGATGCCAAGGCAAGTACCGGGAAGAGTGCCGCAAGATCCTGCGGTTGGTGCGGCAACAATAACACCCATAGAACTTTTAACATCCATTAGGGCGGTCACCGCCAGAATTGCATCGTTGTACAGACCCATATTGAGGAAGCTGTTACTTGATTGTTTTTCTTTGAAAGCGGGGGCCTGTGCGGGATAAATCCGATCCATGTATTGTGTGCCCTTGATACCGTCCGCGATGGATTTTTCGAGTATGCGAACAATGTCGCGCATTTTCTCGAATACTTCTTCTTCAGGTATATTGCCCCGGGCACTTTCATACTTTAGGGCCAGTTCCCAAAGTGAGAGATTTTTATCTTTGTTGTAGGACATCATCTCTTCACTGATTGTGAAGGGAAGATCCATTTTAGTGGAGCTACCAACAGGTAGAATAGGTTTGAGATTTTTTAAGGCTTTTATATCTGTTCCGACGGGTAAATCTTGTGCTGAAACGCCTCTTTGTCCTTTTATTTGCAGGACACGACCTTGCAGTCCTTGGTGCGTGTGAAGACTATCGACATAGGGCAAGTCGTTCAAATGTTGATCAAGGGTCGTATCTTCGGTCCAGATAAAGGTTTCATGGTAATCGCCATAGAGCGAAAGTTTGATATCATCAATGGCAATAATTTCAATAATGCCGCCGCCGATTGAAATGGCCAGAATACAACAGCTTTCAGTATCATTTATCAGCGTGAGTTTGTAGGTGTTGGGGTGTGTTGCGCCATAGTCTGTTATGGCGATTTCAACATCTGTACCTGTAGATTCAAGATGTTTTCTGGCATCAACCATGCGGTCATCGGTAATGTCCCAGCCCATCAATCCGGTAAAGAGCCCCATATCAGAGCCTTGACTGTCATGGGTGGGTTCCAGGGAACCGTTAGGGTCGTATTCAATGAGGACTTTGGATAAATCGCCATTCATATAATCGCGGCCCAGCCGGCCAATTCTATAGGCTGCGGCAACGTGGGAACTGGATGCGCCGCGCATAACAGGGCCGATGGCGTCATTGAGAATAGAGGGAAAATAATTATCCATGATATGACCTGTCTCTGACCTGATTATGCGTGTGGGTTTCTTACGAAGCCTTGGCAAATGGAGCGATTTTATATATCCGCGTTTTGTTATGTCGTTTTTGTTATGTCGTTATTGTATCTGGATTGCGTCTTTTTTTTATACTGATTTATGTGAAAAGGTGCTGGACGAGACAGCAGAACTCGCCCAGCCAAGTTACTCTCAACAAATTACCTCAAGTGATAGGGGGACCTTGAGAGTAGATACTTATGTGAGAGACGGAAGTTCCGGACGGCAAGCGATTGCATCGCGGATAATCTTTTCCGCTCTTTCACGCTGAGCGCCAATCAATGGCATACGTGGCATACGACAACGATCGTTAGAGCCGAGTTCAATCTGTTCTGCGAGCTTGATGTTCTGAACAAGGTATGTGGAAACATCAAGGTCAAGAAGAGGACGGAACCAACGATAGATTTCAAGCGCTTCCTGATTACGGCCAGCCTGCATCAAGCGGTAGATCGCAACTGTTTCTTTCGGGAAGGCAACCACAAGGCCGGCAACCCAACCGATTGCACCAACACTGAGAGCTTCGTAGCCAAGGTTATCAACACCTGTGAAAACATCAAAACGGTCACCGAACTTATTGATGATTTCAGTCGTGCGACGAATGTCATCAGAGCTTTCTTTGATCGCAACAAAACGCTTTTCATCTGCCAGCTCTTCCACGTGACCGGCGAGCCGCTCCAGACGTTTGACAACGCCGCGCACTGCGAGCCAGGACGCCAGCACCACCAGAAGACTGGTGACCGCCAGTTCGATCAACGCGTTGGTCGTCGCCTTATTGACAACCGCCATCGCCTCTGACCGGTCAATTTCATAGACCAGTCCCCACCGTTCTCCGTTTGGTATGGTCACGCTATCAGCGACAGAAATCACGTCATGCCCGCCAACCCCGATCGCCGGATCAAAATACTGATGCTCCCCTGCGAGAGCCGCGCGGATCTGTTCACGCTCCGGCAGTACATCATAGGCAGAAAAACCGCCTTCATGCGGCGACTCCGTTAACGACATGCCGTTCTGATCGACCAGGTAAATGAAACCGGTCTGGCCCATCTGTTCGGACTGAGACAGGATGCGCATGATCCCGTCGAGCGGAAACTGCACAGCCAGAACGCCAGCCTGCTGCCCGTCAACAAAGATCGGCGTCGACATGAACATGGCCTGCGCGCCGGCACTTGGTGCATAAGGCGCAAGAGACGTCATGTAGAATGCCCCCTCGGCCAATGAGCGCCCCTCCCGGAACACCTCTCCGAGACCGGAGTCCTTGTATTTCCCAGTCTCAAAGTTCAGACCAAAATCATCTTCC
>NZ_CAKZMP010000297.1 GCF_937128705.1 uncultured Kiloniella sp. | reverse complement strand
GCTACTATTCAACATTGTGATTTCCTCATTTGATGGTTTGGTTCGCACCACCATCAAAGCGGATAACCACATCATCTCGCAAGAGATGTGCCGCGCCTAATTCACTCCGGTGAAAAGGGCGCGGTGTCAGATAAAGTCGAGTCTTCTACAGATAAAATCTGTGAGATTTCTTTTATTAATTTCTCTCTTTCAACCTCTTCAGATCTACCATTTCTTGCAAACTTAATTCTTATTTTTCCATTTTTTCCAATGCCGAAAATTGCATCGTTAAACCCATACCGGATCAAGTCATTTACAGCTTGGTCCGGTTTTTTATTTTCCAAATCAAACGTTAGGTCAAAATTAAATACAGACATCAAAACAACTCTTCTAAATAACCTGCATGGATAGTGGGAACTTTGTTGCTTCTAGGAATGATTATTTTTGACCACTCATCTTCGCGATTTGCTTCTACCACGTACCTATCTTCAGTTTCTTCTATGGTGACCTCTGTCCTATTCTTAATTCTATCAATTTGATCAGTAAGGTCTTCATTAACTTTTGTTAAAACAATCTCATCCCATTTATCTAGAACCTTTTTCTTATCTTCCCGATAAGAATTCATATCATAGTGATCGTCCTGAGGTCGTCCAGTTCGACCATTTTCTTTAGTTTTGTGGCTCAAGATTTTGTCAATAATAAGCTTTTTGTCACCCACACCAAAATTTGGAATTTTTAGGTCATTCACACCAACTGAATTCATCGTTCTTCTAAGATCATGGTTAGTGAAGCGCTTTGCTTCTTCAAATAAGCCGTTATCAAAATTTTCTTTTAGCGCTTGGGAAGGACCAGATCTCGTTGTGTGTTCATCAATATTCGCATCTTGGGGAAATGCATAGGGTGACCCGGGGTAGTACTCAGCGACCTCGCTGAATAGTGCTAACATCATCTCTGTTAGAGGGATTAAATGATATTTTAATCGATCTTTAGAGAGCCTTCTCTTCTCCCCCTTTTCAAGGACAGTAAAATACATCTGTTTCGTATTTATATCTTCATTTTTAATCGATACCGCAGCACCAACTCTAAGACCAGTTAACATCACTAGCTTAATACTGTTTTGTATGGATATATTTGAAGAAGACACTGCAAGATTGTTCCAAATAATCTTGAGGTCGTTTAAATCGCCAAAATTTGTTCGCCCTGGAGGCGTTGCCGGCTTTGAGAGCCTACTCCCTAAATTTTTGTCTACATAATCACGACGTTCAGAAAAATTATATAACTTAGTTAAGTGGTTATGGATTTTTACTGCGAGAGAAGGATTTCTGTCTTTGACCCTTACCTGATGTATTATATCTTCTAAATCTTGTAACTTCACATCCTTGACTGGCTTAGTACCAATTGCAGGTAAAATCTTGTTTTTAAAATTGCGCCCCTGATCTTTAATCGTTGATGTTACAGGTTTACCAACTGCGGCTTGCTCCTCCCAGTCTCTCTTTTCCATTTTTCTGAAAACATCGTTGACAGTGAGTCCCTTATCCTTCGGATCTCCCCCAGACTGAACAATCGATCTATATTCATTATAAAGTTCGATCGCTTTCTGGCAGTTTATTGCTGGAAAATATCCCAGAGATAGCTGCATCTGCTTTTCACGAACGATACACTTATAAATAAATTGCTTCTTGCCC
The DNA here is from genome assembly GCF_937128705.1 of uncultured Kiloniella sp. Lineage (GTDB taxonomy): Bacteria > Pseudomonadota > Alphaproteobacteria > Kiloniellales > Kiloniellaceae > Kiloniella. Next base: position 1,786 of record NZ_CAKZMP010000297.1, on the reverse strand, counting down.
CGTGCTGTTACTTTTATTCCAAAACCAGGGAAGGCATCATTTTTAAAAAAGTACCTTTTGTCTTTCCCTGTGATGGGCAAGTTAACAATACTTGAATCATTAATTTTAATTCGGCCCATAAATATCTCCTTAAGAGTCACCCCCAGAGTCGCGGGAAGAGTCACTGAGAGAGTCACTGGAATAGGGAAATACATGACCTCACCTGATCCCACCTGAATTTATTATTATTTATTTTTCCTTTAATTTCAATAGGCTTGAACTCAAGTGATCTATACTGGCCTAGCTAATCTCGTCATTGGTAATGACGGGGTCGGTAGTTCAATTCTACCTCACGGCACCATTTTTCAAAAAACATTCTGACAAGCGGTGCGCTCTCGGCTTTCTCTACACGTCAAGAGCACAGAGTTATTGAATGCATTAGCTTGCTCAGAAACAATAAAATTCTTCCGATGACTACTATCACCGTCTACTCATCAAAATAACAGTACCTTTTAACTGTAACCTTACTTACGTCTTCATCCTCATATCTGTTCATTTAAAACTTAAGCTTTCACAACCAAAACAACACTAAACGTGTTTAACAATTGCCGAATGCTCTTATTAATGGCATTGTTCTTTTCTCGCTCGTAGTGTGTTTCTTGCTGTGTAAAGTTTTGATGACAAAACATGTTATCACATTAGCCCCTATAACCTTACCTTCGGGTAATGCCAATATCCTTTTGTCGCAAGGACTTGAGTGGTGGGAAAATTCTGGTGGTATCATCGGTCGGGACCAGGCAACCAAACGCATACTAGAAAATTTGCAAATATCAGTTATCCAGCGGGAAGACCGTATCCCCCCGCTTATTCATGCCGGAAATACATCGGTAACAGCCCAGGTATTCGGGCATAACTGGGCAGAAACCTGTACCGGATCGACCTTGCCCGATGCTGAATTTGATTTGGCTGTCACAGAATCTTATATCAAGGTTCTCGAAGACAATAGACCAACGGCTCATGAAGTCGTCGCCCCATTGGCTCACCCGGTGAAAGGAAATTGTCTAGTTAGTTATCAGCGCCTGCTTTTACCCTGTCGCTTTAAAAGCGGCGGAAATGTTATTGGGAGCATAACAAGCCTGAAATCATTTTATGTTGAGCAAGGTATTCCAGGTCATGACGCCCCATCCAGACGAGCCAATCGCTAGGATCGATTTCCCGGGGTTGTTCTACCCAATGAGAACCGATGGGTTCACAGTGAAAATACCCTTCTTTCAACGCAAAACCTGATAAACAAAGTTTTTCCCGCATAAAACCATAAACAAAATCCGGCGCCCATTTAAGTAACGCAACTGACAAAGCGAGATGGGACATAATCCCCCCAAGGTTCATACGGGCACAGGAATGATCAACCCAAACATCCCCGTGATACACAACTCTGCCATTGATAAGTTGAGCACCAGGGCTAGATGTCGTCATGAGCTTCCCGCCATGTAAGCGTTTGAGCTGTTGCTGCCATAGTGTGGCTAAATTGGTCTCCCCAAGTTCAGAAAGACGCATAACCTGTGTACTAACCGTATTACCATCCTGATTAAAACCTCTAATCCAAAAACCATCCCGAGGCAGAATATCGAAATACTTGGAACTAAAAGGCTCGGAAAGGGACTTCCTGTCTTCTATCGAGTTACAAACCCTTTCCAGTTTTTGAAAATCCTCACACATTTCTATCGCAATCCCTTTATCAGATAGCGTGGCCTCTATATCCGATATCTTCTTTGTTACAGCCTGTATTATTCTTACTTTTTGCATT
>NZ_CAKZMP010000296.1 GCF_937128705.1 uncultured Kiloniella sp. | reverse complement strand
TGTTGGTTTGTTGGTTACTGCTAGGTTTTATGGGTTCTGCCTATTACATTATTCCCGAAGAGGCACAAAACGAATTGTACTCGCCTAAATTGGCAATTATTCAATTGTTGAGCTTTTTGGCTGTAGGAGTAGCCGCAGTTATTGCTTACCATTTTAACTGGTGGGAAGGACGAAAATTTTTAGAAATTCCTAGACCATTGGATTACTTAGTGGTAGTTAATGTGTTGGCATTTTTATTTAATATTTTAATGACCTTATTTACAGGAAAAAAACAAACAACAACAGCTTTGGTATTGACCATGGGGCTATTGTTTGCAGCATTATTATACTTGCCAGGAATGATTTGGTTTGATAGTCAAACATTAGATTCTTTTTATAGGTGGTATGTTGTTCACCTATGGGTAGAAGGGACATCCTCTTTCATTTCATCTCGACTTATTTGATCATAAAAATTCCAACTCTCATAAGTTTCTCCATCATCGAGAAGACGTGAATGCTTATAGTGCCCATGATTGATAAACTCCGCACCACTCTCAGCAATGCTCCAATAGGCCTCAGCTCCCTCCACTAGAACCTCACCCGGCACTGCATAAATTGGCATAATTCCGATATCCGTTAACTTCCTATGCACTTCTCCCACCACGTGGGCGTCTTTGTAGGTGTCGCAATCAAAAGACAATAGAAATGCCGGACCGCGAAGACTTGACTTCCTCGCTGCTGACGAAAGGCGTGACCTCAGCAAACCTGGGAAAAATTTATCTTGAATTCTGTTGAGATAATTGGATGACAATAGCATTCGATCACATCTATTTAAATACAAGCGCTAAACATAGGTAGGAGAAGACGCAATCTAGAAAATTCGTACAACCTAACAAGTGAGTATATTGCTTCAGTATACCTATTTGATACCTGAGATTTACCCTCCAAGCAAATCCTTATAGATATCCTGATAAGCGGCTTCTGATTTTTGAGGATCCCAGCGCTCCCAAGCAACACGGGCAGCATTTCGACCTAACTCTTCTCTTTTGACATCATCTCCAATCAACTTCTTTAGAGCTCCAAGATATCCTTCTTCTGAATTCTCAACAAGAACACATAACTCCTCAGAAAGTTCTGGAATTTGATAGTCAGGCAATTTATTAATTATAACTGGCAGCCCCGAAAGAAGAGCTTCAAGAACAGCCTTTGAAACCTCCCAATGATCAGAATGAACCGCAAAGAAATCAAACTCAGAAAGCAACCGGCATAAATCCCCGTTTTCTATAGATGGAATAAATTCAACACGGTCGTTAATATCAAGATCATTAACCAGCCTCGCCAACGCCTCATGTAACTCTCCATCCCCAATAAGCGTGAGATGCATATTTTCAATAACAGCTACAGCCCTTATTAAATTTGAAGGGTCCTTAGTTTGAAATTGGCGACTGACACAAACTACTTTTACCGTTTTATTGAGCTTATAGTCTGCTTTTCGTTTTATCGCAGACGGATTCAAAACATTATAACAAACTTGAAAATCGCTAACACCAAGGCTTTGCAAAAAGGGCACGGCCGGCTCATAAACTGGTAAGACCTCATCAGCCTCCTTAAGAACCTGAGATCTCAGTCTATCCAAACCACTCACAAAAAAGCGACGCACCAAAGAAACATTTTGAGCAGGTTGATGTGGATTTGTGTGAATACTAGCCACATGTGGAATCCCAAATCTCCTCTTAGACATACGAGCAACCAAGAGCTCCAAACTCAACCCATGAGTGCGCAAAATATCCGGCGCAATATCCTGTATGACTGGCAAAACTCTTTGCAAAAACCTTTCTAGAAGAGGCGTTTGCCAACCGAAACTCTTAACACTTATCTTTGATGGTAAATTAAAGTTATGGATAAAAACTCTAGCTTCTCCGACCATATATTTAAGGGCGGAGGCGTCCGGTTTATCATCATTCAACAATAGGATATGCACCTCAGAGAACACATCACCTGGATTATAATAGCGGGCCGTAACCTCCCCCTTTTCTAGAAGAGGAGTTAGAGGGTCAGAGAGAATCACCAACAGTCTCTTAGGGTTTATCTTTGTCAACTTATCATCCTGCACCCAATAAAAAACATACCCGCCAGAACATTTCTATCATTAATCTTCTACCATAAAAGAGAAAGGCAGAAGATGTCATTTTTTCTCAGCATAAATGATCAACCAGTTGGAAACCTCTAGCCCTAACAGGCGTTTTATTGAACGGACTAAAAGCCGTACTGCACTTGGATAATCCCAATAATCAACCATACCACTGATGTTCTGCAAGCCATCCTCAGAGAAACCGGCCAGAGACAATCGGTTTGATAGCTCAGAAGCGCCCCAAGTTTGGACATGGGTATAACGCTTATCAGTCTTAATCTTCTTAAGAAGGCTTTGCTTGTAATCAAAGACAATAAAGCGTCCACCAGGTTTCAAAGCACGATAACATTCCCGGAATGTCCTGTCCGGATCACCGTGCAGATAAAAGGTTGCAACACCAAAGATACAATCAAAGCTTTCATTTTCTACAGGCATGTCCTCGGCCGAGCAAGGATAGTCAGGCGCTTCGTCAACATAGGAACTCTGCGGCAGGTCTAAACCATAGTATTCAGACTTAGGCAGGTATTCACGATATTGTTTTGCGCCACAGCCTATTTCAAGCACCTTGTCGTTGGGAGAGATATAGTTTTGTAAAATCTTTACAATATATGGGTAAGTAATTTGCTGGTTCATTTTTTAACATTCATCCAATCTTGTATCTAAAAGCCCATTTTGAAACTTGTACACACAGGGAACGCACACTCCATTTCGGCCGTGTCACCCTTGCAGTTATAACTACACTACGAAATTTTGTCCCGACTTAAACCTAAACGTCGAAACCTCTGACCAACTTTGTAAAATATGCTACCAACCAGCTTCAAGAAAACCCTTTTCCTCCTAGCAGACATGCACAAAAACAAAACTCTTTGAGCTACAATTCCCCTAGGCATTTCAGTTGAAACCTCATGCCAGTTGATATCTGGGTTCATCTCTGGGATTGATCTGTAGAGCGCTTGATTCTTTTTAATTTCTGAAAGAGGGTGTCTTGGCTCACGAGTAGCTTGAACCTGTGGAGAGGCACACATAAATAAGGCGGTATCAGGCATGAAATAACGTGCAATAACACCGGACAAAAAATGCCTTTCTCCAAGAAAAGTAACGAGATCATAAAAATAACGATCCGTAAAAATAAAACTATATCCCTGAGAAAGCCTTAACTTAACTCCCATTAGCATGGAATCAAGAACAAGCAGCCAAGCGAAAAGGCGAAAGACAAAAGAATCGCACTCTCCACCCTTTTCTAATGGAGGAATCCATTCTTCCTCGTCAATGTCTTTTTCATAGGAAAATTCTTTAGCGTCACGTTTCTGAGGAGATCCCTTCGTAGAAATCAACTTTTTCGGTGCAAGCTGAAACTTTCGAGCCCACAGCAAAAGATTATAAGCCGTGACCATCAACCAGTCAGTTGGTAAAATAAAAGACTGCCCTCGACCGGAAGGAGGATAATAACACCCAAGATAATACCCCTCTGATCGGAACGTTGCATCTTTCAAAGCCGTTTCCACCGTTGAGATTGTCGTACTTTTTCCCGCCCCATCAACACCCAACATCGCGATCAAACGTGGTCCGGAAGTCATCTGAAGCACAAGCCAATTACGCAGCCCGCATTCAGCAACCTTTCGCTCAGCAGAGTTCAGCGTAAGCTTGGCCAGATCAGACCACTGTCCACTTGATACTCCGTTCAGGATTTCTGTGATCTTGTCTACCCCAAATGCTTTCCCCAAGGCCTCTTCTACATAAGGTTCTCCGTTACTATTTCTAATTAAAAACCCTTGAAGGAAATCATAATATTTTGAAGATATTGATTTTCTTTGACTTACTGAATTTATGATTAGCAATATGAACAAGTCAGCATCGGATATGATATAGCGCTCACACCTAACGACAGAATTTTCCACAATCTGTTGTACATCTGGTGCATCCTTAACGGTTCTTAAGCACAGATCCAAGAAGACGACCTGACCAGTCGCTTCACTGAAATATAGAAATTTTGTTAAATTATAAAGAGTAAAACCGATCTCTTGGGCCAGCAGAATAAATGACCCGTAGTCATCAGGATGTACAAACAAATCAATATCTTTTTCCTTATATACCTGCTCTTCAAACAAGGCATCGTATCGACGCCCAAAACAATATCGAATTGATTGAGCACTCATTTTGACACACAGCTTATCTAAAATCTCAAGAGGAGTGCTTGTTTGCCTAGATTGCAAAAGTTTAACCAATTCGTCACAACTTCTTAGGGATTGCTGGAAAGGTATATCATTCACATTGAAATACCCAGTGGCCAGCTGTACCTGAACACGGGTGAAATACTGTGAAAGGACGGTTTGCTTTCCCAAGCACTCAAAGATCTCATCAAAAGTTATTTTTGCGTAACGGATTATGCTTCGGATATATTTGTAAATTGTATTTACAGAAAGATCTTCATGGGTTTTATACTGTAAAATAGACCACTCATGATCAATCAGTGAAAATTTACCAAATTCATCCCTAAGAATATTGTTGCAATTAAAATCAAGATATCCTAACAAATCCTCTTTTTGTACGACTGATAAAACACGCTCAAGAAACAAGAAAGACTCCTCCAAATATATCTTTGCCTGTAAGTTATCAGCCTCAAGAAACAGCTCAGAAAGTGTGGAACCTTGGGAGTATTCACGAATAACAACACCATCGGTATTCGATATAATTGAAGGTCCCAAGCCCACTGCACCCAACACCTTTGTATAAAGAGCCTCGCCTTCTAGCATCGCTTCCACAGAATATCCATAGATCGAAGCTAAATCACGATCAGCCAGGGTTTCTTTAATAACAACTTTCGTCTGCCCGTTAGCTTTCTGCTTCCTGACGTCGACTAAATATGTGGCCAATTGCCCACCTTGACCTATCAGCTGTTTAGCTTGAGGTTCTAATCCTGAACGCAAAAGCAGATCATTAAAAGACTGTTTCATTCTCAATTACTACTTCATAAATACTGGAAAGGGTTGTTTCATTTTCTCAGTGCTTTTTGAAGACACAACCCCAAGTTCTGACGAGGGATGACACCAAACAATAGCAGAGTAAGAAGGTATATTGACGCTCCACAGGACACATAGAGAATAAGCATCAATAGATTGGATTGCACAATCCCCATTGGGACAAAAAAGTGCTCTACTAGGAAAAGGCTTAAGCCCATACCAAATCCACAGAATAAAATCCGAAGAATAAAGCCAAGGCTATTCCTCACTGGCATTTTCCGACGCACAAGCGCCCAGATGAAGAGGTAACGCAATGCAAAAGCCAGCACACTGGAAACTCCTGCACCTAACAATCCATAATGAGGAACCAACAGGGTATTGAGCGTGAAATTAACGCCAAAGCAACCAAACAAAGAAACCGTTATCCAGACAGGTCGATAACTCCATTCCAACTGCTGTTGATTGTAACTGCACATTCTATCAATCGCATATCCTGCAAAAAGCAGAGGTAACAAAACAGACCCTTGAGAAAACTCTTCTGGGGCCATAATTGCAATAAAATCTGACGCAACAAAGAATAGTCCGATTACCGCAGGAACATAGAAGATCATCAAACTGCCTGCCGATAGGTTATACAGCTTCTGTAACTCTTCCATCGCACCATCTTTGTACAGCTTTGTTGCTCTGGCAGGATAATAGGAGCGAAAAGGTTGCGTCACTGTCTGAACAAGCATCATCCCCAAGGCATGCGACAGATTGTAAACCCCAATATCTGAAATCGTCATATACTGAAGTAAGACAACTCGATCTCCCCAATTTATGCCAAGATTTGCAAAGGTGATTGGCATTAAAGGATAGCTGAACAGAAAAATTAATTTCAGTTGGCTAAAATCCGGTCTATGCCAGCCATGTCTATAAAGTTGGTATGACAATAACGAGAAAACCAAAAAAATCTCTGCGCCAACAGTCAAAGATACCAAGAGAAACAAAGACCCCTGAACGATCAAATAGCCAATAATCGCAAATAGAGAAAATATACTCTGCACAACAAGCACAATAGAAAATAGACCGGATTGCCCACTTGCCTGAAGCCAAACAGTATAGGTTTGGAAAAGAGCATTCGCCAAACAGAACAAGATTGCGAAAAGAACTAAATTTCCATCACCATCTGCACCATTCAATACAAAATCTGAAATTTCCTGTCGAAATACAGCAATCGGCAGAGCGATAAAAGACACTGCAGCAATTATGAAAATTAGCCATGCATGATAAAGAGATAATTGTTCTGAAGTATCACGCCCAGATGCATAACGTATGAACCCGCGGTTCATTCCCCAGATCACGAATGGCATAAACAAGGCAGCAACAGCAGAGAGTTGCGTCCAGACACCATAATCGACAGAGCCGAGGGCATGAGTCATAAGGGGAATAATAATCAAGCCCTTTGCACGCATAAACAATTGAGCAAGGGTCAACCATTTAACATCTCGTACAAAAGTACTTGTAATCAGTGAACTCAACTTACCTCCTCCCCAAAACCTTAAACTAGTAGAATTTTATGTAATAGAGTCAGCCATGAAGGCCTCCGATCCTTGAAGAAAGAAGGTGCTGGGCGAAGAGCCCCTCCCCACTTTTCCTTAAAAAAACGAATACCCTTTTCTTTTTCACCAGCAGGGCTAGGAGCTACACCTGCCAAATCAAAACATGCGTCTCTCTGGCGTCTATGATGATTCATCACTGACCAATGCAAAAAATCCTGAACCGGCAGCTTCAATTGCCTACAAACTGCTGTCCGATTAATCAAACGAACCGTTACATAACCAGCAAAATGGTATGTTCCAAGTGTGCCCAGCACCTCGCCATCGCTTGTCTTGGCAACGAAAAAAGAGAAGTGATCGGGATCATAATGCTCCCATTGCTTCTCACAACTCTCCTGCCTTTCGTCAGACCACTGCCCTTCATAATAATTTCGGCAGAAGTCCTCTAAATATAACTCCAGGGTATCACACTTAAGCATGGAGACCCCTGCCTTCTGACACTTTCGGATCGTATTTCTTTCCTTAGCACGAAGTGACTTAAAATAGGCATCTTCTTCTGTCTGCAAGTTAACAACAGAGGTCAACCAATCATGCTTCTCATATCCTGAAGCTAAGAATGTACCCTCCCAGAAATCTTGACCCTTGGCGACATAGGCATCCGGCAGAGCATTGAATGTGATCGAACTCGCCCGCATGCTTTTTGCGACATCATCCACCGCGAGAAACAACGACGACAATACTTCAAATCGTTGCTCGGATATCACGGGCCCCTCAAAAACAACCAACCGTCCGTTTCCAACCCCTGTGATTAAGGAAATAATATTTCTGAGTACGGAACTATTTTGTGGGGGTATCCAACTGATCAAGGCGCCAGCAACACGGTTTTTCGACTTTTCACAAGAAAGGAAGATACTTTTCCCATCGTGCTCAATTTCATAAAGTTTAGACCGGCATGCCAATTGCCGGGCCCCTGCATATTGACTGTTCTCATATACCCAGCGATTCCACTCCGTAGGAGCTTGGGAAGACACAGCAACATCCAATTCAACCTGTTTCATTTTTCAGCCTG
>NZ_CAKZMP010000295.1 GCF_937128705.1 uncultured Kiloniella sp. | reverse complement strand
TGATGTATATTTGGCTTATCTGTCCCTTTGCGTCATATCCGAAGGATAGTGCCGCATGCACTTTACCCTCATCCATAATCACCAACCCCAAAGGACCGTTAAGTAATTGAGTCATAATTATCATCTTCCGCCATGCGTGCGATAGAATATCTTCAATAAATCGGCAAATCACATCATGACCAACAATAACATCACGCACAGCCTGAACTTTACCACCACTATCCGCGCGGAAATCACTATCTGCCCGTAACATCGTGCCCAGAATTTCAACATTCCCGGTTTTGATCGCCTGCTGAAAAGCTTCTAACAATTTTTCTTGGTGTTGTTTTTCCGGCACATGCCGCACATTATTTTTTGCCACATAGTTTCGGGCCCGTGTTGCCAACTTACGGCAATTTGCCGGTTGCATATCTAGCACGCTTGCCACCTCGTCAAACGGCATCGAAAATACATCGTGTAGCAGGTATGCCGCCCTCTCCTTTGGCGTCAGTCTTTCCAACAACAAAAGAAAGGCTGTCGTCAAAGACGAAGCTATTTCTATCTTCTCTTCCGCACTGGCTTCAAATTCCGTTTGAATTTGATTCGGTATCCACGAGCCAACGTAATCCAGTCTTTGATGACGGGCCGACTTCAGTTGATCCAGACAACGATTTGTACAAACGCGTGATAACCAACCGACAGGATTTTCGATCTCCGGCCCAGAATAAGAGACCCATTTCAAATAGGTGTCCTGCACAATATCCTGTGCATCACTTACAGACCCCAACAAGCGATACGCGAGCCCCATAAGCCTAGGACGCGATAGCTCAAATGCATCTGTTTTATTTTCAGGTGTTTTATTTTCAAGCATTATATGAACCTCATCATATCAATGCTTGGATATCTGTATGCGGTTCCACAAATTGATCATCCCGATATCTGTCGTAATTAACGTGATTTCCTTGTCAGAAAAATATCGCCGTAACTCAGAACGAAGTTTCGCATAATTTATTTTTAGGTCCAATGTTGTCAACGCTTCGGTCCACGCCAACGCGGCCCGCTCTGGTTCAGAAAATACGTCCACATGACGCCAGACAATCACTTTATCCAGCTTGTCCTGACTAACCCCGGCTTTTCGCGCGTCAGATATATGCATATTAACACAATAGGCACATTGATTTATTTGGGATGCCCGTAATTCAATGAGTGCAGACAAAGAATGTTCTAAACCACGCTCTGCCATCATCACATGAATCTGGCCTAGATACCCTATTAGTTTTGGGTCATTTTTTTCATGCATAACGGGTTTTTCAGATGCCTGAGACACAGAAGCCAGAGACTTAGAAGAAAGAGGCCCAGAAGACGTTGTCATCATCGTGTTTCCTTTGTTGTTCTTAGAGTTGCTTTCAGGAATATGACGCTTGGTGAACCCTTAATGTGACATTCGCTGTTTAAATCCTTCACCAAAAAGAAAACCCGGCACTGATATGCCGGATTTAAAGTCTTGAGACATCTGAATTTAATGCATGGAGCACTTCAGACTGAATCAATTTCAGGTCGAGGAACTCTCAGACAAGGGAAGATTTTTACTTACTGATAATGTTGTGCTCCGGGCCATAGGGGAACTTGGTGATGTTTTCTGCATCATTTTCACCCACTACCAGAATATCATGTTCACGGTAACCGCCAGCACCGGGATTACCCTCTTCAATCATGATCATTGGTTCCATAGAGACGACCATACCCGGTTCCAGAACAGTTTCGACATCTTCACGAAGCTCCAGTCCAGCTTCACGGCCGTAGTAATGGCTCAACGTTCCGAAAGAGTGACCATATCCAAAGGTCCGATACTGCAACATATCATGCTTCTTGAAGATTTCATTGAGCTCAAGCGCAATATCACAGCAACGAACGCCGGGCTTGATTAAATTCAAGCCAGCTTCGTGCACTTCGACGTTGGCTTTCCAATATTTCATGTGTGCATCAGATGCATGCTCGGCAAACAACGTTCTCTCTAGCGCAGTATAGTATCCGGCAATCATCGGAAAGCAGTTCAAGCTCAGGATATCACCTGATTCAATCTTCCGGCTGGTCACAGGATTATGGGCACCGTCTGTATTGATTCCAGACTGAAACCAGGTCCAGGTATCCATAAGCTCTGCATCAGGGAAAGTCTTAGCAATATGACGGATCATTGCCTGTGTTGAGTGAAGAGCAACCTCATGCTCAGGAACACCAACAGCAATCGCTTCTGCACAGGCCGCCCCGCCAATATCAGCCGTCGCTGCGCCATGTTTGATAATCTCGATTTCTTCAGCCGATTTCAGCATCCGCATCCGCATGGTCGGCGCACCAATGTCCACAAACTCTGGACTACCAAGAGCTGCGGCCATTTTGTTTTTATTATCGATGTTAATATGATCGAATTCCAGACCTACGCGGCTCAGACTTAGTCCCGACAGCTCATCCTTGATCGCAAAGAAATAATTATCTTTTTGCCAATCCGTATAGATGACGTTGTCATCAAAGCTACGTCTCCACGGCTGCGCACCATCAATATTCGCCGTTACAGAGATATGTTTATCCAGTGTGACAATCAGACCGTAGGGACGCCCGAAGGCACAGTACACAAAGTCGTTGAAATAGTTGATGTTGTGATAAGAAGTCAAAACCACGGCATCAATATCATTATCAACCATATGACGACGTAAATTATCGACACGACGTTCCATTTCTGCTCTGGAAAAGGTGCCTTGTACTTTTTCTCCGTTACGGATGCGTAATGTGCGTTCCATTACTGACTCCAATAGAATGAGGAATAATTTTCACCCTATTGGTACCAAAGGAACACTCATAAAAATAATTTATAATTTCAATTCAAACATTAACAATACAAATAAATGAGGATCACCTTCGGGGGAAGGCGACCCTCGATACGCAAGCCAGCAATCTTTTAAGGGAAAAGTTGCGGCTCAAGCGCAAACG
>NZ_CAKZMP010000294.1 GCF_937128705.1 uncultured Kiloniella sp. | reverse complement strand
CGCGGCTGATAATAACGCCCTTGTTTTAGCGCGGTTGCTCGAAGCCAAAGGCGAAGATAACAGCCCCGCTATCTCTGAAATGGGTTTGCTAGGTGCTGAAGCTATCCGTGAAGCCTTTGAAGGTGATCTACGGCAGTTAAGCGACTTATTGACAGGGGCGATTAAAAAAGCTCTAGAACTCGCCGGGGATGATGATTGGTGGCCTTATATCCGGGGCCTGTTCAATGATTATATTGTTGTTGAAAACAAAGACGGCAAACTTCTTTCTTATCCTTACGCCACAACAGGAACCAAAGTTACCCTGGGAACACCTACCGAAGTTGTTCAAGAGTTCAAAAAAGCTGGTGATGATCTTGGTACAATGACGGAAGCCGTTTCCGAACAATCAGCCTTCATCGAAAGCACAGAGGGTGGAAACTTCCGTATCCGGGTTATCCAAGCCGGGCTTTCGGGGAATAATAATTATTACCCTGATTCTGTTTTGCGTGAAGCTGTCTCGCTTTTTGAAGGCGCTCGCGTTCTGGTTAAATCGGATAAAGAGCATTTGTCCGGTCAGGGTAAATCTTTCGAGAATCTTATCGGTGGCTTGCAAAATGTCAGCTTTGTCGAAGGTGCCGGAACCGATACCGGGGAGATCCAAGCCGATCTGGCAATGATTGAGCCGAATGGTGAGGTCGCTGTAAAGCTACGTGAGGCCATTGCTCAAAACCTAACCAGTCTCTTTGGCTTCTCTATTGATGCCTTATCCCTCATCAAGCCCCGCCATGATTCTGGCCGTGTTCTTCGCGAAGCCCGAAAATTCACAGAAATCCGGTCAGTAGATCTCATCGTTGAACCCGGTGCTGGTGGAACTCTCTTAAATTTAATCGAAGCAAAAGGAGATCCAATCATGGATCGTGAACAAATGATGCGCCTTCTTGAGGCAAAAGGTCATAACAAGGCAGATCTGGAAAAGCTGGACGACAAGCAATTAATTGGGCGCATGACAGAAGCTATAGAAGCAGACACGCCACAACCGGAAACACCTCCCGTCAACACCGATGGTTTTGTTACCCGTGATGAATTGCGGATGGTCGAGGCCCGCGCGGATGCCCGTGTTACTATTCAAGGTTCAAATCTTCCGGAAGTTGCTCAAACACGTTTGATTGATCGCTTTACCAACGAAGACAGTTTTACACCGCAAGTTGTTCAAGAAGCTATCCAGTCAGAGCGAGATTACCTGGCTAACTTTGCGGGCGGCGGTACTGTTAACGGTCTAGGTGATGGTTCTGACGGTAACGGACATCAGGTCTTTTCGGGTGAAACTCAAGATGAACGTAACGCTGCAATGCTGGAAGCTTGCCTTGATATCAGCCATCAAGACCATGCCCAAGCTAGATCTTTCAGGGAATGCTATGTCGGAATTACAGGTGATCGGCAAGTTACGGGACAACTTTCAAACTGTCATTCAGGTTCATTCCGCGAGGCATTGAATACAACAACATTCTCTCTTGCCTTGGGTAATTCCATGAATCGACGCATGTTGAAGGATTACAAAAGCAATTCAAAAGAAGATGCCTGGCGGCGTATTGCGGATGTTGGTGAATTGAATGATTTCCGTGAACAAAAGCGGTCACGTTTCGGCGGATACGGTGATTTATCTGTCGTTGGAGAAGGTCAACCATATCCGGCCTTGGTATCGCCTGATGATGAAGAAGCCAAGTATTCTCCAAACAAACGCGGTGGTACTGAAGAAGTTACCCTGGAAATGATCAAGAATGACGATGTGAATATTATTCGTCGTATTCCTGGACGGATGAGCCGTGCCGCAAAACGGACACTTTCTAAGTTTGTCTTTGATTTTATCATTGGAAATGGTGCCGTATACGACAACAAAGCCTTGTTCCATGTTGATCATAATAACTTGTCAACGATAGCACTTACCAAAGACAGCTTCGAAGCCGCCCGACTTAAGATGGTCAACCAGACTGAACCCGGTTCAAACCAGAAACTTTTCTTTAATCCTAAAACAATGTTGATCGGGGCTGAATTGGGTCGAACTGCTTATGATCTGTTCAAGCGTGACACCAACAATGATGCTGATTTCATTCAAACCCTAAAGCCAGAAATTATCGAAGTTTGGTGCTGGGATGATGCGAATGATTGGGCGTTGATTGCAGATCCTATGGATGTTCCAACAATTGAAATTGGTTTCCTTGACGGTAAGCAAGAGCCTGAAATGTTTGTGCAGGATAATCCATCCGTTGGCTCTGTCTTCACTAACGACAAGATCAAATACAAACTTCGTCACATCTATGGTGGAGCCGTTATGGACTATCGCGGTTTCCAAAAAGCTGTAGTCGCCTAAAGCTTTCCACTCTTGGCTTTAGCGCACAGATATCCCGCCGTCTTCATGGCGGCGGGATAGTTAAACTCTCTCAAGGTTTGAAAATGCCCCTAGCAGACTTCACAGAACTTACAAAAAATCTGGTCCGGGATCAGACAGACAAAATCAGCGATGCAGACATTACGAATGCTGTTGAATTGGCTGTTGAAAGATACTCGGTTGATTTTCCACGTTCTGTTGTTGTCGAAATAACAGGAAACGGTGCTGAATCTATTGATAAGCCTGTTGATGCCGAATCAATACAAAGTCTTGAACGTTCCGCAAATATTTCAAATCCATTTATTGAATTTAATCTTCGCCTAACCCCTTCAGGCGAGAAAATTTATGTGACCGGCAGACTAACCCAAAATGAGATTTACTGGCTGCGTTATAACGCCGTGCATCAGCTTACAACGGCAATCGACACAATCCCGAAAAAGCACCGACAGGCCGTATCGCACTTTGCAGCATCGGTTCTATTTGAAAGCTTGTCGGGTGCAACAGCTAGTGATCGCGATGGCATGATTATCGCGGACTCTGTTGATCACGATAGCAAAGCAGCTGAATACGCTAAACGCGCCCGGCGTCATTATGACCTCTATCACAATTTACTAGGTATCAAACCGGGCAACCAGAAATCCGCACATGTCACAGTAAACTGGAACGGCCCTATCGGCGGTGGTGATTACCTGATGCATTCGAGGTTAGATCAATGACGCCTAAGCTCGATATAAAGTTCGATAAAAAACAGCTTAAAGCACTTGAAAAGGCCGTTTTAAATGCGCCTGAAGCGGTACAAAGCAAACTAACAACCGCTGCCCGTAAAAGCCTTTTACTTATTGAACGCGAAACCAAAGACAACACACCTTACAGCCTTGACCGGGGAACCGGGCTTGCCGGATCTATTATCTCTACTGAGCCTGTTTTAAGCGGCGGATTGATTACGGGGGAAGTCGGTTCTCCCTTGGCGTATGCCTTGCCTGTTGAATTGGGTAGCAAGCCGCATTTCCCACCTATTCGCCCGCTTCAGGAATGGGCGGAAGTCAAACTGGGTGTTGATCCCGAAATATCTTATGCCGTTGCCTTTGCTATTGCCTTGAAGATTTCTAAAGTCGGTACAGAAGGCAAACACATGTTAGGCAATGCCATTAAAGACAATGGCGGAAATGTACAGGGCTTTTTCAATGACGCTGTGCAAGAGCTTGCTGATGAATTGGGGGCTTCTATCTGATGTTATCCCAAATCCGCACGGCTATTGCCAATACCTTGAAAACTGTCTCTGGCATCGGCCTTGTTCATGAATTTCAGAGGTACAGTACAAACAATAGTGCTTTCAAAGATTTCTTCCTTCAGGACGATAAGGTTTTGGGCTGGTACATCACGCGGATTACCAGACGTGAGCAGCCGTATAGTTCTGGCTACAACAAGGTAGTGAATACATGGGAAATTCGCGGATTTATGAGCTTGATTGATGGCGAGCAAAGCGAAATCACAGCACAAAACTTAATTGAAAATATCATTCAAGCTTTTCGCGGTGATGAAACTTTGGGTGATTTGATTGATACGACCATTGTTGACAACCAGGCGGGCCTTCAGATGGAAGAATTTATCCCCGTTATGTTTGCGGGCGTTCTTTGCCATTCCATCCGGTTTTCACTTTTAACCAGGCACGATGAGCAACGCTTCAAGGATCTTGAAGATTTAACACCTTTTGAAACGGGCGGGGTTAAATACGACCTTGCACCAAAAGACGGCCAGATTGAGGCCGAAGACATTATCAAACCGGAGCAACCCCCATCATGAAAAAAGCTTTTCTGAAACCTGCCGAAGAAGGTCTCATCGTTCGAGATCCGGTTACTTTACTCCCGCTTCCAGCCGAAGGGGATGAGGTTGAATTCAACAGCCACTGGCGCAGACGCTTGGCTCAAGGCGATGTAATGATCGCTGAGAAAGCTAAAGCTCAAAGCAAGCCACAGCTTAAAAAGGAAAAATAAGTCATGGCTATTTCATTCAATGAAATTCCCCAAAATATCCGGGTACCTTTTGTCTATGTGGAATTTGATAATTCCCGCGCTGTTCAGGGTGCAGCGCTTATGCCCTACACACATTTGGTCATAGGTCAAAAGCTTCCCAACGGTACAGCAGAAGCTAAAACGCGCTACCGGGTAACTTCACACGCCCAGGGTAAGAATCTGTTTGGCGCTAATTCCATGCTTGCAGGCATGCTGGAAAAGCATTTCGAAAATAACAACCTTGTTGAAACAGTTGTTGTGGCTCTTGATGACGATGGCAATGCTCAAAAAGCTACCGGGTCTGTTACGTTTGGCGGGTCTGTTTCTTCAGGTACTTTGAATTTATATATCGGCGGCAAACGTGTTCGTGTTGGCATTGCGGCCTCACATACGCTTGATAATATTGCGACGAATACCGTCGCGGCAATCAATGCGGCAACAGGTGTTCTAGTCGATGCAGCTGTAAATGGCGCTGATAGTAAAAAAGTTGATCTGACATTCAATCACAAAGGCGAACTAGGTAACGATCTGGATATCCGCGTGAATTATTACGACGGCGAGGAATTACCTGTTGGATTAACGGCAACTGTTACGCCTATGTCTGGTGGAACCGCTAACCCTGAAATAGATGATATCTGGGCTATTCTGGGTGATGAGCATTTGCACGTTATTACGATGCCTTATCAAGATACCGCTAATCTGGTTTCTTTCGAAACCGAAATGGCAGATCGTTGGGGGCCTATGCGGATGATTGAGGGGCATGGCGTCTGTGCTGAGAAGCGAACACATAGGCAACCGGTTCCCCTGTGTAATAGTCGAAACTCACCGCATCTATG
>NZ_CAKZMP010000293.1 GCF_937128705.1 uncultured Kiloniella sp. | reverse complement strand
ACCATGCGCCAACAGGATTTGCAATCAAACCAAAGGCAGGATCTTTACCCGCAAAATAACTAGTGTCAGTAATGTGTCCGTCCAGAATACCACCGGCGACCGCATCCTGTGTTTCAGAGTGCTGCACAACCGAGTTTACAGGAAGCATCTCGATTTTGAGACGACCGCCAGTCATCTCATCAACGCGTTGCGCCCATTCCTGTTTCAAAATAAAGTTAGGATTACCCGCAGGATCACTTGATTGGAACTTAAAGTTATAATCCGCCGCAATGGATGCTGTTGACATCAAAGCCGCAGAGAGCCCCATAACAAGGCCCGTGGTGAGTTTTTTCAACATTTTTGTTCATCTCCCAGTGTGAAATACATCTCATTCTCAAAACAGGATGGCGCACTTTCTTACGTAAGAACGCCTTAACCTGTTGTTTGTAATTTATTTATTGATGCGATAGCGCCAGTCGCCAATTTCCCTTTTTTGGTAGCGCTACCACAATGCGGTTTGACAATATGGTAGCGCTACCATATTGTCAAACGATGAAATGAGAGTAACCGTATTCTGTGATAAAACCTTTCGGAAATTCGGACCGCTATAGGTACTTTTCCCTGTCCTTGAGCTGCAGAAGAAAGGCGCTTGTAGAAGGTCTCGGCAGGTATTAAAAGACCTGATTAATCAAGATTGGAAAGACTGAGGAACAGTAAGAATTGGGGAAACGTAAAGGATCAGGACGCGCAACGATTACCGATGTTGCCGAACATGCGGGGGTTGGCGCCATCACCGTCTCGCGCATGATGCGCGATCCGTCAAAAGTATCTGAAAAGCTGCGTATCCGGATCGAAAAATCAATAAAAGAACTGCAATATATCCCCGATCCCAAAGCCCGGGCCCTTGCCTCGGGCAGAGCCGATGTCATCGGTGTTCTCATTCCTTCGCTCAGTAACATCATCTTCGCCGATACGCTGCGTGCCATTCACGACAGTACCCAGAACACCCCCTATCAGGTTTTGATCGGAAACACGCGGTATGATGCTCAAGAAGAAAACCATTTGCTTTCGCTCTTTCTCGCCCAAAATCCCGCGGCGCTTATTGTCGTTGGCATCGATCAATCAGACAATTCGATCAATCTTTTAAAAGAAGCGAATATTCCCGTCGTTCAAATATATGAAATTGGCCCTGACCCCATTGATATGAGTGTAGGTCTGTCCCATATCGCGGCAAGTGAAACCATGGTCGAACACCTTTTGAACCAAGGCTTTTGCAAGATAGGTTATCTGGCTGCCCGTCTAGATCCCCGGATGGAACGCCGCCTTGAAGCCTATCGTACAAAGCTCAACTCGCTTGAAATCTTTGAGCCAAAGCGCGTGGTCCTTACCAACAAGGCCTCATCGGTCAATATAGGGCGGAAATTAATGCGACAACTTATTGACTGCGCCCCAGATACTGACGCCGTCATTTGTGCCAATGATGATATTGCTCTGGGGGCTCTTTTTGAGTGCTTGGCCCAGGGAATATCTGTACCAGAACAAATGGGTATTATCGGCTTTAACGACCTTGAAATGATGCAGGCTGCTTATCCATCCCTAACCAGCATCAGAACAGACCGTTATAAAATAGGCACCTTGGCCGTCGATAAAATCCTGCAAAGACTAAATGGCGACGAAACAGATCAAAAACAAATCGACACCGGCTTTGAATTGATCCAACGGGACAGCACATCCCGACGATAATTCAGGGTTTATAGTCCTCTTACCAGTCGTCCCCCTTATCCGATACTTTCAGCTTTTCTTGGGAATCAACAGCACCAGAAAATTCGCGATCAACAGGGTAACGCCCAGAAAGTAAAAGGCCGATATCAAGCCAATGCGTCGCCCCATGTCCCAACCCCTCGAGATAAATGGGGTTGTCTTTTTTTATCCGAAAAAATGCCTGCGCCAACCCCATAAACTCGCTTAATACAGATGCCGTTGAAAGCCGACGAAGGCGTCGCGGATGCGGGGGATGCCGCCGAGTTCGATGGCTGCGTCGCCGGTTGAGTTGTATTTCAGCTCCAACAGGCTTGGCAGTTTGGCCTGATCCAGTTCGTTGACGCCCTGTTCTTCGTATTGGCCGAGAACGAATTCCAAAAAGGCCTGTAGCTTGTCGTCGTAATCCCGCAGGATCGTGTCTTTGTGGGTATCCACGCGCTCGGTTCTGGTGATCGGGTCCATGGCAAAGGCAATGTAAGCCAGCACATCAAAAAGGTCGCTTTTTTGCGCGTCGATCAGCTTGGCAACTTCGCTCAAAACCGCTTCGCCGTACCCGCGTTCTTCCAGTCCCTGTATCAGGGCTTTGCGGGTATCGGGCTTACCCCAAAGCTTGCGTAGTTCATCTTCGTCGCGAAAGAGTTCCGGTAGCTCTCCAAACAACTTGTTCACAAACTGCGCGGATGAAACGGGCTTGCCATCTGGTCCCCAAAAGCTGGTCGCGGCCATGTGCTGTATGCGTCGGGCCGACCCGTCCGCCAGCTTGATCACTATGGTTTGCTTTTCTTCCGGTACCCCCGGATCATAACCACCGGGCTCATCCTCCATCCCTGTGGGTTCACCATCTTCATCCGGCTTTGGCGTCCGCACAGGCGCATCTGCGGGGTCCAGTGGTTCGCCGTCCCATTCAGGATCTTCGAACATTTCATAGTTTTTACAAAAATCGTAGATCGTGAAATAGTCTTTGTCATCAAACAGGCGCGTGCCCCGACCGACGATCTGTTTAAATTCGATCATCGACTGTACCGGACGCATCAGCACAACATTGCGTACATTACGTGCATCGACCCCGGTGGATAGCTTGGTGCTGGTGGTCAGCACTGTGGGGACAGTTTTTTCGTTATCCTGAAATTTCCGCAGGAAAGCTTCGCCGCGCGCGCCATCGTCGGCCCCGACACGTTCACAGTAATGCAGGTCGGAACTTTCCTTGACCTGATTGATCAAATCACGGATCAACGCGGCATGAGGCTGCCCCTTACAGAAAACGATGGCCTTTTCCTGTTGATTGGCCTCGTCCATAAAAATCTCGACCCGTTTGGCCTCACGTTCTTTGATCACAATCCCGCCGGATTTGTTGAAATCCTGTTCCCGGTAACGCTTGCCCTCTTCGATGATATCCGCGCCCTCTAAAATCGTATCACCGGGGGTAAAGACATAATCGTCCATGGTGGTCGTAATCTGGCGCACCCGAAACGGGGTCAGGAAGCCATCGTTGATACCTTCTTTGAGCGAGTATTCATAAACGGGTCGCCCGAAATAGGAATAGGTATCCACATTGCCCTTGCGCTTGGGCGTCGCGGTTAGACCAAGCTGCACAGCGGGTTCGAAATATTTCAAAATATCCTGCCACGCACTTTCATCTTTCGCGCCGCCCCTGTGACATTCGTCAATGATAATAAAATCAAAGAAATCTTCGGGGTAATCACCGAAATAGGGCGTGCCATCTGGCCCGCTCATAAAGGTCTGGAAGATGGTAAAAAAGATATTGGCGTTCTTGGGCACCCGTCCCTTTTTGCGTACTTCATCCGGCGCAATGCGCACCAGCGCATCTTCGGCAAAGGCGGAAAAGGAATTAAAAGCCTGATCCGCCAAAATGTTCCGGTCCGCCAGAAAGAGTATACGCGGACGGCGCGTTGGCTCCCGCGTCAGGTTCCAGCGACTTTGAAACAACTTCCACGCCAATTGAAAGGCAATGGCAGTCTTGCCTGTGCCCGTTGCGAGGGTGAGCAAGATACGGTCCTTGCCCGAGGCAACCGCATCAAGAGTACGTTCAATCGCGTTGTCCTGATAATAGCGTGGCTGCCACGTCCCGCCGCGATCTTCAAAAGCAACCTCGGCAAAGCGATCCCGCCAATAATTCTCGACATGGTAAATGCGGTTCCACAGGGTCTCCGGCGATGGTATCGCGCCCATCGACGACAGCTCGACCTCTTTCCCCGTCTTGGTATCAATCTCGTAGAGGCCCTTACCGTTGGTGCTATAGGCAAAACGAATTTGCAGGCGTTCCGCATACTCAACCGCCTGTGGCCGGCCTTCGGAAACCGGGTATTTTTCTGCCTTGGCCTCTATCACCGCCAGTTTTTTATTGCGATAGATCAACACATAGTCCGCCGCCAAGGGCTGCGCACGTCGCCCACCGCCGACCAGACGCCCCTGCGTGATGGTGTGTTCCACAGAAATCCGACTGCCCTCAACCACCGACCAGCCCGCCGCCAACAGCGCGGGATCAATAAGATCTAATCTGGTCTGGGCTTCGTTTCTGGTCATAAAAGGACTTCTTGCCCCGTTACACGCTTGCCCATGCCTTTAGGCATAATATTTTCGCGACGTATCCTTGCCAGTGCTTCAATAAATTCATGACGAGGGATTTTTAATTTATCACTGTGCCAGTTCTCACGCGCCTCATGAACAATATCATCTTCACTTGGCTTCTTGCCATCTAGTAACAGATTGTTCCAAGCCGCATGCACAGTTGCCACAAGTTCGGCT
>NZ_CAKZMP010000292.1 GCF_937128705.1 uncultured Kiloniella sp. | reverse complement strand
AGGTTCTGTTTGGAGGCCAAAGAAGGACACCCGATATTAAATATCGGGTGTGTCGCTTGTGGGGTGATTTGGTTTTGGGTGTGCATTGAATGATTTAGGCGAATGTAAAACTTATTTCTCAGAAACGTTGAACAATTATGGGTTGTTGGTATTTGTCGTTTGTTTATACTTTTGAGGGTTAAATGAAGGGGGGCTTTACTGTAGCCGATGATTATGCCGAGGTCAGGGGGAATTAATGTTTTCCAAAGAACCGCGTATACTTTTGATAGAGCCGGATCAGGCCATTCGAATAGAAATTTGTGATTTCCTGACAGAGAAAAATTTTGAAGTCATCTGTTCTTTAGAGCCGGACAATGTTCTTTTTGATGAAGCTTTAAAAACAGATCCCGTCGGATTAATTTTGATTTCGGACGAATTTGATCGGGATTTACTGTCTGAATCATCTCTGGTTCTTGGGGCTCCTAAAAAGTTACCTCAGCAAATTCCGGCAGTTATCATGACTGAAATTGATAGCGGAAAATCACCGTTGGAATTAGTTGTGCATAACTGGTTCCATACGATTAAAAAGCCGTGTGATTCAGATATTTTATACTCTGTGACCTGTGCGGCGATTAATCAATTTAAGCATATTCGTGCATTGTTAAACGAAATTGAAACGCGCAGCTCTGCGATTGGCTTGATCACGTCTGGAACTTTTGAATTTCAATCCGTGGAAGAAGCCCGAAATTTAACGACAATGTTGAGCTTAGCCTGTCCTGGGGCAGATGGTATTGTAATCGGTCTGAACGAGTTACTTCAAAACGCAGTTGAGCATGGAAATCTTGAAATCGGATATGATTTGAAAACAGAGTTACTTGAAACTGGGCGTTTGTATGATGAAATTCAAAATCGTATCAAACTTGAGCCATTTGATTCAAGATTTGTCAGGGTTAGTTATCAACGAACAGACGATGAAATTATTTTTGTCATTGAAGATGAAGGCAAAGGATTTAACTGGCGTAAATATCTGACGATTGATGATGAACGGATACGGTCAAGTCATGGGCGGGGTATTGCTATGGCAAAGATGATGGCCTTTACCGAACTTACTTATAATGACATAGGTAATCGTGTGACAGCTCGAATTGCTCTATGACTAAGGAGTATCTTATCCCCTGTAAAAATGCGTAACGCATTGTTGTTATAAATAATCAAAGCAAACCGCGGTCAGATCATCACGTAGCTTATTCCCACCTCTTTCAAAGAAGGTCGATATTAATTGATCCAGCAGCTTTGGTGTTGGCCTGCCACCAGTAAGGTACTTTACCAGCCTGATTAATTCTTCACCCTCCAGATATGTATCATTGTTCAGTTTTGTTTCTATCAGGGCATCACTGAACGAAAAGAGGAAATGGTTCTTTGTAAAAGGAACGGTCTGAAGATCATATGCTGCCGTTCTACTTATCCCAAGCGGTAACCCGGTTGTATCAAGGTACTGTAATTTATCGGGTTCTTCCCACAAGCCATAAATAGGCGGAGGGGACGCGGCGCCAGCATAACTCAAGGTGTTATTTTTTGGAGAAATTAAGCCGAGTATCATTGTCGCGTATTGCTCGGTTGGCAGCATATCGCACAAGCTTTGGTTAATGCTGGAAAGCAACTGATCTGGTTCTTGCCATGCTTCACCGACATTAAATAGAAGGGTGTGCAACCTGATCGTGTTTAAGGCTGATACAACGCCATGTCCTGAAAAATCGGCGATAAAGAAGCCAATAGACTCATCACTTAAAGTTCGAACGCCCCAAAAATCACCACCTAATTCTGATGAGGGTTGGCACATGGAAGAAATATTTATACCTGTTTGATCTCGGATTTGGTGGAGATGCTTCGCAGATGGCAAAATGTTTTGCTGTACATCCTTTGCCATTGCCAGTTCGTCGGCAACTCTGGCCCTGTATTTTTCCCGGTTTTCGGTTAGCACCAAACTTTCAAGATGTAAGGTTGTCCGGATAACCAGTTCGAGTGCATTAACAGGTTTGGTCACGAGGTCACTTGCCCCGGCTGCAAACGCTTTAAGGCGTTCTTCGTTGTCATGCATGGCGGTTTGAACAAGGATCGGTATAGATTCTGTTTTTTTCGTCTCTCGTACTTGGTAGCAGACTTCCATGCCCCCCATAATTGGCATGATGAGATCGAGAATAATAAGGTCAGGGGGGGCCGCAGTTATTTTAGCCATAGCTTCCTGACCATTTTCAGCCTGTTCTATATTTTTAAACCCAGCTTTATGCAAAATAAGACTCATAACATCACGTAAAGATTTTACGTCATCAACAACCAAAATTTTCCGGTTTTCTATCAATTCAAAAGGGATGTCATTTGCGTTATGAGTCATGAAAATCCAGACTAGAAACAGCTTATTTATGGTTTTTATTCAAATTCAAAATCAGTAATTACCTATCTGTTTTAATCGTTTGTTATCGGAACGATGGTTCCCAGCTTCGCGAGCGTGAACATTTTCTGCGTCTTCTCTCGGGGATTACTTATCGAGAACTTCCACCCCTCTTCACTTGATCTTTCGTTGGCGACGAGAAACATCCCCAAGCCCGCTGAATCAATATACTCGACGTTCTGTAAGTCCAGTTGAATAGATCGAGCACCTGTTTTTACTGCTGCGTCAATCATATCGCGAAAAATGGGATGATCGGTAAAGGTAAATTCACCTGCCATATAGCACTTTAATAATGATCCATCGGATTTAAATGTATAATCCATTTTGAGGTGTCCTTCCCAGGATTATGGTTCGCAACTAAATTTTTAAAATAACTCTATGTCATCTTCATCGTCTTCAGCTTGACTATTCGTGTCAGGTGTTGATGCCTCGTTACCTGTTTTATCATCCTCATCATATAGAGCGTGCATAATAAAACGTTCGCGCATCTCACCAAGGTGAAATCCATTAATGAGTTGGTTGAGCCATTCTCTATCAAGCTCGGGTGTTATTTCTTCACCAACCTGCTCCTCTGTTTTGGCTTTCATTTCTTCACCGGCTTCGGACAGAACTTTTAAAGCATCAAGAATATTACCAAGTCTTTGACTGGTTCGATCTTGAAACTGGATACCTGTGATCATTTCCGAGACTTGGCGTGTCATGCTGTCAGAATTACTTGCAGAATTTTGGATAGTTGCACTGAAAGCTTCATTGCGTTCTATGAGACAAGTCATGATTTTTTCTATTCGATCTTTGGCCATGATATTTTCAGTCATATCAATAGAGGTGACTTCTTTCAGGTTTATCTGGCTATCAGATAAGGACTGAGAAACATCGGATATTTCTTGCCTGATTTGTCCAGAAAGATCGTTAATGGAATTTGATAATTCTCTTACTCCATCTGCAACAACCGAAAAACCGGCCCCGGCTTCTCCGGCTCGCATGGCTTCTATTTTTGCATTCAGGGCGAGCAGGTTTGTTTGTTTTGTAACTGTTTCAATATCTGTTACTCTGGCTTGAACCTTTTCTACATTGCCAAGCAAATCTTCCATAGCATAGGCCATAGACATTCCGTGTTTTGCGACATGCAATATTTGTTCAACGACCGTGCTAATAGACCCATCCATGACATGGAGAATATCCGTCAAGGTTATTTCTTGGTCGTCAACAACAACTGTACTTGCTGATTCTATTATTGATTTAAGGTCGTCGGCTTGTTTTTGAGAGAAACTGGCGAGTTCTTGGAAGTTTTTAGACAGTTCTTCTGTTGATGTTTCAACAAGGTTACTCGCAACCTCAACCTCTTTCGTCAGCGCTTTAAAAGTTCTTTTTTGGACTTCGGATAAACCGACCCAAAGAGTTAGCAAATCATGCATACCTTCGTGGCTTCCGACGGGGGGGAGCCCAGGAATAACGGGCAAGCTGTGATCGTCTGATGCCCCTTCCTGGTCGACTGTCGCTTCTGGTTCAGCATCATCCATGGTCTTTTCCTTTTCAGGATCATAGATATTCGGTTGTGCTACCATAGCCATAAATTTCTCCTTACAGTGCGAGATATTTCTCTCACGTTGTGTGGTACTGTGTCCGAGGCTTAATTATGTTTACACTCGGATATGCCTGTCTTTTGCTGCGCCACAGGCTGTTAACATTGTTTCCGTCATTTTGTTTAGGGGGACTTGGTGTTCGACAGCACCTATCTCGTACGCTGCTTTAGGCATGCCATAAACAACACAAGAAACTTCGTCTTGCCCGAAAGTTTTTGCGCCAGCTTTCCGTAATTCGAGCATCCCTTCTGCGCCATCTTTGCCCATACCAGTTAGAATAACACCGATGGCATTTTTGCCTGCCGCTTCGCACGTAGAGTTGAATAAAACATCAACTGATGGCTTATGACCTGATACAGCTTCGTCATCGGTTAATTGACAGAGATAATTCGCGCCAGAACGATGAAGCTTTAGATGTTTCCCCCCCGGGGCTATATAAACGTGCCCAGGAAGTACCCTTTCGCCGTGTTTTGCTTCGCTAACTGAAACAGCAGAAATTTTGTTCAAGCGGTCCGCAAAGGTTTTGGTGAATTTTTCTGGCATGTGCTGGGTCACAAGAACGGCAGGGCTATTCGCCGGTAAGTTCTTGATCACAACGCGCAGAGCTTCGACCCCGCCGGTCGAAGCCCCAATTGCGATGATTTTTTCGGTTGTTGAAAACGTGATGTTTGAGAGAACAGATGAATCAAGCGGTGTTTGAGGGTGACGCTCAAGTGTTTTTACCCTTGCTTGTGCCGCATTTTTTACTTTCTGAATAAGCTCATCAGCGCGATTTTCAATGCCACGTTTCATATCCAGTTTGGGCTTAGGGAAAAAATCAACTGCGCCGAGTTCAAGCGCATTGATTGTTGCTTCGGCACCCTGCTGTGTTAAGGAGGAAACCATGACAACGGGCATGGGGCGGAGTGTCATTATCTTTTCCAGAAACGATAAACCATCCATTCTCGGCATTTCGATGTCCAGAGTGATCACATCAGGTAATAGCTGCTTGATCATTTGACGCGCTTGATACGGATCGGGGGCAGAACCAACAACCTCGATTGATGGATCTTGAGATAAAAGGGCTGATAAAAGCTCTCTCATAAGAGCAGAATCATCAACAATAAGGACTTTTACTGGGATCAAAATAACTTCCTACTCAAAATAATTCGACACTGCCTTCGATTTCCTGATGATCAAGATTAGAGCGTAGCTTCCTTTCGTTCATGAGAACTTCTTCGTCAAATGCATGGGGCAAGAGCTTCATTTTTACGATTCCGGTCTTAGGAAAGAAGATAATTTTTCTGGCCTGAGTCCCCCCTAGATGTTGCGATGAAGGTGCGAGATGTTCGTTCTTTAAATAACGTTCAACAAACTGGACATTCTTCTCGCCCACAAGGTTGGATGAATTGAGAACATGTCCCCCGCCAAAAAGTTTAATTTCCAGGCGATTTTTTGCGCCGCCCATGGCGAGAAGATCATTCAATAAGGTTTCCATGGCGTGATTTCCGTACCGCATAGCAGCACTGCTTCCGCCCCATTTTCCTGTGTCGCTTTCCGGGAGCATGAAATGATTCATCCCACCCACACCGAGCGCGGTGTCCCGAATACAGGCACTCACACATGAGCCCAAAGTTGTTACCAGCATTTCGTCATGCCTAGATGTGACATAATGAGTCCCCGGCATGATCTTTACGGCGTAATGCTTGAACTTTGGGTCATAAAACCTTTTGGGTTCGCCTTCGTGTGGATGGCGCAAGTCTGTGTCATCTGAATAAAAGTGATCAGGAATTTTTTTTGATGAGGAGGTGCTTTTATTATCAGTCATTTGTAGCATTTCACCCGCTCCTGTCGTGTCGTTGATAAATGGTTTTACCAATGAGTTTGAGATTGGTTTCGTTGGAAAGGCTTTCAGAATGGCCGATATAAAGCCAACTATCTGGCCTCAACATATTTGCATATCGCTGACCAAGAGACGTTTTTGTTGGTTGATCAAAATAAATCATGACATTTCGGCAAAATATTATGTCGAAAGGTCCTTTCATCGGCCATTTTTCGAGTAAGTTAAGTTGTTTGAAGGTAATAAGATCACGCAGATCAGTACTCATTTTGATTTGAGTGTTCGATATATTTTGTGTGTATTTTTTTCGAAATTTATCTGGCATGCTTTCAGTTGATTTCGCGTCATAAATTCCATTCATACCAGTTTGAAGCATACTGGTATCAAGATCCGTCGCTAAAATCTTAACATCGATAGGAAGTGTCTTTTTTTGCAACTCGCTCATGACGATCGCGATAGAGTAGGGTTCTTCACCAGATGAGCACCCTGCGGACCAGATACGTAGCCGACGCTTTTCTCCTCGGTCTAATTGTAATTGCGTAATCTCTTGGCAAGAATTGTAGAGGTGTTTGAAATGATGGGATTCCCTAAAAAATTTGGTTAAGTTTGTTGTGATTGCATTTATCAGCATACCTGTTTCATCGGCACTCTCAGAGCTATCCAGATACGTCAA
>NZ_CAKZMP010000291.1 GCF_937128705.1 uncultured Kiloniella sp. | reverse complement strand
CGGCTTTGATATCAATTCAACGTGACCCAGGACAAACAGACGGTTGCCCATAATCCAGAAATATTGTTATTAATGTTTACATAAATATTTATTGTAATAATGAATTTCATACTAAGAACGATGCGTGAGCTAATCACGTCAAAAAAACATCTTTGGGGGACGGCCACGAATACGGTGGTTAAATAAGAGATGAGGGTGTTCGCGTTTGTGGATAAAGTACAAGTACGTTAGTCTTCTGGGCATGAGGAGCACTGCTTAGATGGCAAAATCAGCCAACACACAGGTTATGAAAGGCCAGATATCATTATTTGATAGATTGAAGGCTTGGTGGTTTGGGTATGAATTACGCATCGTGCCAAAAGCGCCACCCATGCCTGCCATAAAAGAACATGACGTGCGCGCAGATAGTCATGAGTGGGAAAATCTACGTATTCAACTTATTCAAGATGTATGGGGGGAAGGAAACGCTACCCCCGGTGATGAAGAATATATTGAAGAACTTATTAAACCTTTCGGTTTAGACCCATCCAAAAACGTTTTGGATATTGGTGCAGGGCTTGGTGGTGTCGGCCGGACGATGTCCGATAAATTCGGTGTTTGGGTGACCTGCATGGAACGCGAACACGAAATGGTCGAAGCCGGGATGGAAATCTCGACTATGGCAGGGATGGCAAAAAAAGCACCCGTTCTTGCCTTTGATCCTGAGCAGTTTGAGTTCAAGCCAAAGTCTTTTGACTGCATCTTTTCGAAAGAATCTCTCTATACAATTCAAAATAAAGAACAATTTTTTAAAGACACTTGTCGTGCGCTGAAAGATGGCGGGCAGTTTCTTTTTACTGATTTTATCGTAGATGATGAACCCGACGAAGAAATCTTGAAGTCCTGGAAGGATGGTGAAGGAAGCGGTCTTCAGGTCTGGACAAAGCTTCAATATGAACAAGGCTTTACGGCGGGTAATGTGCAAAGCCGAATTTTTGAAGATATGACAGACCGTTATCTTGAAATGGTCAAACGCGGTTGGGCTGATTACTTGAGCAAGATGAAAGAAAACGGAGCTGACAGGAAAATGGAAGAAGTCTTGGTCAGCGAAATGGAGCTGTGGGCACGACGTACGCATGCGTTGGAATCGGGTACCATAAGGCTCTATCGTTTTCTCGCAATTAGACAATCCCAAACGCAAATGCTGTCTGATTGGTAAAGAATCCAAAAAAAGAGTCTCTTTTCTCTTTTGTTTATCTGAAAAGTTGCGTATAGAAGCGCTCAGTTTTCACACTGCTTGATCAGGCGGTTGACATCTATGAAGTCCTTACATATTGTCCGGGCTTCTCGACAGCCCGATCAGCGGGCACATTTTTTGCCAAAGGTAGGACCATGAAAGTTGTAAACTCTCTGAAGACTGCCAAGCTGCGCGATAAGAACTGCCGTGTTGTTCGTCGTCGCGGCCGGGTTTATGTCATCAACAAGAAGAACCCTCGCTTTAAAGCGCGTCAGGGCTAATCTTGTTCACTCTGACTATTTGGTCAGAATGAAGTTAAGAAAAAAACCGCCTCTCGAAAGAGAGAGCGGTTTTTTCTTTGTTTAATCGCTAAATTTCAAATATTCCGATCTGTCGCAAATATTGTGACCGAAACTCTTTATCTCCAGACTTGTTCTTGGCGCAAAGTTAAGCGAGGCTATGGGCCTAATAATAAATCTGGAGAAACCTGATGAAGAT
Source organism: uncultured Kiloniella sp. (assembly GCF_937128705.1). Lineage (GTDB taxonomy): Bacteria > Pseudomonadota > Alphaproteobacteria > Kiloniellales > Kiloniellaceae > Kiloniella. Next base: position 6,697 of record NZ_CAKZMP010000291.1, on the reverse strand, counting down.
GCCTGATCCTGATCAGTCGATCGTGGCGAAAAGAGATGAGATTGCGGAAGCCTTAAGGGAAATAGTCCCCGGCGAAGGCGTGATTTTAAGTGATCGGGAATTACAGGTGTACGAATCAGACGGGCTTACGGCCTATCGCCAGCCCCCTTTAATGGCTGTTCTGCCGCAAACCGTTGAACAGGTAAGTCAGGTGCTGGCGTATTGCCATGCCGAGGGAATAAAAGTTGTGCCACGCGGATCAGGGACCTCTCTGTCTGGGGGGGCTTTGCCTTTGGCCGACGCAATTTTATTGTGTATGGGCAAATTTAATAAAATTGTCGACGTTGATTATGAGAACCGTTGTGCTGTTGTTCAGCCGGGTGTCACGAACCTTGGCATTACAAAAGCTGTAGAGGGCGACGGGTTTTATTATGCCCCAGATCCTTCCAGTCAGATTGCCTGTTCCATTGGCGGTAATGTTGCTGAAAATGCGGGTGGTGTTCATTGCCTGAAATATGGGCTGACTACGAATAATCTTCTGGGTATTGAAATGGTCCTGATTGATGGAACTGTTTTAAGGTTTGGTGGCAAGCATCTAGATAGTCCTGGCTATGACCTTCTGGGGTTAATGACAGGTTCCGAAGGACTTCTCGGGGTTGTGACGGAAGTAACTGTTCGTATTTTGCCTCAGCCAGAAACAGCAAGAGCGCTTTTGCTCGGATTTTCTAGCTCGGAAAGTGCGGGGGATTGCGTTGCAGCTATCATATCTGATGGTATTATTCCTGGCGGCATGGAAATGATGGATAAACCAGCTATTAAAGCCGCGGAAGCATTCGTCAATGCAGGATATCCTTTGGACGTTGAAGCGCTGCTTATTGTTGAGCTGGACGGCCCGCAGGCTGAAGTGGATTATTTGATTGATCAGGTATCCGCGATTGCTGAAAAATGCGACGCGATCACCAGTCGCATTAGTCAGAGTGAAGAAGAACGACAACTTTTCTGGGCGGGTCGTAAAGCCGCTTTCCCTGCAGTGGGGCGTCTGACACCGGATTATTACTGTATGGATGGAACAATCCCCCGTAATAAGCTTCCCCTTGTCTTAAAGCGCATGCGAGAAATGAGTGAGCACTACGATCTACGCGTTGCGAACGTCTTCCATGCAGGGGATGGCAATCTTCACCCCTTAATTATGTACGATGCGAATAATCCGGGAGAGTTGGAAAAAGCCGAAGATTTCGGGTCTGATATTTTAAAACTCTGTGTCGAAGTGGGCGGGGTACTGACGGGTGAACACGGCGTAGGTGTGGAAAAACGGGACCTTATGCCGGAAATGTTTAATGAGATCGACTTGAAACAGCAGCTGCGAGTGAAGTGTGCTTTCGACAGTAAGGCGCTTTTGAACCCGGGGAAGGTTTTTCCTGAACTACACCGTTGTGCTGAACTGGGACGCATGCACATTCATAAAGGAAAGCTACCCTTTCCTGATATCCCACGCTTCTAGAGTTGTTCTGGAGTCATCCAGCTAGAAATAAAATCAGACGATCAGAAACGAATAATAAAAAACGTCACGAGAGTTTTTATGAGTCATATCAAGCCTGAAAATGCAGACCAATTAGAAGAAGCCATTAAATGGGCTTTATCCGAAGAAGAGAGTGTGGAAATCATCGGCTCTGGGAGTAAACAGAGGCTTGGACGTTCTGTGGAAACCAGCCATCAACTGGATTTGTCTGCCTTAACCGGTATTACACTGTATGAACCAGAAGAACTCGTGTTATCGGCACGGGCAGGGACACCGTTGGTCGAGATTCAAGAAGAGTTGATCAAGAATAAACAGTACATGGCTTTTGAACCAATGGATTATGGCCCTCTTTTGAAGGGAGAACCCGATCCCGGAACGCTCGGTGGAATGATTTCTTGTAATCTATCTGGCCCGCGTCGACTAAAGGCCGGTGCCGCGAGGGATCATTTTCTGGGTTTTTCTGGGGTTTCTGGCCGGGGCGAAACATTCAAATCCGGCGGTCGGGTGGTTAAGAATGTGACGGGTTATGATCTTATGAAACTTATGGCGGGATCTTATGGAACCCTTGCTGTGATGAGTGATATTACAATCAAGGTATTGCCAGCCCCTCTGAAAGAAAAAAGCTATGTCCTCTACGGCCTTACTGACGAGCAGGCAAATAGAGCAATGTCAGTTGCTCTGAACTCTTCGTGCGAGGTTTCTTCGGCAGCACATATTCCGCAGTCTATTTCCTCGAAACTTCCTTTTGAGGCTGATGGTCGGTCTATAACCGTTATACGTATAGAAGGGTATGAACCCTCGATCGTATATCGAGCAGACAAACTGGCATCCCTTTTGATCGATTTTGGCACGGGAACCTTGATTACAGATGGGGAAAGCCGATCCGTGTGGCAAAAGGTTCGTGATGCTGCAATTCTGTCAATATCACAAGAAAGGTCGATTTGGCGGGTATCATTGCCGCCAGCACAAGGAAGTACCTTTGTTGAGAGTTTAAAGTTAGAGGATCAGGCCGAGTACTATTATGACTGGGCTGGCGGGCTTATTTGGCTGTCACTTACTGATGATGGGAATGCCTCTGTGCTCAGGGATAAATTAAAGGGCATGGGCGGACACGCCACTCTGGTAAGATCAGTTAAAACGGACGACGCTGGATGCCCCCAGCACCCTCTTGAATCAGGAGAACATGCCCTGATGAAGCGTATAAAGGATAACTTTGATCCCAAAGCTATTCTAAACCCCGGCCGCTTATACGCAGATCTGTAGGAGAGACAAATGCAAACCAATTTTTCTCTCGTTCAGTTGGCTGACCCTAATGTTGAAGAAGCTGAAAGCATTCTGCGAAAGTGTGTGCACTGTGGATTTTGCACAGCAACCTGTCCCACTTATGTCCTGCTTGGGGACGAGTTAGATAGCCCTCGTGGACGGATCTATTTGATCAAGGGTATGTTGGAAAAAGGTGAAGCAGCCACAGCAGAGGTGACAAAACATCTGGATCGTTGCTTATCTTGTCTATCCTGTATGACGACTTGCCCGTCAGGGGTGAACTATATGCATCTGGTGGATCATGCCCGAAACCACGTCGAGCATACCTATAAACGCCCTTTGTTTGAGAGATTCCTGCGCAACCTTCTGAGCTATCTTATCCCTCGTCCCTTTTGGTTTCGCGGGGCGTTGAACATTGCTTCTTTGACAAAACCTCTTGTGAAGAACTTTGTCTCGGGTCGCATAAAGGCACTGATTGATCTCGCACCGAAAGATCTACCCGCGGCAAGTGTTGTCGACCAACCTCAGACTTTCAAAGCGATTGGGGCGAAGAAAGGTCGTGTGGCGTTACTATCTGGTTGTGCGCAAACCGTTCTTGCCCCTTCGATCAATGAAGCAACGGTCAGGCTTTTAACAAGGCATGGTATCGAAGTAGTCGTTGCCAAAGGCGTAGGTTGTTGCGGCTCACTCGTTCATCATATGGGCAAAGAGGAAATGGCGGAACAGCAGATGAAAGCTGCTATTCAAGGTTGGATGGCCGAAATTGAAAGTGAAGGGCTGGATGCTATTATTACGAATGCGTCTGGGTGCGGAACAACCATAAAAGATTACGGCTTTATGCTTCGGAATGATCCCAATTGGGCAGAGCGTGCAGCGAAGATCTCTGATCTTGCAAAGGATATCACTGAATATCTTGCTGAACTTGAACCTTTGGCGCTGGCGGATAAGGAGGACGATCAACCGGCAAAGATAGTTGCCTACCACGCACCTTGTTCAATTCAGCATGGTCAAAAGATCACCAAGCAACCAAAAGAACTTTTAACCGGGGCGGGTTTTGTCGTGCGCGATGTACCCGAGGGGCATCTGTGCTGTGGGTCGGCTGGGACTTATAATATAATGCAGCCAGAACTGGCTGAGAAGCTCCGTGATCGAAAAGTCAAAAACATCGAAACGCTTGCGCCAGATATCATTGCGACAGGAAATATCGGGTGCCAGTGCCAGATATCTTCAGGGACAGATATTCCCGTTGTTCATAACGTCGAACTCCTTGATTGGGCTACTGGCGGTCCTAAACCGGAAGTTCTGGATTGATAACGCTTAAGGTGACAAAGGTCTGGGTTCGCGATTTATCAAGGGTTACCTAGATAAATCGCGAACCGGAAAGACGTGATCCTCGAAGGGGACATGTCGTCTTCGAAAGCTTGTGCCTTCCAGATATTCCGGTTTGCTGATGCGGTCCATACGAAAATGGCGGAAATCTTCGCGCGCGGGATCCCAGGCTACCAAATACCACAGTGGTGGTAAGATCAGCATAGCTTGAGGTTCAACAATTCGGGTTGTTATGGCCCCTTTTGCATCGCGGTATCGGAAACTTAGTTGCAGCCGTTGAAGAAATGCGGTCTCGAATGCGGGCAACAGTGCTGACTCTATAGCTTTCATATCAGATATGTCGACTTGGGGTGAAAGCTGTCCGACGTACAAACAATCTAGGAAACGGCGCAAGTCGCGTACTTTGTCCGATGGCAGGGCTTTTTCTATCTTAGCGAGCCCAGCATCAGCGAGGGCTGAAAAGGGTAAGTTCCCGGCCGCACGCATGGATGCGACGCTGATAAGAAGGGCAAAAATCTCAGTAACCGAGAGCCGCGCGGTGGTCTGAATTGATTGCGGATCAAGTTGCAAACCACCCCCGCGACCAGGCTCGGAATGAATGACAAAGCCTTCGTCGCGCAGCGCACTGATATCGCGCAATATTGTCCGCCTTGATGCACCAACCTCTTCTGCTAACTCAGCGATTGTCGAGGTGCCGTTGCGGCGAAGGCTACGCACAATGGCATCATGTCTGGGGCGAATATTCATTTTATAAGCTTATCAATAAATAGTGCCAGTATTTGTCACCATTTGGCTTTAGTCAATGATCATTCAAGTCACAAGGAGGTTTGCGATTGTAATGCACATCCCTAAATCTCTGAGACAAAAGCTAAAAGGAAATACAATGTCTATCCCAACCGATTTTCCAAACGCCACCTTTGTTTCCGTCAATGGCGTGGAACTGGAAGTCTTTGAAGCCGGCCAACAAAATACAGGAACCCCGATTGTCCTGTGTCATGGATGGCCAGAGCATGCTTTCTCTTGGCGTTATCAGATGCCCGCGCTTGCGGCAGCTGGTTACCATGTCATTGTTCCTAACCAACGAGGTTATGGCAATTCATCCAGTCCAAGCGAAGTAACAGACTATGACATTGAACACTTATCCGGTGATCTCGTAGCCCTCCTTGATCACTATGGATACGAAGATGCGACCTTTGTTGGTCATGATTGGGGGGCAATGGTCGTCTGGGGGTTGACTTTGTTGCACCCCGATCGAGTAAACAAAGTCATAAACTTGTCCTTGCCTTACCAAGAGCGCGGAGAAAAGCCTTGGATTGAGTTTATGGAAGAGTTTTTTGGTGACGACTTCTATTTTGTCCACTTTAACCGACAGCCGGGTGTTGCGGATGCTGTGTTAAACTATAATACGTTCCAGTTTCTTCGTAATATGTTCCGCAAAAATGTCCCCCCAGCTCCGCCTCAACCAGGTATGATGATGATCAATCTTGCTGAAACAAAAACGCCTCTGGGTGAGCCGATCATGGATGACAGTGATCTTGCCGTTTTTGTCGCTGCCTTTGAAGGAACAGGTTTCACAGGTAGCATAAACTGGTACAGGAACCTTGACCGTAACTGGCACCAGTTGGCAGATGTAGATCCCGTCATTCAACAGCCTGCACTGATGATTTATGGTGACCGGGACCCCATCGCGAAGTCTGAAAATCTATCCGATTTTGTGCCTAATGTTGACGTGGTTAATCTGGATTGCGGTCATTGGATTCAACAAGAAAAACCGGAAGAAACGAACCGGGCAATTCTAAAGTGGCTTAAACAGCAGGATGCCACCTAGTTCTGTGTCGCACAGCTTTCCTTTTGCGAAAAGATGAGGAAGTTCAAAGAGCCTGTTTAAGTTTTGATCTCGTTTTCGCTTTGAAACGCGAGTGAATGAAACCAAGGGCTATGCCAAAAGCGATGAACTGGATGGTACTGACTGACAGTTCGACGGCAATCCATTCCCAGATTGATGGAACGGCATACTTAGCGGGCGAAGCAAAGCTTATATAGGATGAGAGAAAGAGACCGAAACCAAGGGAGACGATTAGTCCCAATCTGATCGTCGCACCTTCGGGGGTCAAGAAGTGGAGACAGCAAGTCATGATTGCCCCCTGAATGAGCATGGCGACAAAGCCGAACAGAAAAATCGGTTCAGCTCGAAAGAACCCCAAGGCTTCATAATAATCGGCATTGATCACCATATGAGATGTGCCTTGGGTTGCGAAGGTGATGATTACAAAGGAAAGCAGGGAGTTCTATCCTTCCAAATTTGTCACAGTAATAGACAAAATTGACATTATGGCTGAGAAAAGTATTAGGGCACTTATTTTGTCAATAACTTCGCCGATCCAATTGATTCTTAGTAATTCGACATCTGTAAATCGTTCAAATTATATGAATGGTAGCCTAGGAAAAGTACGTAATTTTAAGACTTTGCCTAATGAAATATGACGAATGACTAATTTGATATCGAAAAACCTTCAAAAAAACTGACACTTTGACATATTCACATTTTGATTCTGACACCTTAATGGACCTTGAACTTTCAGACCTCGTGGAGGCGCTGGAGTCAGA
>NZ_CAKZMP010000290.1 GCF_937128705.1 uncultured Kiloniella sp. | reverse complement strand
CTGGCCTGACTAACCAAAGCCATACAGACATCAAACTCTTTTAGAAATTGATCTGCATTCTCTATCGTAAAGCACACTGGCGGCTTGATTTTCACCACATTATCCAGCGGGCCATCCGTTGAAAGCAGGATACTCTTTTCTTTCATAAGGTTGACGACCTTGTTGGCTTCAGCTGTTGCAGGCTCTAACGTTTCTCGGTCATATACCAATTCAGCCCCGATAAAGAGCCCCCGTCCGCGAACGTCACCGATTAATGGATAGCGCGCCATCATCTCTGTTAAACCATCCAGAATATGTTGACCAACTTGGGCAGCGTTATGCTGCAAGCGCTCATCCCGAATAACCTGCAATACTTCCCGCCCGATTGCACAGGAGACCGGGTTTCCACCAAAGGTATTGAAATATTCCATACCATTGAAAAAAGCATCTGCAACGGCCCGGGTTGTGATAACCGCCCCCATAGGATGTCCATTTCCAATCGGTTTTCCGAGGGTAACAATATCCGGCACAACATCCTGCAGCTCAAAGCCCCACATGTGGCTTCCCACGCGGCCGAAACCAACCTGAACTTCATCAGCGATACAAAGGCCACCAGCCCCTCGCACTGCTTCATAAACACGTTTTAGATACCCATCAGGCAGGACAATCTGCCCACCACATCCCAGCAAGGATTCAGCAATAAAAGCAGCAGGTTTACGGCCTTGTTTTTGCAAAGCCGCTAACTGTTCAATTGCCATGGCAGCGTACTTATCACCGCAATCAGGATCATCCCATTTAACAGGCCCGCGATATCCATCAGGCATCGGACATATTTTTACATGATCCGGACAGCCCTTCCCCCCTTTGCGATTAAACTTATAGGGGCTTAAATCAATGAGGGACGTTAAATTTCCATGATACGCATGATCAACAATCAGCATATCCTTTTGCCCGGTATAGTTCTGAGCCAAGCGCAGAGCCAAATCATTGGCCTCACTACCAGAATTGGTGAAGAAACAAACTTCGAGAGGATCAGGAAAGGTCGCCAACAATTCACGCGCATAGTTGACAATATTGTCATGCATATAACGTGTATTTGTGTTGAGAACGGGCATTTGCCCTGTTGCAGCAACAACAACACGGGGATGGCAATGCCCTACATGGCAAACATTGTTCACCATATCCAAATACTGCTCGCCTTGTTCAGTGTAGAGGTACTGTCCTTCACCACGCACAATTTTAAGCGGATCCGAATAGGACAAGCTCAAGTTGGGACTTAAATGTCTGGCGCGTTCTTCGCGGATACTTTTAGAACTGCGCGTCACATCCCCCTGACATTTGGTTTTCATGCCCAAAATAAGATTTGGACTTGGACAGACAGATGACCAAACATTGATTTCACTGCGCGCCGCCACGCCACAAACATCATTTTCCATCCCCATCAAATCCAGCAGAAGCTGGAAATGAACATGAGGCGCCCAGTTTCCATTTTCGGGATAAGGACCGAGGTAACCAATCACCTCTCCCTTCTTAAAAGCTTTCCCAGCTTCCCAAAGCTCTAACGATGAACGGCTAAGATGTCCGTATTTTGTATAAAAAACCTGTCCTTCATCAGTTTTGTGTTCCAAAATTACGACCGGACCATAGTCATAATCGCGCGTATTATCATTATGAACGCGTACAATACCGTCTAGCGGCGCATAGAGAGGTTCATAAGCTGGCAGGAAGAGATCTATTCCCAGATGAACAGTACGTTTTTCGTCCGGATCGACTGTTTCAAAAAAGTCTCCCTTATACACATCGCGATCTTCAAGGTAACTGCCAACCCCGACAGCAGCCCCTGCATCTTTCATCAAGCCAAAGATAACATTTGTTGCGTCTTCGGCACTACGCGGTATCCCCTCTTCATTTACTGACAAGGGCGATAGATCGAGAACCAATACATTTTCTGGGGAAAGATCGTGTTGGCAAATCGGTCCAATTTTATCAGCATTGGTCAAAAGCCACTGTTCCAGCTTTCGAGATCCGGCACAGGCTTCATAGCCACAGACATCCCGTAAACGATAATGCACCACCTGCGGGTTGATCTGTTCCATCTTGCGAAGAAGGTCGCGAATATCTTTCTGACTGATCAATAAGTATTCATTTTCCGGATTGGCTGCATATTGCTGTGCTGCCATACAGGATGATTCAGCCAACCGAACTCTTATCAGATCGTAGAGGATAGATAGCTCTTCCTCACACAACGAATTCACCTTGTGATAACCAGACACAACATCACAAATTTTCCCGACAGGGTCTTTCTGGGCCAGCATGGCATAAGCGCAAGCAACAGCAACTTCGCAAACCCGATGACTTTTAATAAAATCGCCAAAGTCAATAAGACCACTGATCTTGCCCTGTTTATCGACAAGAATGTTGTAGTCATTCGCATCATTGTGAATGACCTGTCGTGGCAACCTGCTTAAAGCACTCGCTGTTTCCTTGGAAAATTTCTCCAGAATTGATTCAACAATAGTTTTAATTTCTGCATCTTCAATCAAAGGGACAAAAGCGGTGTGAGCAGATGCTTGAGCAATATCCCACAAGAAAGTTCTGTCCGCCCCGGCATGCATAAAGGACTTAAGCGCCAGATCCATACGCCCCATCAATCCGCCAATCTGTTTAAAGTCCAGGCTTTGCTTTTGCGCTGCTTTATTCCAGACTTCTCCCTCCAACCAAGTTAGAGCGCGGATAAAACGATCTTGTCCGTTACAATCCGTAATTTTGTAAGTCGTTGCTTTTTTATTGTTCTCAATAAGTCTCGGAAGTGGAAGTCCCGCATCCTGATTTGCCAGTTCTATGAGTAACTGATCCTGTGCATCCAACCAGCAAACATCTGTCTCAGGAGCATAGAGCTTAAGAACAAAACTCTCGCCCTTAGCCGTATCCATTCGAAAGTTCTGATCTCTCTCGCTCGGCAAGCCACTGGCTTTTGCTGCAAGACCATAAAATTCCAGAAAAAGAGCTTCGGCCTCACTTACGGTATAAACATGGAGTTTATTAACGGACATTTTATGCACCTTGTACTACGAATGGTTTTTGCAGTTAATTAATTGAAAGCAGTATAAAAAAAATAAACGCCCACATCTTTCGCCATTATGCACGTTTCATTGTTTTTATGGCAGGTGCCTGATATTCTCTGCCCCCTATTTCCAACAAGTAAAAAGATGTTGACGTTTCGATGCGAGACTTAGATGAAATTGATCGCCAGATCTTACAGGTACTGCGCCACAACGCGCGCGAAACGATCAAGGGAATTGCAACACAGACTAACATCGCCAGATCTACGGTACGTCACCGCCTACAACGACTTGAAGACGACCAGATTATTACGGGTTACAGGGTAGAACTTAAAAACGCAACAACCCGTGGCTTTGGCGCTTTTCTGTTTTTGAACCTGACACACACGCCTGCAAAAGACTTGATCTCAGAAATATCAAGTTTTCCAGAAGTCATCCGATGCTATTCGTTGGCAGGAGAACCCGACCTTTTGGTAGAGGTCAGGGCGGAAACACCCGAGGTTCTCAATGATGTACGCAACAAACTTTCTGCAAATCCGGTAGTGAGCGAGCTTAAAACATCACTGGTTCTTAATCGAGAACTGGAAACGTAAAACAAAAATCAGCTATAGCAAAGAGCAGACATATGTTTCTCAACAGACCAGATCTGCCTGCTCGTCTTCAACATACCTGGCACCAAGCGAGCCCAAAATTACGGTCGAAAAGTTACGGGGCTAAAAATTACAAGCCCCGTAATTGAGAACTGAAAATCAGAGACGAAACATCACTGATCAGGCTTATTTTTCATCGCCATCGACAACCAATCGTCCCTCTTCTGCTTTGAAAAAGAACTGGCTTGCAATCAACCATCCCTTCAAAGGACGAAGAGGAAGAATGCAGGTTAACAAGAGCAAAGGCAGTGTTGTTAGAAAATGCGCCCAAACAGGAGGCTCAAACTTGACTTCGAACCAGAGTGCAAAAATGACAACAGGAATACAGAACAGCATTTGAATGAAAAAAGCAGGACCATCAGCAGGATCCGCAAAGGAATAGTCAAGACCACACACCTTACACCCCTTGGCAACGGTCAAAAAACCATCAAAGATTTTTCCTTCGCCACATCTAGGGCATTTCCCGCGGGTACCCGTCTTCATCGAAGACAGTTTTGGGTAAATCTTCTCTGCTGTATCGTGCATGTTAAATTCCACATTATTTTTTTTCGGCAGCATGAAAAAAGCGAACCGATTTGTTGTGGGATTATAGATAGTATTAAATCACGCTTTATACGATAGTAAAGTAACGCTTCACAACGTCGCAGCATCACTTTGCCAACCGTCTATCCGAGCTCAAATGACGTGACACCATAAATCTTATCCAGCGGAAGATCCACGGCACCACCCTTGTACATCCGGGCCGTCTCAAAGCTTTGGACAAGCCCATAACTTTCTGCCAGTAATACCCCGTCCGCGTTATTTTCCGGTACGTCCAGTATAATGTTGTGGCCTTCAACCTCGGCACAAAGCGCATTAAAAATATCATTGGCAACAACAGGATCAGCCGCGAACAAAGGCCCTGTTTTATAACCATCACAATAAGGGCGAATAAGGCCGTAACCTCTGACTTGCTGATCTTCAACTACTGCAAATCCAATGTGCCCCTCTTCACCAAGCCAGGTCTCGAGAAACGTCTTACGTTCTTCGAAGAAACAGCCAGCATCAAACGCTGCGACCTGTTCAAAAGGCACGGTTTTCACATCGACAAGGTTCTCAGCCTTGCTTCCTTGAGCCTTTGCCGTACCTTCAAATCGAAGATTACGATGCGAAAGCTTAAAGCCCGATTTCATGTAATTATCCTGCTGATCAACAACCCCATCCAGACCGATTATTCGTCCTTTAAGGCTCGCCAATGCATGGTTCCAAATGGCAATACCAAAGCCTTTCCCACGCCATGGCTCCTTGACGATATAAAAGCCGACGAAGCCATAATCATCACCATACTTGACTGCCGAAATACACCCAATCGGTTCACCATTAAAAACACCAAGATAAAACCCGGTTTTATCTGCCTGATAAAAGCATTCAATATCTCTCAAACCGGGGTTCCACCCTTCCCCGGCGGCCAGATCGCACAAAAATTGAATCTCCTCGTCTTCAGCAAGGCGAATTTCAAAATGATCCTTTGTTATACTTTCAGTCACAAAAAAACCTTTTAGATTAATAAATTACGTAAATATAATATTGAAAAACATGCAATTTAACCACACATTATATAACTGAAAATTATGTCAAAAATTGGAACCCCCGATATGACGCCGAACGAACTCATACAACTCGCAGAATATAACAAGTGGGCGAACCAAACCCTTTATAAAAGCTGTGCTAACCTGCCCGAAGCTGACTACAAGGCAGAACGTCTCAGCTTCTTTGGATCAATCCACAATACTCTCAACCACATCCTTGTTGGCGACAGAATTTGGTTTGGTCGTTTCGAAGGTGCCCCAGAAAAATTGTCTCTATCTGATATCCTGTATCAAGACTTTTCCAGCTTACAAACAGCGCGTGAGAGCGAAGACGCACGCATCCTGAAATATGCACAAAATATATCCCAAGACACTTTGGATAATGATCTTAGCTACAAAAATGTTGCCGGAGATAATCATTGTGATCCCATGAGCGCTCTTCTTCGACACGCCTTTAACCATCAAACGCATCATCGCGGTCAAGTACATTGCCTCTTAAGTCAAACCGATGTTCCACCTCCTTCTCTAGATATTATGTATTATTTGCGGGCTCAGGATTAGAATTCTTCTGAAAAATGTCAGCCAAATAAATCCATCTGGTTCGCTAACACAGCCTTCTTATCAGGACTTGATCTGCAAAAATCAGGCGGAATGCAAAATTGGCTGATATCCAAATGCCGTAGCGACCTTTTATTTAGTCCATAGCGCTTTCGGGCCAAAGAGAAGCGATCAGCAATGAGTTGCGCAAAAACACCTTCTCCACGCATACGCTTGCCCCAACGTGAATCATACTCACGACCGCCCCGCATCGATTTCAATATTCCCATGATACGGCTAGCCCGATCCGGGTAATGCATGCG
>NZ_CAKZMP010000289.1 GCF_937128705.1 uncultured Kiloniella sp. | reverse complement strand
ATTTCACAAAAGTTATGCAGGCTGCAGTCGGTTTTGTCTTTCAGGTGGTGAGGATAAATAGAAAATCCGAACATTCCGCCGTTTTCGATCACCGCCCTGATCACATCATCTTTCTTGTTACGCAAAGCCGGCGACCACTCACGTGGATTTGCATGGGTGATTGCGATCGGACGTTCTGAAATCTCAATAGCTTCAAGTGTTGAACGTTCCGCAGAATGAGACATATCAACCACAAGGCCAACACGGTTCATTTCCTTGATCACCTGCTTGCCCATCCGGGTAATCCCCGGATCTTCGGCTTCGTAACATCCTGTCGCCAACAAGGATTGGTTATTATAGGACAACTGCATGAAACGGGCGCCAAGTGTATGGCAAATTTCAACAAGTCCAATATCATCTTCAATCGGGGAACAGTTCTGAAACCCAAAGAAAATTGCTGTGCGATCACTTTCATGGGCACGGCGAATATCATCCGCCGTGCGACCATGAATAATCAAACTATCATGTTGCTCGAAAAAACGGTTCCACTGTTCAACATTGAGTACAGTTTCCCTAAACATCTCGTGATAACAGATCGTGGCATGAACGGCATCAACACCACCTTCGCGCATTTGGGCAAAAGTCTTTTCTGACCAATTACAGTACTGAAGACAGTCAATCACATATGAATTTTTGTCGCTCATGCCTCTACCTCTTACGCTAATCTACGACTACTCAGGAGAACCTGAACTTATGTAGGACGTCTTGACTTGAGTATAGAACTCGGCTGCATAAGAACCTTGCTCGCGAGGACCGTAACTTGAATCACCACGGCCACCGAAAGGTACGTGATAGTCAGTACCCGCAGTTGGCAGGTTAATCATGACACAGCCAGTACGGCTGTTACGGCGATAGTGATTAGCGCGTGCAAGAGAATTGGTCATGATACCAGATGTCAAACCAAACCCAGTGTCATTAGAAACACTTAGAGCTTCATCATAAGATCCAACTTTAATAACACAGGCAATCGGGGCAAACATTTCTTCCCGGTTGATTTTCATGGAATTGTCGCCGTTAATGAACAAAGCCGGAGACATGAAATATCCTTCGGTTGCCATATCCAGACGATCACCACCACAGACCAACTCACACCCTTCTTCTTTTGCCAACTTCATGTAGGCAAGATTGGAATTAAGCTGTGTTTCGCTGACAACCGGGCCAAGCTGAACACCATCGGTCAAAGCATGTCCGACTTTCATTGCTTTTGTCGCCGCGCTTGCTTTTTCGACAAATGCATCGTGGATTTTTTCATGAACGATCAAACGAGACGAAGCTGTACACTTTTGACATGTACCGCCAAAGGCACCGCCAACAGCACAAGAAACCGCCAGATCAAGATCAGCATCATCCATAACCACTAATGGGTTCTTGGACCCCATCTCCATCTGGACTTTCGTCATGTTAGCCATCGCAGACGCTGCAATACCACGGCCAACATCAACAGAACCTGTGAATGAAATAGCATCTACACCAGCACTTTCCACAAGGCGCTGACCAACGGAAGAACCGCCCCCCATTACCAAATTGAAAAGTCCTTTTGGCAGATCATGACGAGAAAAGATCTCTGCCAATGCCCAGGCGCTTGCCGGGGTCAGGTTCGCAGGTTTCCAAACAACGGCGTTACCATATGCCAATGCCGGGGCAATTTTCCATGTTGCTGTCGCGGTTGGGAAGTTCCAAGGGGAAATGATCGCCACGACACCAACGGGTTCACGACGCACATCAATTTCAATACCGTCACGCACAGAATCAGCAGTATCACCCATTTGACGAAGCACTTCAGCCGCGTAGTATGTAAAGAATTGTCCTGCGCGGAAAATCTCTCCCTTACCTTCTGCAAGTGGTTTACCTTCTTCACGAGAAAGCAGTTCACCAAGTTCGGCGGCACGGGCCTTCATTTCTTCACCGATTGACATCAACACGTTATAGCGTTTTTCCAACCCAGTTGAGGCCCAAACCTTTTGTGCCTGTCTGGCTGCATCCAGTGCAGTATCCAGCTGCACACTACTTGCTTGCGCATACTCACCGATAACGTCCGATAGATCAGATGGGTTTATGTTTTTGATGTAGTCATCAGCGGCAACCCATTCACCAGCGATATAATTGGAAAAATTGGACATGATTACCTTCTCATTTCAATCAACACAGCGGGCTTTTCAGATCAATACAATCGAAAGAGGCCTTGTTAAAAATTCTGGGAACATTTCCGCAAAATTTGCAACTTTCGTCAAATTCAAATAATTTAGGAAAACTTCAATTTTATTGAATAGAGGAAAATCACAATGGCGATCACTCTTGCCATGCTCAAAACCTTTGTTTCTGTTGCAGAAAACGGTTCTTTGATGGAGGCAGCAAAACAGTTGGGCAGGACGCCATCAGCTGTCTCCATGGCCCTTAAACAACTTGAAATAGAGTTTGATACACAACTTTTTTCTGGTGAGCGTAAAGGTAGCTTAACGCCAACCGGTATTTTTGCATTGGAACAGGCCCGTAATTTAACTGATCAATGTGATGAAGTTTTTTCCGCGATCAAAGCCTATGCAAAAAATGAAATCGGGTATATCTCACTCGCTTGTGTTCCATCCGTTGCAGAGCATATTTTACCACAGGTGATAAAAGCGTTCCATGCACAGTGGCCTAAAGTAGAAATAGAAATAAGGGATGCTGATTCACGCAGTGTTATCAACGCTGTTCATAGTGGACGCGTTCAATTCGGTATCGCAAGTTTAGCCAAAAATCTCCCCGGTATCGAGTTCACACCATTATTCGAAGACAGCCTTGGCCTTGTAACTA
This sequence comes from uncultured Kiloniella sp., assembly GCF_937128705.1. GTDB lineage: Bacteria > Pseudomonadota > Alphaproteobacteria > Kiloniellales > Kiloniellaceae > Kiloniella. The sequence continues at coordinate 1,083 of NZ_CAKZMP010000289.1, read as the reverse complement.
GTGCTGATGATAACGGGCCAGCCCCGAACAAAAGTATCAATTCCCCCAAAATGAGATCATTTTTAAAAAATAAAAAGCTACTCCTGAACAGTATAACGCAAACAATTACGCTGCCCGAAATACTGGAAAATCAAGAGAACAGTCGCATTACAGTACATAACGTAACATCCGTTCTCGCCTTGGTGAAAGCTGGCGCAGGGGTGACCGTATTGCCCAGACTACTGGTTCCTGATACAGACACTTCCCTGAATTTTATTCCTTTCACCGATAAAAAACTACGGCGAACAGTTGGCCTTTTTCAACGTAATGGCACCCTTTTATCGCCTACCGCTCTTTCTCTGATAGAAAAGATACACACCCGGATCGCTGATATCGAACACAACATGGGGGGTAACTTTACAAAACTAGAACGACCTACATAAGAGGGATAATATATCATTAAAAAAATGGCTAGTTATCTGGTACAGCCCCTAAAAAATTAGAAACGAAACCTATGCTTAAAGAAGTCTATTAAAGGGCTTAAAGAATTTACTCTTTGGAACAAATGCTCTCTTGATCAAACTCAAGGACGGGCTCGATTTATCTGAGATACCAATAAGCTGGCTGGGACCGACAATCCGGTATCAATCATATCTTCAGGAGCCCTAAAAAGATCGCTGTGTCACTGGCGAACCGGACGGGGACAATCGGGAAGACGGTGGAATTCCGTCACGTGCCCAACGCTGTAAGGGGGATTTATCCTGCAAGTTATCCACTGGTGTTTTTATCCGGGAAGGGGCAGGATTGATGAGAACCTAAGTCAGAAGACCGGCCTGGAGAGTTTTTTAATCGTGTGTGGACAAACACGGCTTTTGACTTTCCATCAAGGGGACTGACATGGAAACGCGTGACCCAAAAGTACTCAATGCAATAACTCAGACCAATACTGTTAATGATCCCAATATTATCTATTCCAACCATACCGATCACAGCTTTAGCAAAGCAGAACGTGAAGCACTCTACCAAACCATCTTTTCCCGCCGTGATGTGCGTGGACAGTTTACCTCAAAGCCCATTCCCGAGGATGTCCTGAGCCGGATTTTA
>NZ_CAKZMP010000288.1 GCF_937128705.1 uncultured Kiloniella sp. | reverse complement strand
AATGTAAACTTGAAAACAGAGATGGAAATTTTCTTCGATCTGAAATTGCACACATTATTTCCACGAAAAAGAAAGAGAAGTCGCCTCAAAATAAAATCTCTTTCCAAAAGGAACTAAATAAACAAGTTGATGAAAAATGGACAGAAATATACTCAAGCAAAACATCTTTTAAAGTGATAGGTATCATTCAGAAACAAAAGGATGCCATATCTAGAGTGGTAAAGAGTCTGATAAAAGAGGCAATTCTACAAGGCAAACCTCCCTTAAACGAAGTGACGGAAGAATTAGCAAGGAAAATATGCACAGAAAATAATATCAAATATCACCAGACAGACTAAGCTATTAGTAATTTGATCGTAGTTGATCAAGGAAGGCCTTTTCTCTGTGAATGGATCGACCTCTCTTACATCGAAATCAGCGGCTTTCATTGTAGATAGTATGTCATCAGCGATACGGTCACGGCCAATATTACGAAATGCACCAGCCAAGCGCCCTGCCACTTTGCTATGCTCCCCTTCTAAAAGAAGGCCAAGTATGTCAGACGAGTTCTTTATGAGGGCAAGGGCTGTGCGTAGTTCGGTTGGATGCTGTTGATGAGCAAGCAACGAGGGAAGCTGGTAAAGGAAAAAGCCGCAAGCCTTCTTTAACCTCAATATCTTGTGCTTTTGGAATTGAGGCTTTCACCCTATAGAAAGACGTGTCATGCGGTAACTTGGTAATGTCATTTCCAGCCTTTTTTAACCTGACCAGCAATTGTTTCGGCACCTGCATGTTGCCCGCGTGAGAGATCAGCAGAGCGTATAGCTACAATACCTTTATCTTGTAGTGCTTTTAGTGCTTCTAATGAATTGGCTAGTTTTTCAGATGGTAGAGCCATGTTTTATCAGTTTTTCTTTATTTAATCGTTAGGTTATTGGGCTGCATCATAATTAGGGTATTATGTCTACTAGTAATTAGGTTATTGTGCGTTTCTATAGTTAGATTATTGAATCTACAACGGTCTTCCTTACCAACCAAAAGCGGCTTGTTCTTCAGTTGAAGTTATCGTTGGTTGCGTGCTTGTAACCAACGATAACGTCCCCACATGCGTAAGCGGTAGGGGTGTTTTGCGTTTTAGGTTAAAAAGTAACAAGTGCAAATTTAGAGAAGTATAGGGAAGTATAGTAAATTTCGCTATATTTCAGCGACCAATCGCCCTTTCTTTCCCTTGCGTAAAAGGAAAAAAGTAAACGGTTTTTGATAATGTGTCGCCGTCGAAATATTTACGAAAACGCCTTTACCACTGTAAATCAGTTTTAGTTATACATATCTGTCGAGCTATTGGTGCGAATTGTAAATTAGGTGATGTAAAATATTCCCAAGATTGCCACTTTGGTACTTAGAGAGGTCGCAACAATAAATTCAGTTTCTTAAACGTAATATGTTGCGTTATGCGCGTAACGCGTATAATGTGATTGTTATGATCAAGAGTTTTAAACATAAAGGGCTTGAGCGTTTCTTTACCAAAGGAAGCAAAGCTGGCATTCAGGCAAACCACGCTTCTAAGTTAAGATTGCAATTGTCAGCCCTGCACACTGCAATGACCATCGAAGATATGAAATTGCCGGGGTGGAAGTTACACAACCTTTCGGGAAACCGAGCAGATACTTGGTCAATAACAGTCAATGGAAACTGGCGGATAACGTTCATATTTGAGAATGGTAACGTCTATATTGTGAATTACGAGGATTATCACTAATGGAATATCAACAATATAATCCACCGCATCCGGGGGAGTTTATCAAAGAAGTCTATCTTGATCCTTTGGAGTTATCAGCGAATGAAGTTTCGAAGAAGCTTGGTGTGCATTCTTCTACCTTTGGTCGCTTGATCAGCGGGAAAAGTGATGTATCCGCAGAAATGGCTGTTAAGCTTGAAGCTGTTCTTGGCCGAAGTGCTGAGAGCTGGTTATTGATGCAAGATCAATATGATTTAGCTGATGTTAGATCTACGGTTGATGTTAGTGGTTTGACTGCAATTTCTTTTCAGTAAGATTCTAAGTATATTGACTTGTAATCAAAATTCTTAGCCGCTTTGTGCCATTAGCAGACATTGAACCAAGTCACAAATCCGGCGATAGTTTAGAAATTAATAAGCAAAAAATGACCTTGAATAATGTGATCTAACATTTGAGTAGCCACGATTACGGGCTTACCAATCTTTCGGCAGGTGGCGATAATCTTTCTTTGGGCTATGGGAACCTGATCGGGGCTTAGCTCTACACCCAGATCCCCCCCCGCAACCACCGAAATCAAATAAGCCTGAATATAAATCTCTATATTCAACCTTATTGGCATAACCTTGAATATAAGAGTAAAAAGGAGAAAAGAGGCCTATCTAATTCAATCAAAGGTTATTAGTTTAGTTAGAACGTGAAAGCTTTAAGGCAAGAAGATAATGAAAGTCCTTCAACTCAGGCTGTAAAACCGGCTTTACGTCTTCCTGAATTTCCTCAAGAAGTTGTTGTTCCTCCAAGTCATCAACCAGCTTTATTGTAGAGACGACATGCTGTGCTTCAACGACCCTCCATACTTCGTGGGGAGAAAATGTAATTATTTCAGACTTGAGCTCGTCTGAAGTCCACGTAATTAATGACATCCATCAAGCCTGTTATTGTTTTCATTAATTCAAGAGGGGCCTGATTTAAATAGGCATTATGGCTTCTAATCCAGCTTGTTCTAGCTTTAGGATCTCCGCCAACAATCGCATCCAAACTTCTAACCAACCGAATCGATAGAGCTGCGATCTCAAAGTCTTTCTTTTCTTCTGATAGAAAGTATTCGCCCTTTTTCATGCGAGAAATAGTCGCTTCAGAAAGACCAAGAATATCGGAAATTTCTTTTTGCTTAAGACCGAGTTGATCACCAGCGCGAATTACAGCTTTTGTGATTACAGCCGACCTGTCGCTTGATTGTATCTTTACTCGTTGCATTATTTTGTCCCTTCAGCTCGTTTATATAATAGGGGCTGTCCTAGATAACGCAAATTAGGCGTAATCATTGAACATAACCGCTTCTCCTTTCTTTCCCTTGCGTGAAAGGAGAAGCAATCATGTTTAAATTTTTCAAAAATAAACCAAAAATTCTCAAATATTTCGATCAAACTCAGAGGCAAAAGCACCGCTTTGCCGAAGAGCTTGATGTTATTTAAATAAAGGACATTGTTTATGAAGACACTTGATGATCTCAATCAAAAACTTAAAAAAATCGGTGCTGTAGAAGTTACAACTGATGAAACATTACAGCTACTTTCCTGTGCAATAGACACTCCTCTATCCGCGGTAAAAGATACAATCCGTAATTGGAATATGGTGTCTTTCCGTGATCAGAAGGGGGAACTTATCTCAAGTCATCTTGTCGGATATTCTGAAAACCAAAGAACAGAGTGGATGACATCCATCGTGGTAAAAACGGATTTAGCTACTGGAATGATTAAAACCAAAAATTCATACTATTTAGTGAAAGACCCCAATACAGAAGCTCCGGGCCCAGAAATTGTAAACCATATTTTTTACACCTTGAATACGTGGATGTCTAAATGGCAAGTGTGATCAAGAGTTAATACAGGCGTATCTAACTGATAGTCTCTAAAAATAATCCCCCCCCTTTAACTCATTGAGTTAAAGGGGGGGGATTACCGAAGCTTTAAAAAAGTAAACGGTTTTTGATGATGTATCGCCGTTGGATTATTTACGAAAGGGCATCTGTAAATCGTCATTAAAATTTATACAAGATACTATTATAAGGTGCTAATTATAATATAGTTCGAAGATGCCTCCTAAAATGTCACTGATCTATTAATAGAACCCAATTAGTGTCATCTCACATAACTGCGTAGTTTGTTTTGTCAAAAATACTTTGTGTAAAAGGTCGCTTAAATAGAACCCACGAATTGTAGATTGATTCGAGGAACGAATGTTAATATTTCTTTCATCAAAGAACACAAAAGGTATCCCATGAAGTTCTGATAAATTTAACTTCTAATGAGAGTGTGGAAAATAATGATTTTAACTCTGTATCCGTGTGATTTAAGAGGTGGGTTGATATTTGCTTTAATGTGAACCCTTGAGATAAAAAGTGTTTAACCATTAAAACTTGAATTATATGATCTTGGCTGTAATGAACATTACGACCAGATCTGTTGCCGGCAGAAATACACCCTTTATCAAAGTAGTTTCTTAATGAGCGAGTTGTTATTCCTGAAAATCCTTTTTCCCTTAAAAAAGATGAACATTTAGCTGAAAGTTCAGAAAAATTCCCTGTCCAGGTTTCAAGAGTCATTTTGTTTCATTCATAAATGTAAGTAACATTAGGTGGTGTAAAATATTCCCAAGATTGCCACTTTTGTACTTAGAGAGGTCGCAACAATAAATTCAGTTTCTTAAATGTAATGTGTTGCACTATGCGCGTAACGCGTATAGTGTGATTGTTATGATCAAGAGTTTTAAACATAAAGGGCTTGAGCGTTTCTTTACCAAAGGAAGCAAAGCTGGCATTC
>NZ_CAKZMP010000287.1 GCF_937128705.1 uncultured Kiloniella sp. | reverse complement strand
GGTTGTGGTTTGTGAAGACGAAATCCCGACACCTGCGGGCTGTCGTGCCTTTATGGCATCGGGAAGTCAGGGAGTACAGTATGCGAAAAATATTTGGCATCATCCCTTACTGGTTCTGGAACCGACACAGGATTTCCTGATTGTGGACAGAAAAGGTCCCGCAGACGAAGGAACAGCAAACTTGGAAGAATATTGGTTCGACGGCACAGGTGCTATTCTGAAAATTCCTTAATACGCGCTTGGTAAAGTTGCCTTATACTTGGCCGAATATAATAATTTTTACTATTCAGATTAATCATAAGACTGGGACAGATAACAATGACTGATCGCATTAAGGTCGGCGCGCTACAAATAGATAAAACGCTGCATAATTTTATGAATAACGAAGCCCTGTCCGGAACAGGTGTTGCCTCGGATGTTTTCTGGGCTGGTATGAATGATCTTCTGCTGGATCTTATGCCGGAAAATGCAAAGTTGCTCGCGCGACGGGCAGAACTGCAAGGCCAACTGAATGACTGGCATCGAACCCACCCCGGCCCCATTACAGATCATGCGGCGTATAAATCATTTCTGGAACAAATCGGTTATCTGGTTCCCGAAGGCGCTGATTTCACCATCGAAACAGCAAATGTGGACGAAGAAATAACCTCTGTCGCCGGACCACAGCTTGTGGTGCCTGTGATGAATGCGCGTTATGCGCTGAATGCAGCAAATGCGCGTTGGGGAAGCCTTTACGATGCGCTCTATGGCACCGATGCAATCCCTGAAACGGATGGCGCAGAAAAACAGGCTGGATTTAACCCTGTTCGCGGGCAAAAGGTCATTGACTGGGCCAAGAATTTTCTGGATCAGGCCGCACCGTTGAACGGTGGTTCTCATAAAGATGTTGTGTGTTACAAAATCGACGAAGGCAAGCTGGTTGCGACACTGGAAAACGGTCAGCGTGCAACCCTTTCAGAGGAAGCTGAATACAGAGGTTATCGCGGTGATCTCAATACCGCCTTTGGTCTTTTGATCCGTCACAATGGATTACATCTCGAAATCTCTGTTGATCGTAAGCATCCCATTGGCAAGACCGATCCGGCGGGTGTTGCCGATGTTATTGTCGAGGCTGCGCTCTCAACCATTATGGATTGTGAAGATTCCGTCGCAGCGGTTGATGCCGAGGAAAAGGTTGCTGTCTATCGTAACTGGCTTGGCCTGATGCGTGGCGACCTGTCCACGGATCTGCAAAAGGGCGGCAAAACCATCACCCGTCGATTGAAAGATGATCGAGTTTATCAGACAAATTCTCGTGAAAGCCTTGCCTTGCAAGGTCGGAGCCTGATGCTGGTTCGCAATGTTGGCCACCTCATGACCAATCCGGCTATTCTGGTCGGGGATGACGCCCGTGAAGTTCCCGAAGGTTTGATGGATGCCATGATCACGGCGGTTATTGCCAAACACGATCTTCTGAAGTCTTCTGGTTCTAATGGCGCTTCATTACGCAACAGCCGGACAGGCTCTGTCTATATCGTAAAACCCAAAATGCACGGGCCTGACGAAGTAGCTTTTGCCAACAAGATTTTCACGAAGGTTGAAGATCTATTAGGGCTTAAACGTCATAGCCTCAAAATCGGAATTATGGATGAAGAGCGCCGGACCACGCTGAATTTAAAAGAAGCAATCCGTGCCGCCAAACATCGGGTGTTCTTTATCAACACGGGATTCCTTGATCGCACAGGCGATGAAATCCACACAACTATGGAAGCTGGTCCCATGATCCGCAAAGGCGATATGAAAAACGCCGCATGGATCAAGGCCTATGAAGACTGGAATGTAGATATCGGCCTTGCCTGTGGCCTCAGTGGCCGCGCACAGATCGGCAAAGGTATGTGGGCCATGCCGGATCTGATGGCCAATATGCTGGATCAAAAGTCCGGACACCCGCAAGCGGGCGCGAATACGGCTTGGGTTCCATCCCCCACAGCGGCAACCCTGCACGCCACCCATTATCACGATATCAACGTCTTTGACCGTCAAAAGGAACTGGCGCAAAGAGAGCGTGCTTCGCTCAACGATTTGATGTCAGTCCCCGTTGCCAAAGACACCAACTGGTCACCGGAAGAGGTACAACGCGAACTGGATAATAACGCCCAAGGCATTCTGGGCTATGTTGTCCGCTGGGTCGATCACGGCGTCGGCTGTTCCAAAGTTCCCGACATCAACAACGTCGGCCTGATGGAAGACCGCGCAACCCTGCGCATTTCCTCCCAACACATCGCCAACTGGCTCCACCACGGCATCTGCACAGAATCCCAAGTCATGGAAACCATGAAACGCATGGCAACCGTCGTCGACGGGCAAAATGCAAATGACCCAGCGTATAAACCAATGGCCGATGATTTCGACACCTCAATCGCCTTTCAGGCCGCTTGTGATCTGGTCTTGAAAGGTGCAGTACAACCGTCTGGTTATACCGAACCGATCTTGCATGATAGGCGGTTGGAGTTGAAAGCAAAGACTTGATATACATCTAAAAATTATTCAAATTAAAACGGGTGAGAGTAATTCTTTCACTCGTTTTTTTTATCCAACTAACTACATTGGATGGTTCTTTATAGCTATGGAAGATATTTTAAATAATACGCCTGAAATTTGGCTCACCTTTGGAATGTTAATCCATCAAGATTTTCTATTAGTCCATCCTGATTTTTTCTCTGGCATAACGGATATTGCTCAAGGTTTTTCTCCTGCACAAAGACAAGAAGTGCACGCGCTATTGCTCGAAATCTTAAGCGATAAATATAACAATACTGAAAGAGTGCAATTTTGGAATAATTCTGGGGTTAGTTTTTCTGTATTGGAAAGTGAGATTGTGCTTTGGTTAGAACAAGTATTAGAGGCAGTAAAAAAAGAACGTAATTTATAGTTTCGCAGAGTTAAGAGTGGAGAAAATGAAGCAATTTGTATTAAGTGTCTTGTTACTTGGGCTTTTAAACACGACAGTTTCGTATGCTGATCAATTAAAAGATCAATGTAATGAAGAAAAAGATTTTCTTGTTTCAGAACAAACCTATAACGATAACACGCTTTATTTAGACTTTAATGTTTTTCCAAGCCCGAATAAGGAATTTTATGAGGACCCGATGTGGTCGATTAAAGTCATCGATTTCAGAGGAAATGGAAAGAAAATTGAACCTGAGTATTTTCCGATTATACATATTAACCCCATTAACGGTCGAAAAATAAAAACGCTAGAGGACAAAGCCATATTACCATTTGGTGTTTGGCAATTTTATACAGGAGATTATGTTGGGGGAGATGATCTTTTTGAAAATATCAAGGCTTATCAATTTAATAATCAACGAATTGACGTTATTGAAATAAAATATAAATTTACCTACGCAGACGGGACGTTCGACCCCAATTGCTATTTATTACGGGCTACCCGCAAAAATTAATAACTTCAAACATACTTCCGAACAGTTCTGTCACTGACACGGGTGAAAAGCTCATAAGCTGAGATGCCAGCCATGACGGCGGCATTTTCGACGGGGCTGTGGTTGCCGTCA
>NZ_CAKZMP010000286.1 GCF_937128705.1 uncultured Kiloniella sp. | reverse complement strand
TTTACGTGTCAGTTTAATCGCATTAATGGCCACCTGCCGGTCCCCTTCGGTCGAAAGATAATTCGGCGCAATAGTTGGCATGTTCTTCCCGTTTGGATCACTGAGGTGAACATAGCCTCTTGATTCCGGACGTAGATTACAGATAGAAGCGGTAAAGCCAGAAAACTTATGGAGAGGATCACCCAGCTTATCTGTCGAAAGCGGTTGCACGTGATATTCCAGATCAGGTGTTTCCAATCCCGGATTACTCTTTGCAAAGCACCCTAACTGGCTTGGTGCCATAGACAAGGGTCCTTTTCGAAACAAGGCATAGTCCACCGCCATACCCGCTTTGGCAAAAAGGCTATGCGACATTTCATTAAGCGTTTTTGTACCAGAGACCTGAAATACGGTGCGAATTTGCAAATGATCCTGCAAGTTTTTGCCAACACCAGCAAGCTCGTGCTGCACCTCAACACCATGCTGTGCCAAAAGCTCTCCCGCGCCGATACCAGAGCTTTGTAACAGCACTGGGGACGCCACGGCGCCCGCAGATAAAATAAGCTCTTTTCGGACCTTCACTTCTGAACGCACGCCCTGAAAATCAAGCTCTAGTCCCTTGGCGATCTTATCCTCAAGTAATATTTTTCGTGCCTGTGCTTGTGTGAGAACGGTCAGGTTTTTTCGATCTTTAACCGGATGAAGGAAAGCACGAGCTGCGCTGAAACGTACCCCTTTTTTTTGGGTTACTTCAAAATACCCAACCCCTTCATTATTCCCCTGATTGAAGTCTTTTGTGACTGGGATACCAGCTTCTGCAGCAGCTTCTTGGAAGCGATCAAGGATTGTCCAGGACAAGCGTTGTTCTTCAACCCGAAGTTCGCCCCCACCGCTGTGAAACTCTGAATCTCCTTTGTGGTAACTCTCTCCCCGTTTGAAAAGGGGAAGAACATCGTCCCACGCCCAACCTGTATTTCCCATCTGTCGCCATTGATCATAATCACGGGCCTGACCGCGCATATAGATCATGCCATTTATTGAAGAACAGCCACCCAAGACTTTACCGCGAGGATAACTTAAAGAGCGACCATTCAATCCCTTCTCCTTAACTGTTGAAAAACACCAATCGGTTCGAGGATTGTTGATGGTATAGAGATAGCCAACAGGAATATGAATCCAGTGATAGTTATCTTTGCCACCCGCCTCTAACAAAAGGACCGAATTGTTCGGGTCTTTTGACAACCGATTTGCCAGGACACAGCCTGCCGTTCCGGCACCGACAATCACATAATCATAGGTTCCTAAACTCTGCATACTCAGACTCCCCAAACCAAAGCGCTTAAAGTGGGCTTGGCTTTTTATTTTGGATTAAAGGAAATTACTGATTTGCGTGACAACCGATAATGAATCAGCCTGTTTTATAAGTATTGTCGTAAAATCCTTTTCATAGAAGACAATAAATTATGCTAATTGACACAAATTGTCTCTGCCTTTTCTGGTATTTTCCTGCGATACTGCTTTGCAGAATTAACCATATCCGTCCTTAACAACCGCTTTCGAGCGAGGAGAACGACATGATCAAAAGCCTCAGACAGGCTTTCACTTCTGCCATTTCATCCAAATTGATATTCCTGACCGCCCTTTTTGCAGTATCTTTTTCTTATCAAGTGCAAGCCGCAAGCGATGCCGAAGAGCTCGTTGCAGAATCCCGCTACACACTGGAAAAAATGCTCAGCAATCCTGACTATTCCAAATTGCAGGAATTCGCCAAACAATCCAAAGGGATCATCATCATTCCCCAATTGGTCAAAGGCGGCTTTATTATTGGTGGTGAGGGAGGATCAGGTGTCCTTCTGGTCCGTGGAGCCGATGGCACTTGGAGCAACCCGTCCTTTTATACTCTCGCAGCAGGTAGCATTGGTTTACAGATCGGTGGCGAAGTTTCCGAAGTGGTCTTTACGCTTATGAATCAAGGCGCTGTCGATGCCATTTTGGATAGTGAAATCAAATTTGGTGGTGACCTTTCGCTTGCCGTCGGCCCCTTTGGTGCGGGAGTAGAAGCCTCAACAACAGCGAATCTTGACGTTGATGTTTATGCCTTCTCCAGCTCTGTCGGCCTTTTCGGAGGTGGTGCTTTCGAAGGTGCGAAACTTTTTACCCGGGAAAGTTATAACAGTAGTTACTACGGCGCAGGAGCCACCCCGAAAAAAATTACCATAGAACGCGCCTTCTCAAATCCGCATTCAGATAAACTGCGCGCTGCGATGCCCCAATAAACACCGCCTAAAATAAACAATAAAGATTTCCCCCTGTCAGAGTGTGTAACCCTGACAGGGGTTTTAATTTATCCCTAGTTTTAAGGGGGGATTTAAAAAGCAAAACGAACCAGAATCGCACCTGCAATAAGACCAACGGCCATAATGCCCGCAATCAGCACAATCATGTTCCCTCGCTCTAGTTCCTGTCGCCAGTTCGTCGGACTTGGTTGGGACAAATCCAGTTGCAAAGCACCGCCAAGTGCGGCATCTGCCATATGCTTGCCCCGCCAACATCTGATGAATGATTGCGAAAAAGATGTTTTGGGAATGAACAGGGTAGAAACGATAAACATCAGCGCAGCAAGCGCGTCAGGCACAACAATAAATATCCGCTCAAGGATAAAATACATCTGACTAAAGTGCTTTTCCTGCGGTGCCTGCAAATAGCGCTGCTTATAAAACAGTGCCCCCTGATAAACGGCTTGCTGCACAAAAAGTCCGGGTAGGCCCAATATGGCATACCAGAAAACGGGGGTAAGGAAACCTTCGACAAATCCACGCGCCATACCCCCAACACAAGCCGCTGCCAATTGGCTTTCAGATAATTTTTCAAGGTCTCTCATGCGGAAAAGAGATGAAACTAAAGGATACAATTCACCACGGACCGTAATATAGCTTTTTAAAGCCAAAGCTTTGCGTACTTTCCGCATTCGAACCTGTTGATTGCGATAATCCAAGCATAAAGCAATCATAAAAACTTCGATCAACCACAGAAAAGGTGCGTTTAAGCTAACCAAAGAAATCCCAAAGCCGACGAGGGCAGCAAGAAAAATCAACACAATGGCACTTAACCCGCCAGTCACAACAGCTATGCTGGACGAAGACGTCGAATCATTAAGAAGGCGGTCAAAGCGGACAATTATCCCGGCCAATAAACGGCGCGGTTTCGGTAACCATTTTTCAAGGAAAAATACGCCTCCGTACAATGCCTCGATACCCAAAGCAAAAAGCAAAAGAAACAGTGGTTCAGCTGAACCATAGACACCCGGCACGTATTATTCCTCTTGGTGTGTTACAACGAATTTTGTTTGATACGATTGAGCACTGAAATAAGTTTTCCCGCAAGTTCCTTTCGCTCCACAGGGGCAAGAAACCGTCCAAGAGATACAGATCGACCATGTGAGCTCAAAATCAGGACATTTTCCTCGTCCTGTTCTTCAAATGACACTTGCATCCAATACGGCTGGAAAGAGAAAGATGTCTTTTGCCCCCAAGGATTAACCCTAGTCACAAGCATCTCATTCTCTGTCATCTCAATCAATTCATACTGTCCACCAGATCGGTAGCTAAATCGAAAAGCAAAATAGATTAAGGCAACATCCAGCCCCAAAAAACCAAGAACAGGCCATGCCCCCGCAAGAAAGAAACCTAAACTACTAATGAAAATAATGCTCAGAATAAACACCATCAAAAACCTAAAGCCCTTCTTACTCAGGCTTCGATTAGGGCGTAAAACAGCATTAAAAAGAAGATTTTCTGCGCTGGAAATTGAACCTTCTGAACTCAGCATAAGCCTTTATCCCTGATACAACAAAGCTATAGCCCTTAAAGCTTAATGCTTTTATCAGAAATATCCCACCAAAATTATTTGGCGGGATAAAAGTGTAAAACACTACTGTTTAGACAAAAGCAGCCGACGCAAGCATTTACGGTTGTCCATAGGCCTCACCTGTTCATCCCGCGCCTCGACATAGGACGTTACAGAGTCATAAAGCACCAGATCCAGAACACAGCTTTCTGCATTGTATTGCCAAATCACAGCGGGATTTTCCTTGCGCACCAATGATGGTTTTCCAAGCAAGGCCTCTAACGCTTTTGTATCAATTCCTAATAACTGCTTGGGATCATCGTTGACGTCAGGTTCCAACGGAGCCGCATCATAGCTCAAAGCTGCCAGTTCTTCGGGTTGATCCGCAGTATCACCACGACTTGGTTCTGCGTTCTTTTCTTCAGTATTGCTCGTGTTATCTTGAGAAGACTGTAGTGGTTCCGAGCCAACAATAACCACTTTACGCTTCGCAGCATTACCGCAAGCACTGAGGGTCATTGTCAGAATGACAAGAAGAAGAAATTTTTTACAGTTGCGCATTCTTTTACTATCTACGCAACGTCCCGCCGAATTCGCTCAAACCGATGAAGCATAAAAGCCGTCGCCCAGATTGGCATAACAATATTTAGAATTGGAACCGTCAACAAAAATGCAAGAAAGAAACCTGCGATAATGACGCGGCCACTAAACTGCTTACGCAGCAACTTTGCTTCTCTTAAAACCAAGCGACGCTGCGCTACCATTTCAAAATACTCACGCCCAAGCAGATAACCGTTGATTAAATAGAAGGCAAAAAGGTTTACGAGCGGAATAAAATACAGTGGCAAAGCAATAATATTTACCAGCAACGTCACGCCAACAAACTGTATTGATCCTAAAATCGTTTCACCCACAGGCGGTTGGCGTCCTTCCCCTAGTTCAGGATAAAATTTAGACTCAACAGCCTTTGCAATATCTTCCAGAAAAAAAGGAATGATAATCAACATAACTGAAGGGAAGAGCATGATACTCAAAAAAGCAACACCTATCCAGGAGATCGCTTCGGCAACTGTGACTAACACACTGGTTATCCAACCATCAGATTCAGCCCATCCTGCGATCAATCCATCCAAAAAGCTGACGCCATATCCTGCCAAGCTCCAAAGAAGCGCAAAGATTACCAGCGAAATAGCCGTAGAGATAAAAAACACTTTTCTGAAAGCCGGATCACCTGTTTGACCAAATGCTTTTGAAAGATCGCTGAACATAAGTTTAGATTCCGTCGCTTAACCCAATGGAAGAAAATCATAAGCAAAACC
>NZ_CAKZMP010000285.1 GCF_937128705.1 uncultured Kiloniella sp. | reverse complement strand
GCAGGCATAACGGCATCAATTGACAAGGCAACCAGTGACATTAAAAAAGCCATAAGGGCTATGAATTCCCCTGAGCTAAGGGGAGTTGTCGGACGTGCGAATAACATGGGACTCTCAAAAAGGCATAAATATATGTCTTTTCATATAAGAGCTCCTGTAAGAAGAGGCAAGTAGAGGTATTTTTATTGATCTATGAGCTTCGCGAAGAGTTCGTCTTGATCCAGTTGTAAACCTTTTTGACATGCGGCGACGCATCGTCTCTTTGTTGAAGACAATAAGACCGATCACTTCGCACCGAGTGTGGCCAGGCAATTACAAGATCGTTCTGTTCAAGATGCTCTTCAATAAGCCCTTTCCAGCCAAGGGCAAGACCTTGATTCCTTATAGCGGCTTGAATGACAAGGCTATAATTGCTTAGGCCAACAGCGGTTGTTTGTGTTGATTTTTTTACGCCTTGCTGTTTTAGCCAGCTTTCCCAATTATGCCAGATTGCGTCTGGTGATGCGGTTAAATCAAGTAAGGGATTATTCCCTATATCTGAAACATTTTGAAAGGGACCATGTTCTTCAAGAAATTGGGGGCTGCATATTGCAAAGACTTCTTCTTCAAAAAGAATATGATTTCGCGTATCTGTCTGAGGTGACGTTTTTAACGAAATGATGAGGTCGCTTTGAAATGTAAGCGGGTTATTGGGGGTTTGGGACGTGAAAACCTGAATATCTATACCGCGTAGATCATTCCTCAGTTCTGCCAAACGTGGGACTAGCCAGTGCCCCGCAAAGGCAAAATCAGTGCTGATGCGCACTTGTTTCGTTGATTTTCTATTCTCGATATTCCCAAAAATATCGCGAAGGGATTGAAGGTTTTCGTGTGCAGAATCAAAGAGAGCTTTTCCTGTGGGGGTTAGCTTCACACCGCGATTTTGGCGCAGGAAAAGAGGCTCGCCAACAAAAGCTTCCAGTCGTTTGATTTTTTGGCTGAGAGCTGGTTGAGTGATTTTGAGCTGTGCAGCGGCTTTGGTTAGGCTTCCCAGTCTGCTTGCGACATCGAAGGCGTGTAATTCAGCGATGTGGGTGTGAAGCTTGTTGTCTAAATTATTTATGACAGCCATATGGAATCTCAGTCTACAAGCTGGAATTTATTTGTAATACAATTTTGATCGTAATTTTTGTTATGTCTTGAGGTCAATCGAATTGTTGATATCTCAGATGATGTTTTTTAGATAGAGGATCCTGGCAATGAGCGCGCAACCAAACATTTTGATCATCATGGTTGATCAGTTAAACGGAACATTATTCCCAGATGGTCCTGCTGATTTTCTTCATGCGCCTCATCTCAAGGCTCTGGCACAAAAGTCTGTGCGCTTTCAAAATAACTATACGGCAAGTCCCCTTTGTGCGCCGGGACGTGCGTCATTTATGGCGGGGCAGCTGCCTTCGAGAACAAGGGTTTATGATAATGCGGCTGAATATGCGTCAGACATTCCGACCTATGCACACCATCTGCGGAGGGCAGGGTATTACACCTGTCTGAGCGGAAAGATGCATTTTGTTGGACCGGATCAGCTTCATGGTTTTGAAGATCGTCTGACGACGGATATCTATCCTGCTGATTTTGGGTGGACGCCTGATTACAGAAAGCCCGGCGAGCGCATTGACTGGTGGTATCATAACCTTGGTTCTGTCACTGAAGCCGGAGTGGCGGAAATAAGTAATCAGATGGAATATGATGATGAAGTCGCATTTCATGCCCAACAAAAACTTTATCAACTTGCTCGTGAGCAAGGTAATGAAAAACGTCCTTGGTGTTTGACTGTTAGCTTTACGCATCCACACGACCCTTACGTTGCCCGTCGTGAATTTTGGGATCTCTATAACGATTGTGAACACTTGGAGCCAGTGGTTGATCAGATTCCTTATGATGATCAAGACCCACATTCCCAACGTATATATCTTGCGAATGACTATGAGAATTTCGATATCAAGCCCGAGAATGTGAGGCGATCGCGTCAGGCATATTTCGCGAATATTTCCTATTTGGATCATAAGGTCGGCGAGCTTGTCAGTGTTCTTGATCGTTGTCGGATACGCGATGATACGATCATCGTTTTCTGTTCTGATCATGGCGATATGCTGGGGGAACGCGGGCTGTGGTTCAAGATGAATTTCTTCGAAGGTTCCGCGCGTGTTCCCTTGATGATTTCAGTTCCGAACAGTGATACGGGGTTGGTAAATACGCCTGTTTCAAATCTGGATGTCGTTCCGACCCTCGCTGATCTTGCCGGTGTTGATTTGAGCCAAGTTGAACCCTGGACGGATGGCGAGAGCTTGATTCCGTTAATGCAGGGACGGGAACGGGTCAGCCCGGTTTATATGGAATATGCTGCAGAAGGTTCTTATGCGCCGTTGGTGGCTATTCGTGAGGAAAAATATAAATTCACATTCTGTGAATTGGACCCGCGGCAACTCTTTGATCTAGAAGTAGATCCTCATGAGTTAAATAATTTAGCTGAAGAGAGACGTTATTCAGGCTTGGTCAAAGAATTTATGGCGAAAGTCCAAGATAGATGGGACATGTCCTTGTTTGATGCGCAAGTGCGTGAAAGTCAGGCGCGTCGCTGGGTTGTTTATGAAGCCTTGCGCAACGGCGGTTATTTTCCTTGGGACTTTCAGCCTTTACAAAAGGCATCAGAGCGATACATGCGTAACCATATGGATCTTAATGTTCTGGAAGGAAATGCGCGCTTCCCCCGTGGCGAATAAGGTTCTGTTTGGAGGCCAAAGAAGGACACCCGATATTAAATATCGGGTGTGTCGCTTGTGGGGTGATTTGGTTTTG
>NZ_CAKZMP010000284.1 GCF_937128705.1 uncultured Kiloniella sp. | reverse complement strand
CAAAACTTAGCCAACGGAAAATATGTCGCCGACCGTTCTCTTGCCACGGTGATTCACCTTGCCTTGAACATGCAACGCCCGCTGTTTCTCGAAGGTGAAGCCGGGGTTGGAAAGACTGAAATCGCAAAAGTACTCTCTGCAACTCTGGATCGGCCTTTACTACGTCTTCAATGTTATGAAGGCCTTGATATAAACACCGCCGTTTATGAATGGAACTATACCCGGCAAATGGTTGAAATCCGTATTGCTGAAGCTGCAGGGGCGACAGATCGCGCGGGGTTATCCAAGGATATCTTTGGTCCAGAGTTTTTAATAAAGCGTCCATTGCTGGAAGCTTTGGAAAGCCACAATGGCAAAAGCCCCGTTTTGCTTATAGATGAGCTGGATCGTGCAGACGAAGCTTTTGAAGCTTATTTATTGGAAGTGCTCTCTGACTATCAGATTACTATTCCCGAGCTTGGAACAATCAAGGCAGAAGAGCCACCAATTGTCATCATCACATCTAATCGAACCCGGGAAATTCACGACGCCTTAAAACGTCGATGCCTTTATCATTGGGTTGATTATCCTGATGCCCTACGAGAGCTTGAGATCCTCAAACTCAAAGCACCGGATGCAGCCGAACAGCTCAGTAATGAAGTTGTTCTTTTCGTTCAGGAGTTACGCAAAAACCCTCAAATTTTTAAACAGCCCGGTATTGCAGAAACCATTGACTGGACCAATGCGTTAACACAGCTGGATCGCGTCTCGCTGGCACCAGAAATCGTCAGTGATACCTTAGGTGTTCTTTTGAAATATCAGGATGACATAAGCCGTATTCAGGGCAGTGAAGCTTCAGAAATTTTAAGGAAAGTACAAACAGAGATGGATCAAATAGGGTAACGCCTTATGGTTCAACAAAGCTCACAACGCAACACGCCCCATGATAAAGGTTATCTGGCAGAGAATATTCTCCACTTTGCCCGAACCCTCAGGAAGGCAGGGATTTCCCTTCCGCCAACGCGTGTTTTGGAAGCAATAGAGGCCATTCAATTTTCTGGGCTAACAAGGCGTGACGATATCTATGACACCTTCCGATGCCTTTTTATTACCAGCAGAGATCAACAAGAGATTTTTGATCAATGCTTTCACATCTTTTGGCGCAACCCCGAATTTTTGGAACGGGCAATGTCATTGCTGTTGCCAACCACCTTCCTTGAAAACGCGCCACAAGACGAAAAAGACAAAGCCCTCAAGCGGGTGAGTCAGGCATTCGCGCCAGAACAAAAGAACCAGCCCCCAAAAGAAAAAGAGGACGAAGAATTAGAGGTCGAGTTTGACGCTAGGCTCACCAGCTCTGACGAGAAAGTGCTTCGCCATAAAGACTTTGAACAAATGAGTGCCGAAGAACAGCAAAAAGCATTGGAGCTCATTAAACGTTTGCAACTACCTGCTGAGCTAATCACCACTCGACGCTTTTCTCCATCCGTACAGAAGCAACGTATTGATACCCGCAAAACAATGCAGGCATCAATGAAACGTGGTGCAGATATTATTGAGCTGAAATATAAAGCAAAAAAGGTACAGCGAGCACCACTGGTCATTCTCTGTGATATCTCTGGCTCTATGAGTGAATACAGCAGAATGTTGCTCCATTTCATTCACAGCCTTAGTTCTGCTCGCGACCGTATCCATAGCTTCACCTTTGGTACTGAATTACACAACATCACCAGACAGATGAAATATAAGGACGTCGATGAAGCCCTCGCCGCGGTCGGACAACAAATAGATGACTGGTCAGGGGGAACACGGATCAGCAGCGCTATACACGATTTCAATCAGCACTGGTCACGTCGTGTTTTGGGTCAACGCGCAAATGTTCTTTTGATCACCGACGGTTTAGAGAGGGATGGCGCCTACGATCTTGCATTGGAAATGGATCGCTTACACAAATCCTGTCGAAAGCTCATATGGCTAAACCCATTGCTCAGATACGACGCATTTCAGGCAAAGGCCCGCGGAATTAAATTAATGCTGCCCCATGTTGATGAATTTAGAAGTGCTCACAATATAAATAGTCTGGAAGGTTTGATCGAAAGCCTGCAAAATACCAGACGCCCCGCACAGTAACGGACCACCAAGAATGATTGAACCACAAGTAAGTGAAACATCTGCTGAAGACCTATTGAAAACCGCAGCTCGTTGGCTAGACGAAGGTCGCCAGGTTGCTCTGGCAACCGTTATTAAAACATGGGGATCATCACCGCGTCAGGCTGGCAGCATAATGATCATAGACCAGAACATGACCATGCTTGGTTCTGTCAGTGGTGGCTGTATCGAAGGTGCTGTGATTCAAGAAGCCCTAGAAATTATGGACCACGGCAAAGCCGGTATTTTGGAATTTGGTGTCGACGATGAACAGGCTTGGGACGTTGGCTTGGCCTGTGGCGGGACCATTCAGGTATATGTTGAACGATTGGAAGCAGCATGAAGCGCATAACACTCGATCAACTAAACCGCGCTAAATCGGCAAAGGAAACCACCGTTTTACTCACAGACCTGAAAAGCGGTGAACAGGAGCTAGTATATCCCCAAAGACCAGATGCAGATCATCCCTTATTGGATATCCTGAAATCAGCTGTACGTGACGACAAATCATATGTTCACGCGACTGAAAACAGCGAAACATTTATCCAAGTTTTCAATCCGCCTCTACGTCTGATTATCGTTGGTGCCGTCCATATATCACAATTCCTCGTACCCATGGCACAATCAGCGGGTTACGAGGTTATTCTTATTGATCCGCGCAGTGCATTTGGTAACAAGACCCGCTTTCCGAATTGCAACATCACCAACGAATGGCCAGACGAGGCCATGGAAGTTCTCAAACCTGATCACAGAACTGCCGTTGTTTTGCTTACTCATGACCCCAAACTGGACGACCCCGCGCTGGTAGCATCACTACAGTCTGACGCCTTTTATATCGGCGCCTTAGGTAGTAAGAGAACCCACGCCAAACGGCTTGATCGTCTGAAAAATTTAAATAACCTTGAACGGATAGAAGGTCCGATTGGGCTGGATATCGGGGCAAAAAACCCCGCTGAAATTGCTGTATCCATTTTAGCCTCAATTACAAAAGACCTCCGTCATGGGGACAGGACGTGATCTACGCTGAAATCAAAACCGGGGATGCGGAAGGCACCTATCTGGCGCATTCGATCAACAGTCACAAAGGTCGTTTGGGCAAAGGGCACCATCTGACATCATCTGACATCAATGATCTGCTGATGTCAGACATTGCAACCATCACCACAATCCGGCTAGAAGAACACGACATTCACGAAGACCTTGCCGCCGCTCAGCTTGGGCAGTTTGTTTCTGGCAGAGGCGTCAAAACAAGCCTGGCCTTTACAGGGCGCTGTAACATTTACAGTACAGAACACGGTGTTTTTGAAACCACTCCACAAGATATTGATAAGATTAATTCAGTCGACGAGGCCATCACACTTGCGACGCTTTCACCCTATAGTGTTGTCCATCCGGATCAGCTCGTGGCCACAGCAAAAATCATTCCGTTAGCTGCCCCATCGCAAGCTCTGGAACAAACCAAAGGATTAGCTCAACTTACCGTCCATCCCTTCAAAAGGTTTAAAACGGGCCTTATCCTGACCCAATTACCGCAAACAAAAAAATCTGTCCTGGCAAAAACACAGATGGTTGTGAACCAGCGCCTCAAGTCCTGTGCGAATGAACTTTCAGAGACAACTATTGTTGATCATACCCCCACCGCAATTGCCACAGCCATTAACACCCTACGCAAGAGTAATCACGACCTCATCCTGATATTTGGCGCTTCAGCAATTGTTGACAGACAAGATGCCCTGCCCAAAGGGCTAGAGCTTTCGGGTGGCGACATAGAGCATTTTGGAATGCCTGTAGATCCGGGAAATTTACTTTTGCTGGGCAATCATTCGGGGTGTAAGATCATCGGCTTACCCGGTTGCGCCAGATCACCTAAGCTAAATGGATTTGACTGGATCTTGCAGCGTATTCTTGCTGGGTTGAACGTCAACCGGAATACAATCATGCAAATGGGGTGCGGCGGGTTGCTCTCTGAAATTCCGACACGCCCACAACCAAGAGAACAAATACCTTCCGAAATCTCTCATAACGCCCCCAAAGTAACCGCTATTCTTTTGGCAGCAGGGCAGTCTCGAAGGATGGGACCGGAAAATAAACTCCTCCAAAAATGGCACGGCAAACCCCTTGTAAAATGGGTTGCAGATAATATTGGCGAGAGCCAGGTCGATCATACAATTGTTGTAACAGGACACGAAGCCAAGTTGGTACAGGAAACCCTGAGCCAAAATGATGTTGAATACGTTCACAATCCTGACTTCACCGATGGGCTGAGTACGTCTTTGATAAAAGGATTAATGGCAGTACCAGCGGATAGTGATGCAGTCCTGATCTGTTTAGGGGACATGCCGTCGATCAATGGCACACAACTGAATCAATTGATCAAAGCTTATGACCCTGAAAATGGGGCCGCGGTCTGTGTGCCAACATTCGAAGGGAAACGCGGCAACCCCGTATTATGGAACAAAAGCTTTATCCCAGAGATGCTTAATTTAAAAGGTGATAGCGGGGCAAGGCACCTTTTAGGTAACTATCCAGAAGACCTACAAGAAGTGATTATGGATAATACATCTGTACTTTCAGATATAGATACGCCCGAAGCATTATCCAACCTACGCGAGACGAGTTTCACAAAATGAGCGAATTAATGTCTGATGACGATCTCTATAATAAAAAGCTTTTGCGTCTTGCTGCCATGGGTGATTGTCGCTTGGAAAACCCTAATCACACTATAGTTCATAACAATCCCCTTTGTGGCGATCGTATCACGCTCGACCTACGAATTGATGGCGATCTGATTTCAGAAGTTGGTTACAAAGCGCAATCCTGTGCTCTTTGCAAAGCCTCGGCACAACTTATAAAAGATCTTTCTATTGGATGTAACTTAGCTGAATTAGAGAAAATTCATATGACGTTAAAATCCCAATTGAAGGAAAATTCACCCATATCCCTTCCAAGTAATTGGGAATCATTCCATATTTTCCAACCTGTTGCTGAAATAAAAAACAGACATAGCTGTGTATTACTCCCTTTTCAGGCACTCGCCAAAATAGAAACAATTTATTAAAACAAAAAATTATATAATTGTCCTGATTAAAAATAGAAGTTTTGCTACCTGATCCGCAAAATTTCCAAAACTACAGCGTGCGTTATAAAATTCATCACGTGTAAAGGTTTGAAAAAATTATGTCGATTCAGAGTAAAATTGGTTCTCTTCTGGCCGTATTATTTCTCGTTTTGATCGCCACCAGTGCCGCTATCCTGAAAACTGTTGTTGAACCGGAATTTGCCTATCTTGATCGTGAGAATACCATTCACCGATCGCAGCAAATACAAAATACACTCGATGATGAACTGGAAGATCTAAAGATCTATTCCAGTGATTGGGGTGTTTGGGACGATACCTATGAGTATATGGTCACAAAAGATCCTGATTTTATCTCTGGCAGTGCCCCGGATGAAACTTTTCTTTTAACTGACATACACATGATGGCCTTTTACGATATGAACAACGATATCGTTTGGGGCCGCTGGTTTGACAAAGAGGCTGACAGCTTCACAGATCTGGATGTCACTTTTGTCGACAAAAAAACCAAATCTGTCTTGTCACCCCAGGCTATTGTTGCAAATAGTGGTATGGCAGGTTTTGCCCAGACAACACGGGGGCCAATGATGATCGCAGCGCACCCGATACTCAAAAGTAATCAAGATGGTCCTGCCCGGGGTATTGCCATCACCGGGCGTTTTCTAGATCAAAGTCGTATGGCAAAAATTGCCGAAGATCTCAACGCAGAATTCAACACCGTTTTCAATCTGGATCAAAGTATTTCAGAAGACCAAAATCTGCCCGTCGACGTTATATCAAACTCTCTACAACCCGGCGCAATCGGCCTGTTCGACGATCAAGAAAACGGCATGCTCTATTCCTACGTCGATATCATTGCCATGAATGACGTGAAATTAATGCGTTTGGTTCATCCACATCAAATGGAAATACTAAGCAAAGGACAATTCGCAATTTCAACGGTATTACAACTTTTTGCCGCCTTTTTTGCCATTGCCTTAATTTTCATGGTTTTTTCGCTCCATCGTATCGTGATCAATCCTTTGGGCATTCTTCGAAACAAAATAAATGCCCTGAAGAGAAGCGAGACACTTTCAACGGAAACAATTCCAGAAACACAATCTAATGAGCTATTGCTTGCATTAGAAAGTTTCGATGCTATGGAAACAGAAATCCGCCAGCATCAAAGCGATTTGGAAGATAAGGTCCGCGACAGAACCCATTGGCTGCAAGAAACCAATGACAGATTGGAAGAAGAAGTTGTTGAAAGGCAGCGAACAGAAGAGAATTTGCGCGCTGCAAAAATAGAGGCGGAACAGGCAAGTCGAAGTAAGTCAGAGTTTCTTGCCACCATGAGCCACGAAATACGCACACCAATGAACGGTGTCGTGGGCATGACCAACTTGCTTTTGGAAAGTAAACTCGACGAAGAACAGCTGGATTACACAAAATCCATCAAGAATTCAGCTGACCATCTATTATTGCTCATCAACGATATTTTAGATATCTCAAAACTAGAAGCTGGCGTCAGTCAACTGGAAATCACTGACTTTAGCCTCTCAGAGATTATTGAATCAGTAACCTCTGCGCAAAAACCGAAGGCGTCTTCCAAAAATTTAACGTTACTTTCTGAAATAGATCCCGAGCTTCCTGACTGGGTGCGCAACGACCCGACCAGATTAAGGCAGGTTCTCTTTAACCTTGTTGGTAATGCAATTAAATTTACAGATACAGGGCATATCAAAGTAACCGTTACCCCTCATAAACCTCGTTCTGGAAACATCCAATGGGTCAAGTGTTCCGTCGAAGATACGGGCATTGGTATCAGTGAAGCAGATCAGCAACGTATATTCGAGCGCTTTACTCAGGCCGACGGATCTGCATCCAGAAAACACGGTGGGGCTGGCCTCGGCTTGTCTATTGTAAAGCGGTTAAGCCAACAGATGAACGGAGAAATCGGGCTAGAAAGCTCCCCCGGAAAGGGAAGTACATTCTGGTTTACCGTTCCTATGGAAATACCAGAATCAGGTCAGAATCATGATTTGCCACCTCTTACGGGCGCAAAATCGACTGACCACGAGATAGAAACATTATCAGCACAACCGACAGAAAATGTATCCTTGTCTGCTGATGAACAGCTACATGTTCTCATCGTAGAAGATAATAAAATAAATCAGATGTTGTTATCTAAGTTCTTTACAAAACGCGGACATCAACCTGACATTGCTTTTAATGGACTAGAAGCATTGGAGTACCTTAAACATCAAGTTCCAGACATCATTCTCATGGACATACAGATGCCAGAAATGGACGGGATTGAGGCCACGAAGGTGATCCGGGCGATGAACGGGCCCAAATCGCAAGTCCCCATTGTTGCTGTTACCGCGAACGCCATGAAAGGTGATCGGGATACATATATCGACGCCGGCATGAACGATTATGTCGCGAAACCTGTCGATTTCGAACAGTTAATGAATGTAATTAATCAAATCGTTTCAACGAAAAAACTAAAAGTATAATTCAGCCAAGAACCCTGTTTAAATTATGGATCGAAGATAAATAAATACCTTTATCCATCATATGAATTGTCCCTTTGTTTTAGAGGACAATTCTTGCTGCCCCTTGCCCAATCTCTTTCAAGTTTCTAAGCTCTTCCCAATTCATTGAAACACCCCAGAAAATCTATCTCCTTGATTAAATTTTCTGGGGAAGCAAATAATTACGGAGCAAGATTATGGCAAAAGTCGCGTTTATCGGTCTGGGTGTTATGGGCTACCCAATGGCAGGGCATCTAGCCGCGAAGGGGCATGACGTCAGCGTTTACAATCGCACGAGTGCCAAAGCCGACGCTTGGGCTAAGGAACATGGTGGTCGCAGTGGCTCAACACCCCGTACCGCATCAGAGGGCGCGGAAATCGTTTTCTGTTGTGTTGGGAACGATGATGACCTGCGTTCTGTTGTTCTTGGCGATGACGGTATCTTTGCCGGTATGAGCGCAGATACAATTCTGGTCGATCACACAACAGCATCAGCAGATGTTGCCCGCGAACTTGATGCTATCGCCCGTGAAAAATCCATCCACTTTATCGACGCTCCTGTATCTGGTGGTCAGGCTGGTGCTGAAAATGGGGTCCTTACAGTTATGTGTGGTGGCGAACAAACCGCCTTTGACCGTATAAAACCCGTTGCCGATTGTTTCTCGCGAGCTGTCACTCTTATGGGGCCTGTTGGCTCAGGACAATTGACGAAGATGGTCAATCAAATTGCTATTGCTGGCCTCGTGCAGGGCCTCAGTGAGGCCATGAACTTCGGTCAAAAAGCCAATCTGGATATGGAAAAGGTTATCGACGTGATTTCCAAAGGGGCCGCCGGTTCCTGGCAAATGGAAAACCGAGGATCGACTATGTGTCAGGGCGAGTTCGAATTTGGCTTTGCCGTCGATTGGATGCGCAAAGACCTTGGTATCTGTTTCGAAGAATCAAAGCGAAACGGCGCACGTTTACCCGTAACTCATCTTGTCGATCAGTTCTACGCCCAAGTCCAAGGTCGTGGTGGTAACCGCTGGGATACATCCAGTTTGGTGCACTTACTACAGAACGATTAAGCGGATAATGGTGTAAACAGCAGTGAGAACAAACTTCTCGCTGCTGTTTTTTTATGCGCTCAATTCATAGTTTGAGTTGTTACAAAACCCGTAACCATGACCAGCAATAATGTTGCTAGACTTTCAAGTTATTGTGATTTCACGCCTTATCAGGGATAACAGACAAATACAGCCTTGATCCCGCCACAAGCCATCGTCCTGATAACCGCACTTAATTTTCCTAAGTCCGCAGAGAAAGA
>NZ_CAKZMP010000283.1 GCF_937128705.1 uncultured Kiloniella sp. | reverse complement strand
GGATTCTATCTTGCTTATTATCATCGTTTTGTTCCTTTGGTTGTCTTAACACTTCAAGTGAAACTGCGACATTTTGTTCCGTCTTTGTAGAGGATGACGAGAGCCGATGGGCCGAGTGGAATGTGGGTTGAGATGCTCCATCCATTGTTGAGCATGCTCTCAAGAGTCTTTTGTGAATAATCGTTGCTTTTCACTTCGATGGTGAAGACTCCTTGTTCATCAGGAATTCCTATAACATCCAGAGACGCTTTGTACTTTTGCGTCCACTCTTGTTTGGTCTTGAGCGGAACTTCTTCCCAAGCAAGTCTTTCTGCTTCTACTGAGTTTACGGCCCCTTCTTGGTATACGCCATGTGTTCTCCACCAATGGTTCCGTATAGCAGACTCATCATATTCATTGTTGTTCATTGGATTGCCCTTTGTTAGATGAAGAAAAAAACCCTACCTATATCATTGGGACAATAACAATTCTTGATGACAAAAATCATTAAAATAAAAGGGAGCAAAAGCTCCCTCAGACTGCTGACAAAGGTCTCGCTTTAGCGAGGCCTTTGTGATTCAATGCTGTATGTTAAAAAAAGAAGGTCCTGTTCAGAGCGAACTTGAGATGGTTAGTTTAGAGTCTCTGGTTCCCACTACGCATCTTTTGCGCAAGATAGCTGCGCATATAGATTTCAGTTTTATCCATGATCGTGTAGCCCATTTATATTGCGCAAATAACGGACGTCCGGCGCTTGATCCGACAGTCCTTTTCAAAATATTAGTGATTGGCTACCTGTTTGGTGTTCGCTCTGAACGTCAGTTGATGCGTGAAATTGAAGTGAACGTTGCCTATCGATGGTTTTTGGGGATGCGTTTAACCGACAAGGTTCCTGATGCGTCGACACTCTCGCAAAATCGCCGCCGTCGCTTTACAGGGACTTCTGTTTATCAAGATATTTTTGACGAAATCGTATTGCAGGCCATCAAGGCTGGGCTTGTTGATGGTCACACTCTCTATACTGACAGCACGCATCTCAAGGCGAATGCCAATAAGCAGAAATTCGATCAGGAAGTCATCGGGAAATCCCGGGCCGATTATCTGGATGCGTTGGATGAAGCAATTGATACAGACCGTGCGGCCCATGGCAAGAAGCCTTTAAAGAGTAAAGATCGCGAGGTTATTACGAAGAAAACCAAGGTCAGTCGCACAGATAAAGATGCAGGTTATATGGTACGCGAGGGCAAGCCAAAGGGGTTCTTTTATCTTGACCACCGCACGGTAGATGGCGCCCATGCCATCATTACCGACAGTCATGTCACCGCAGGCAATGTCCACGACAGTATTCCCTATCTTTCAAGGTTGGATCATCAATGCAAGCGTTTTGATTTAGATGTTAAGACTGTTGGCTTGGATGCGGGCTATATGACAGCGGGGATTTGCAAAGGCCTGGATGATCGCAAGATCCATGGTGTGATCGGCTATCGCCGCCCAAATCACCGGAAAGGGTTTCTCTATAAACGAGAGTATGAATACCTCCCCGGTATTGATGGGTACCGCTGCCCCGGTGGGCAAATACTGAAGTACAGTACCACCAGTCGAACGGGCTATCGCGAATACAAGAGTAATGGAAAACAGTGCCAAACCTGTCCCTTTCTGGATCAGTGCACCAGTAGCTCCAACCATGTAAAGGTGATCACCCGCCATGTCTGGCAGGATATTAAGGATAAGACTGATCAAAACCGTCTGAGCACATGGGGAAAGGCTGTTTACAAGAGGAGAAAAGAAACTGTCGAGCGGAGTTTTGCGGATGCAAAACAGTTACACGGTCATCGCTATGCACGACTGCGCGGTCTGGATAAGGTCAAGGAACAGTGTCTGCTCGCCGCAGCTACTCAAAATATCAAGAAAATCGCACTGGTTCTGGCGAGAAATATCTTTTTATGGTGCAAAATCACGCTCAAAACAGACAAACAAAGCCAGCTGAACCTATTGATCGTTTCTTAAAAGGAAAAAACAGAAATCAGTTCTGAAAAAATCCATAACAAAACCCCGCCTCAATAAGACGGGGTTTGTCAGCGATCTGAGGAGGCTGAAAAGCCTCCTTTTTAAGTCAGTTCAAGTAAACTTAAACCAGTGTTGCTGCCATTAGGCCGAGAACGA
>NZ_CAKZMP010000282.1 GCF_937128705.1 uncultured Kiloniella sp. | reverse complement strand
CTTTGCGCAGACAGACGAACTTGCCCCCCCGGTTCCGGGGCAGCTTCAAAAACAACAACATCATGCCCGCGTTCAGCCGATACACGCGCCGCTTCCAACCCGGCAGGTCCAGCCCCGACGATGACAACTTTACGTTTCTCATCCGCTGCCGGAATATCGTGCGGCATTGTCAGCTCTCGCCCCGTTGCCGCATTGTGTATGCACAATGCATCCCCGCCCTGATAAATGCGATCCAGACAATAGGTTGCGCCGACACAAGGACGGATATCATCTTCGCGCCCTGCCATAATTTTTCTCACAATATGCGGATCAGCCATGTGCGCCCTGGTCATACCGACCATATCCAGAAGCCCTTCGGCAACCGCATAACGCGCTGTCGCAACATCGGGAATACGGGCAGCATGGAAGGTTGGCATGCCTGTGGCTTTTTTCACTTCTCCGGCGAAATCCAGATGAGGCGCAGATTTCATTCCCTGCACTGGAATAACATCCGTTAGCCCCGGATCTGTATCAATATGCCCACGAATGACGTTGAGAAAATCGACCAACCCAGAACGTTGCAGACGCTTTGAGATTTCAATTCCTTCAGACGCTGAAATTCCATCCTTGTCCGCTTCATCGGCAGTATAGCGAATACCAACAATAAACTTGTCACCAACACGCTTTCGAATAGCTTCAAGCACATTTAACGAAAACCGCATTCTGTTTTCCAGCGACCCGCCATACTCACCATCCAATGTGTTGGTTCGCGGCGACCAGAACTGATCCATCAAGTGCCCATAGGCTTCCAGTTCAATGCCATCCAGCCCAGCAGCTTTCATGCGCTCCGCCGCATCGGCATAATCCTCAATAATTCGAAGAATATCCCAGTCTTCCATCTGCTTCGGGAAAGCACGATGCGACGCTTCGCGGTGGTGCGACGGCGACACGGCAGGTAACCAGTCCCCTTTGTTCCAGCCTGTTCTACGCCCCAGATGAGTCAACTGGATCATCACGGCACATCCATGTTCATGACATGCGTCCGTAACTTTCTTCATCCAAGGCACAACCTCGTCCTTGTAGGCCAACACATTGTTGAACACAGGGGGACTATCACGGGATACGGCGGCAGACCCCGCAGTCATGGTCATACCAACCCCAGCTTTTGCCCGTTCTTCATGATAGGCACGGTAACGATCCTTAGGCATTCCGTCTTCTGGGTAGGCAGGTTCATGGCTTGTGGTCATGATCCGGTTTTTGATTGTCAAATGCTTCAGCTTATAGGGCTGTAACAAAGGATCATTACTGGCCATTTCTCTCTCCTGTTTATTCTTATCCCTGGTCAGTTTCTTTATCTGGCTTTTTGCCTGTTTATCTGTCCGAGGTTTTCATCAATGTTATACGAAAGCTAAAACTCAATAGAAGATTTATACCGCGCGCAGCTGGTTAATTAAGGGGCAACTGACGGAATAATCCGGGGTTAGCAGGATCGTTGAAATGACTCATAGGTCCATGTTCAACAAAATGATCATGCCAGCGTTTCATGGCCTCTGGATCTAGCTCGACCCCCAAACCACATCCTTCCGGTACTGCTATGGTATTATTTGTCTGACGGAAGGGACCGTTTTTAATGACATCGCCAATTTGCCAACGGAACAAAGATTGCGAGGGCTCCGTAATACATGGTGTTACCGCAACAACATGTAAATAGGCCGCGGTCATAATGCCAAGGTCATTTGAATAGCACCAAAAACCTTTGCCCATTGCTTCACAGGCCGCAATAAATTTCATAGTCTTCCCAATGCCCCCGAGCGCAGCAAAGTTACAGACAAAATAATCTGGTGCGCCAAGGGCCACAGCCCGCCGCAAATCAGGGACATGCGTGGAAAAGGGAATGATCGAGTGTTTCCGCAGTTCCGCCATTTCTTCAAAGGTCGCAACCGGATCTTCGTAATTGCGAATATTATACGGCTCTAGTTCTCTCAGAACCCAACGTGCCGTTGTTAAAGACCACTGCATATTTGAATCAAGACGCAACATGGCATCAGCCCCAAGGGCCTCACGCAACAAACGGACGGTTCTGATTTCTAGCTCGGGATCTCCCAAAATAAGCTTACCCTCGAAATAGCTCGAACCGTGCTCATCTTTCATTCTCAAGCAATAATCAACAATGGCCTCGGGGGTCATCTCCCCACCTGCACCGTTGTTTT
>NZ_CAKZMP010000281.1 GCF_937128705.1 uncultured Kiloniella sp. | reverse complement strand
CAAAACCGCAAACTTAGACATATTTCCCCACAAATATAATGTAATAGATAAAATTCGGCATCTATTTCGTAATGAGAACAATGGCCTCTTGCAATCACAAATTGAAGAGCAATTTAATTATATCAATCGCAGACAATAACTTAGCCAGTTGATCGACGTGCTTTCAAAGCTGCGGTAAGCGTTCCATCATCCAGATAGTCCAAACTTCCCCCGACGGGAACACCATGGGCCAGTTTGGAAACATCGACCTCATATCCTGCCAGACATTCTGTGAGATAATGCCCTGTTGTTTGTCCGTCGACAGTCGCACTCAGAGCAAGAATAATTTCCTGCACATGTGTTTCACCTGCTCGATCCAGCAACTGATTAACATTCAACTGGGCCGGCCCTCGTCCATCAAGCGCAGACAGCGTGCCGCCCAAAACGTGGTACAGGCCTTTAAATGCGCCACTTCGCTCCAACGCCCAGAGATCACCAACCTCTTCAACAACACAGATTTTACTATGATCTCTTTTGGGACTCTGGCAAATAGCACAGGGATTTTCAGTATCAAGATTACCGCATGTCTGACAATTTGTAATGCTCGCGGCTGCGTCAGTCATTGCTTTCGCAAGGGGCAACATCAGACTTTCGCGCTTTTTCATTAAAAAAAGCACAGCTCTTCGCGCCGACCGGGGACCTAGCCCCGGTAAACGCGAAAGAAGTTGTGTCAGACGGTCAATCTCGGTTTTAGCCATGTATGCCGGCCTAGAACGGTAACTTCATGCCAGCCGGAAGATTAAGGCCACCAGTTACGTCTTGCATTTTTTCCTGTGTGGTCACCTCGACTTTTGAGCTTGCGTCGTTCACAGCGGCAAGAATCAAGTCTTCAAGAACTTCAACATCATCTGCATTAATCAGTGACGGGTCAATTTTGATAGACCGCAAATTATACTTACCACTCATAACCACTTTGACCATGCCTGCGCCCGCAGCGCCTTCGATTTCCAAGTCAGCCAAAGCTTCTTGCATTTCCGCCATTTTGCTCTGCATCTGCTGAGCTTGCTTCATTAAGCCGGCCAGATTTTTCATCAGATTTCATCTCCGTTATTAAGGCGTTGTAGCAGCTCCGCATCATCAAGATCCGGGTCTTCCATATCTGGGTCCATGATCTGGTCAATCAAGGACTTTTCATCCACGCCTTCTACTACATAGTTATCAGGCATCAAGCCTTTTCGACTGATTAATTTCGTACCCGGGAATAATTTAAGGACCGACAAAACAAGTGGATCTTGCATCGCCTTATCATCAAGCGCTTGATTGATCTGTTTTTCCTGCGCCCGGATGGTATCAACACCGTCTTTTGCTCTCTCGATGACTTTCCACTTCGCTCCTGTCCACTCGCTCAGATGGCGTTGGATTTTTGCAGATAAATCGCGAGGCGCATTCTCGGCCGGTTTATATTCTATTTCGCCCGGACTAAACCGAATCAGATGGACATCGTTCCCAAGATAAGCGGACAGAATTCTCTCGCCCCTATCCCGTGCAAGATTAATCACATCCCGGAATGTTTTCGGGGATGCGTAAATCTCTTCTTCAAACTCAACGTCTGGGGAAGTATTATCCACAACCAATTCTGGTTTTGTTGCTGCTCCAGATGAAGCAACAACATTCGGGTCCATGGCCACGGCTTGCCCGCCATTTACCATTCCACGAGCAGATGTCTGTAAATTCGAGGTTATTCTATTGCCTTCGCCGCCAGATCTATTTTGGACGCCGCCAGCAGGGGCGTTACCCGCTGGAGCGTCCTGGAGCTTTTTTATGAGATCCCCCGGCGTGGGAAGATTACTCGCATAAGCCAGACGAATAATAACCATCTCAGTTGCCTGCAAAGGGTGAGGGGCAATTTGAATTTCCCCCAATCCTTTCAGCAACATTTGCCAGGTTCGCGCCAACAGCGGCATCGAAAGTTTTGCGCACATCTCACCACCACGAACCCGCTCGGCCTCGGGTATACCCGGCATTTCCAACGTTTGAGGAACCAGTTTAGCTCGCGTCAAAAGATGGCTCAGCTCCAAAAGATCCTTCATCACAACAAGAGGTTCAGCCCCTCCGTTGTAGAGATCGGACAAAATATTCAGCGACTCAGGGCAATCCCCTTGCATCAGCGCGTCATAAAGATCGAAAATCCGGGTTCGGTCCGCCATCCCAAGCATATGACGGATAGGTTCGCTCTCGATCTTTTCACCACCGCCTAAAGCAATGGCTTGATCAAGCAGCGATAACCCATCACGCGCAGATCCATCAGCAGCACGCGCAAGAAGACCGATTGCTTCGTCCTCAAACCCGATTTTTTCTTTGCCGAGGATCATCGTAAACAGCTTGATGAGCTCTTCATGTTCCAAACGTCTAAGGTCGAACCGCTGACAACGAGAAAGAACCGTTACTGGTACTTTGCGAATTTCTGTCGTCGCAAAGATAAAAACAACGTGCTCTGGCGGTTCTTCCAGTGTTTTCAACAATGCATTAAAAGCACTGTTGGAAAGCATGTGCACCTCATCGATGATGTACACTTTTTTGCGGGCAGATACCGGACGATAGCGCACAGATTCGATTAACTCTCGAATGTCACCCACGCCCGTACGGCTCGCCGCATCCATTTCCATCACATCGACATGGCGATCTTGAGCAATAGATGTACAACTCTCGCACACACCACAAGGATCAGCGGTGGGACCGCCTTGTCCATCCGCACCAACACAGTTCAGCGCTTTGGCAATAATACGGGCTGATGTTGTCTTACCCACACCACGAACACCGGTTAGAATAAAAGCATGGGCCAGACGATCAGTATCAATCGCATTTGTTATCGTTTGGACAAGGGCATTCTGCCCATATAGATCACTGAAAGAGGCAGGGCGATACTTTCGCGCCAAGACCTGATAAGCCGCGTTGGATTCGTTTTCCGGTTCAGCGGGTTCTGTAGAAATATCGCTCATACTACTGCTTGATTTGTGTCGAATAA
This sequence comes from uncultured Kiloniella sp., assembly GCF_937128705.1. Lineage (GTDB taxonomy): Bacteria > Pseudomonadota > Alphaproteobacteria > Kiloniellales > Kiloniellaceae > Kiloniella. The sequence continues at coordinate 28,626 of NZ_CAKZMP010000281.1, read as the reverse complement.
CTCCACTTTACCCCATTGAAGCATCAAGGCAATCATCCACAGCAAAGTTCTTGAAAAAGAGATGATCAGGCACAAAAAAACGAGCCAAAAGCTCGTTAATACAGTTACTTATCATAAAAATAGAAGGTGAGAGGCTGAACCACGACCCGCGGCTAACTCGTTACGGCTGCTTCCTTCCGGATCTGACCGGGTTGGCGAGCGCTACGCCCATAGCCAACCTCTCGCCCCCTATATCGGACTTCTCCGCCACGAACGCAAGCCCTTTTGCAGGAAATTAATTTTCGAACGCTCTAAATGTTTACAGATCGACATCTCTGGTACACCCTCTGACCATGACCACAAAATTACATATATATACCTCGTCAGAGCTTGAACGTGCTGCTCACCTGCGCGTCCATCCTGACACCCTTCAAAGCTATCGCAACTCACCCGATAGTCTCGTCACAATCGTCTGGCGCCACATGGGGCTCTTTACGTCTAATGCAGGCACCAGTACTCGCGATGACATCGAACCCTATTTCATTCCCGCCAGTCATGCCGGAGAAATTTTTGATCTGGCAGAAGAAGTGGTTTTTCTTGGGCTTCGGGACAACAGGCCCATCTTGGCCGCTATGTTACCCCACAGCGAAACAGCTCCGGGATTTTCACCCCCAGAACTACCACAAGGTACTTTTCTTGACTTGCGGGACCATTGGTCATTTTTAAACAAAGAAGACGCCGCGATCATGGCATATGCGCGTGGTCTTAATCACTGGCATAAACACCATCGTTTTTGCGGACATTGCGGAAACCCAACGCGTTCAACAGAAGGCGGACACGTTCTGGAATGCACAGGTAGCAATTGTGGCAAGCTACACTATCCCCGTACTGATCCCGCAGTAATCATGCGTGTCACCGATGGCGACTGGTGCCTGCTTGCCCGAAATGCAGGATGGCGCCCGGGGGGACACTCTGTTTTGGCTGGCTTCCTTGAAATTGGTGAAAGCCTTGAACAGACTGTTATCCGGGAAGTAAAAGAAGAAGTTGGAATCACGGTCCAAAATGTCCGTTATCATTCTTCCCAACCTTGGCCTTTCCCAGCTTCGTTAATGGTGGGCTTTACCGCAGAAGGGTCTCGTCATGATCCCCTAGTTCTGGATTCAAATGAAATTGAATCTGCCAAGTGGTTCCACCGTGACGAACTCTTGGCTTCTCCCGAGGACGAAACCTTCAATCTTCCGCGTAAAGACTCAATTTCGCGCGTTCTTGTCGATGACTGGCTAAAAGAAAAATAATCTCTATTCAAACAAGAAAAGCTGGGCAACAAACCCAGCTTTTCTTTTATTATCAATCGTCGTGCTACTTTCTAATCAGGATGGTGTCCTGAAAGAATTGGCAGGATAAACACCCAGAATCTTAACTTCTTTCGAGAAGAAACTCAGTTCTTCCAGTGCCAGACGAACCAGACGTTCCGAAGGGTGACCTTCTACATCGGCATAGAACTGCGCGACAGAAAAGCTACCGTCTGTGATATAACTTTCCAGCTTTGTAATGTTCACACCATTTGTCGCAAAGCCACCCAATGCTTTGTATAGTGCCGCCGGAACCGACCGCACCTTAAAAACGAATGTCGTCACAACCATACCGTCTTTGGGATCGGGATCAATCGGGTCCCGCGCCATAATCAAAAAACGGGTCGTATTATCTGCGTTATCATTTACATCCGTCCCCAACGTCTCAAGGCCATATATTTCACCCGCCATAGAGGTCGCGATCGCACCGACATCCTTATTATTCCATAAGGATACCTGCTCGGCGGCCCCTGCTGTATCAGCCGCGACAATCGGCTCTATATCATGTTCACGCAAGAACTCACGGCACTGCGCCAAAGCCTGAACATGGGAATGAACCTGGCGTAAACCCTTCAGAGTCGCACCTTTGGGGGCAAGCAACTGATGTTCAATTTTTTGATAATGCTCACCGATAATATGTAATCCCGATTCTGGCATCAGGTGATGATTATCGGCCACGCGTCCCGCGCTTGAATTCTCAATCGGAATCATCGCAAGACGGGCTTTACCATTCCGAACTGCTGCAAAGGTATCCTCAAACGAATAGCAGGGCAGCGTTTCCATGTCTGGAAATACCGCTCGACAAGCTATGTCAGAGTTTGCACCCTTGACGCCCTGAAAGGCGATCAGATTATCAGCATCGGTCATTGGTTTAGGCCTTAGTTATAGAGTTAATCAATTTTGGCTTCTCGTATCAATTCGGCCATTTAGCTTTGACCATATCAATATAGAAGACCTCAGGATCCAGCGAGAATCTGCCTCGCCTTTTCAAGGTCCGCAGGAGTATCAACCCCAAGCGGAACAGTGTCAACGAGAGCAACATCAATGCGCATACCTGATTCCAAAGCCCGAAGCTGCTCTAATCGTTCGCGTTTTTCCAAAGGCGATGCAGGTAAAGAGACAAATTTCTCCAATGCTTCGCGACGATAGGCATACATACCAATGTGGTGATAGAGCGGTTGATCATCATTGCCCTCATCCCAAGGCGACTTACTTCTTGTAAAATAGAGGGCACGGGAAACTGTTTGCCCGGCATCAAAGCCCGCAACAGCCTTTACAACATTTGGGTTATCGCGCTCAGCCAATTCGGATATTTCAACTGCCAAGGTGCCGATATCAACCCCTTGCGTTGCCAAAAGCTCAAATGTTTGCCTAATCAATCTCGGTTCGACGGTTGGCAAATCGCCCTGTACGTTGATGATGGCATCATATTTATTTTCCGGATCGAATTTTTGCAAAGCCTCGTGGATACGATCAGAGCCCGAAGGGTGATCAGGGTCTGTTAAAACAGCCTGTCCGCCGATTTTTTCAATTGCATCCACGATTTCCTGTTCAGCACAGGCAACCACAACAGGCCCCAACTTGGCTTCGACAGCCCGATTGTAACACTGGGCAATCATTGGCAAACCTGCGATATCCGCCAAGGGTTTATTTGGCAAACGCGAAGAAGCCATTCGCGCAGGAATCAACACAACAGGATTTTGAGGACAGGACATGAAAGGCCTTTAACAAATGAATTTAGTTAATGGATTCACCTGAGCATTACTTACTGAGAGAATCCTTTTCTTCGCGCTAACATAGTTAAGAAACCGCTTCTAAACAAAGTGCTTTGCGCTTTTTTCACTATAACTATTCAAAAAATCCGCTTAAGCTTGGCAAAAATCAATGGAAACTATTGAATGCTCGGCGTCAGAACGCTATTGTCTGCCGGAAATTCAAATATAAGCCCAAAGGGTCAGGAAGAATGTCTTTAGAGAATAATAAGGCTTTTGCCTCAGTACTAACTGCCGGCATCATCTTAATGGCATCTGGTTTTGCAGCAAACATGCTCTACCAACCAAAAGACTTGGAAGAAAATGCCTATAAAGTTGAAGTCGCTGATAGCGGTGCTGAAACGGCATCGACAGCCCCTGCTGGCCCGGTTATTGAACCAGTAAGCGCCCTTCTTGCTTCTGCCGATGTTGCGGCAGGTGCAAAAGGATTTAAGAAATGTGCTGCCTGTCACACCGTAGAAAGTGGTGGCGCGAACAAATTAGGCCCGGCGCTTTGGGGGGTTGTTGGCTCTCAACGTGCTTCAGCTGATGGATACTCCTATTCTGACGCTCTAACTGCCATGAATGGTGAAACTTGGGATTACGAAGCTCTCAACGAGTTCCTAACCAAGCCAAAAGCTTTTGCCCCGGGAACAAAGATGGGTTTTGCTGGCCTCAAGAAAGTTGGCGCCCGTGCAGACCTGATCGCTTACTTGCGCGAGCAAAGCGATAATCCGGCGGCTCTGCCAGAGTAAGCTGAGAAACAAGCATCTAAAAAAGGCGACCCACCGGGTCGCCTTTTTTATGCATCACAATTGTAAAACAAATCTGCTAACAACAATTTGAGCTAGATTTTAAGCAGGGTTCCTCATGATAAGTTCCGATTTTCTTTGTCCCAACGAATTTATACAGCTTGGCGAAAAGCTTTGCGACGCTGCACAGGACGTTATCCTCAACCATTTTCGACAATCGCTTGATGTCGAAGGAAAAAGCGATGACTCGCCCGTCACCATTGCCGACAGAAATGCAGAAAGCGCCATGCGTGATCTCATCAACACAGCCTATCCTGATCATGGAATAGTCGGCGAGGAACATGGCTCTGAGAATCTGGATGCAGAATTTGTCTGGGCCCTAGATCCAATAGATGGCACCCGGAGTTTTATTTCCGGCCACGCCATTTTTGGTACTCTAGTTGCTCTTTTACGTAATAATCAACCCGTCATGGGCATACTCGCAATGCCTGTGCTCGGCGAGCGTTGGGTCGGCGCAACAGGACACAAAACCCTTTTTAAGGACTTCAGGGGCACCACTCAGGCAACCACACGTGATTGTGCCAAACTATCTGATGCCACAATTGCCACCACCTCTCCCCACCTATTTAAAGAAGATGAGTTTCCAAAGTTCGATCGAGTTCGCCAAAATACCAGAATGCCCCTCTATGGTGGAGACTGTTATAACTATGGCCTTGTCAGTAGTGGATTAATTGACCTAACCGTTGAAGCAGGTATGGGTGTTTATGATTTTCTGGCGCAAGTCCCTATCCTCACTGGTGCGGGGGGGATCATGACAGATTGGGAAGGCAATGCCCTTGGTATGCATTCTGATGGAAAAGTCATCGCTGCTGGAGATGCCCGCGTACATCAAGAGGTTTGCAACCTCATCAATCAATAACTCTTATCAATACCGAAACAACGTTGTCGAATTAGGCTACCATGTTAACCATTTTTCATTACTCACCTGCCACTATCCTCATTCAACTTTAGTTGAGGTGCGAAAAATGGTTAACGAAGCCCTTGATCATAAAACAAAAACACCTCAAACTCTCCAAATAGAGGCTTTTGCCTGCTAAATAGACATTTCGGAGGTTATGACAAGACGATGCGCGCTCTCTTTCTGGTCAACTTTGTCCTCTGCGTCTTCTTGCCGTTTTCAGTTACCGCACAAACGACAAAATCCCACGGCATCGCAATTCATGGCGAACCGGGTTACCCTGCGGACTTCACTCACTTCAACTATGTCAATCCTGATGCACCCAAAGGCGGCGAAATTCGTATTGCCAGTGAAGGCACCTTTGACAGCTTTAACCCCTATATCATCAAAGGTGTTCCCGGTCCGGGTTTCACGCCGGAAACTCTTTTGGCAGCAAGTGCCGATGAAGCCGCCAGTGAATATGGGCTGATTGCCGAAAGCCTTGAATGGCCAGAAGATAGATCGTGGGTCATCTTCACACTACGCCCCGAAGCCAGATGGCACGACGGCGTCCCCATAACCGTCGACGATGTTATTTTTTCTTGGGAAACCATACGTAATGACGCCGGACCTTACGTAAAAAACTATTACGCAACCTTGAAGAATGTCGAAAAGGTCGGGGATAATCAGGTTAAGTTCACTTCAGACGAACCGGGTAACAAAGAATTCCCCATTCGCGCTGGATCATTGCCGATTTTTGCCAAACATTACTGGGAAAGCAGAGATTTCTCTAAAAGCACACTGGAACCTCCTTTGGGAAGTGGTCCTTACAAAGTAACGGACTTTGAAGCTGGTCGTTATGTAGTTCAGGAAAGAGTGAAAGATTACTGGGGAAAAGATCTGCCCGTAAACAGAGGGCAAGATAATTTCGATAAGATAAAAACCACCTACTACCATGATGACGATGTCATCAAGCTTGCGATCAAATCAGGCGAAATAGATTATCGGAACGAACGCTCATCCAGTGCCTGGGCACAGGATTATGATGTCCCTGCCATTACAAAAGGATGGCTAAAAAAAGAATCAATCCCACACAAACGTCCCCAAGGAATTCAGGGTTTTTTTTACAACACGCGGCGAGACATTTTCAAGGACCCAAAAGTCAGAGAAGCGATTGGCTATGCCTATGACTTCGAGTGGACAAATAAAAACTTATCTTTTGGGTTGCTGACGCGCACAACCAATTTCTTTGGAAACTCCGAGTTATCCTCAACAGGAGTTCCCAAGGGTCGCGAGTTAGAAATACTAGAAAAGTATCGCGGCAATATTCCTGATCGTCTTTTTACAGAAGCATTTCATGTGCCCACATCTGATGGCACTGGTTGGCCGCGACACAATTATCGCAAAGCTTTCGAGCTTCTTGCAGAGGCCGGCTGGGTCGTAAAGGATCTAAAGCTGGTGAACGAAAAAACCGGGGAGCAAATGTCTTTTGAGATGCTTGTTTCATCCAAAGGTATGGAAAGAACGATACTTCCCTTTGTGACAAGCTTAAGCAAGCTTGGTATTGATGCCCGAATTCGCCTCGTTGATCGATCCCAATACATCAACCGTATTAGAGATTTTGACTATGACATCGTCATTATTAAACTTTCTGCCAGCATCACACCCGGTACAGAACAACGCGGTTTCTGGACGAGTCAAACCGCAGATAAAAAGGGAAGTGGCAACTTTGCAGGCATAAAGGATCCTGTTATCGATGAGCTAGTAGAAGCCATCGCCAATGCAAATGATCGTGAAGAATTGGTTGCCACGGTCCGTGCATTAGATCGAGTATTACTCTGGGGTTATTATGTTATCCCACAGTTCCATACCGAAGATGATCGTGTGCTTTATTGGGATAAGTTTTCACGGCCAAAAGTTACCCCGTGGCGAGGAACCAGCACATCCTATTGGTGGTTTGATAGCGACAAAGAAGCAGCATTGATGGCTTCAATGGCAAAAAATGAACAGGCACAAACCAGTGACACAACAAACGACAATGAAACATCCCTTGTCGAAATCTCCGGGAACAATGGACCGTTTTTTGATCCATTAATTATTGATACCTTTTTGAATAACTTTGAAAAGCTGGGCCTTAATCCGGAAACACTAAAAGACTTTTTCACCTTTCAGATCTTTGCCGATCCTGACGCTTTTTTTAAAAAAGATAACTGGCGCCCCTATGCGCTCGGAATCAGCTTGTTGATTTTTGGCCGCTGGTTCATTCGAAGACGTCGACGCAACAGGGGGCAAATCTGATGCTGGCCTATATTGTTCGCAGACTTTTACTGATGATCCCAACACTTCTTGGGATCATGGTTTTAAATTTTGCCATCATTCAGCTTGCCCCGGGTGGCCCTGTAGAACAGGTCCTCGCCAAACTGTCAGGGCAAGGCGCGGAGATATCAGAACGTATAACTCAGAACAAAGATGATCTGGCCCCGATCAGTGATACAGAAGCATCAAACACCAGCAAGTATAAAGGCGCACAAGGGCTCGACCCTGAACTTATCAAAGAGCTTGAAGTTCAATTTGGTCTGGATAAGCCCCTTCATGAACAGTTTATCGTCATGATGGGTAACTATTTAACCTTCGATTTTGGTGAAAGTTTCTTTCGGGATCGGCAAGTTATTGACCTTGTTATAGACAAAATGCCTGTTTCTATTTCTCTGGGACTCTGGACCACATTACTTGTTTATTTGATCTCTATTCCCCTTGGCATAAAGAAGGCCATTCGCGATGGATCTTCTTTTGATATATGGACCAGTGGCATCATTATCGTTGGGTATGCCATTCCTGGATTTATCTTTGCCGTTCTCCTACTCGTCGTGTTTGCCGGGGGCAGCTATCTCACAATTTTCCCTCTTAGCGGACTAACATCCGATAACTGGGATGAGCTATCGACCCCCAATAAGATATTCGACTATCTACACCACATCATTTTGCCCGTCACAGCGATGGTGATCGGCGGTTTCGCCAGCTTAACAATGCTGACCAAAAATTCATTTCTGGATCAAATTGGGCAGCAATACGTCACAACAGCACGGGCAAAAGGCCTAACAGAAAGTCGTGTGCTTTACGGTCATGTCTTCCGAAATGCTATGCTCATCGTCATCGCAGCCTTCCCCGCCAGTTTCATCGGCGTGTTGTTTACAGGCTCTGTACTCATCGAGGTTATTTTCTCTTTGGATGGACTAGGTCGTCTCGGCTTTGAAGCCGTATTCAATCGTGATTATCCTATTATTTTTGGCACCCTGTATTTTTTCACCCTTGTTGGACTGCTTATGAATATCATTGGTGATCTCGCTTACATGCTCATCGACCCCAGAATTGACTTTGAAAGTCGGGAGGGTTGATCTATGAGAGGTGATACACAAACATTATTCGGCGTGACACTCGCCCCAATGAATCAGCGGCGGTTACAAAACTTCAAAAAAAATCGCCGGGGATACTGGTCTCTTTGGATTTTTATTGTTCTTTTCGGCCTGAGTCTGCTCGCCGAAGTTATTGCCAATGATAAACCTATTGTCGTTTTCTATGACGACCAAGCATACTTTCCGATTGTGCAAGCTCTACCAGAAACTCACTTCGGTGGAGAGTTCAAAACAGAAACAGATTATCACGACCCTTATGTCCAAAATTTGATTTCGGCAAAGGGATGGATGATCTGGCCGTTAATTCAATACAACTATAAAACAGTGGCTTACAAGTTACCTACACCCGCGCCCTCTGCCCCTGATTTCGATCATTGGCTTGGAACAGATGATCAGGCGCGGGATGTTGTCGCCCGTCTGCTCTATGGTATGCGAATATCAATTTTATTTGGCCTGTTATTAACAGCAATCAGCGCCGTTATCGGTGTGACAGCCGGTGCAATCCAAGGTTATTTTGGTGGCGTGCTTGATCTCGTTGCGCAGCGTTTTATTGAAATATGGAGTGGCCTACCAACCCTCTATATCCTCATTATTGTCAGTTCCGTTCTCGTACCAAGTTTCTGGACGCTTCTGGGGATCCTCATGCTCTTTAGTTGGGTCGGCTTTGTCGGTGTCGTCAGGGCCGAGTTTCTAAAGGTTCGAAACTATGATTACATCAGATCAGCAAAAGCGCTGGGGGTCAGCGATAGAATGATCATGTATCGCCATATCCTACCCAATGCGATTGTTGCAACGCTTACCTTTCTCCCCTTCACGTTAACGGCAGCAATTACGGGGCTGACCTCTCTTGATTTTCTTGGGCTAGGTCTTCCCGCAGGATCAGCATCACTTGGTGAGCTTCTTGCTCAGGGCAAAGCAAACCTTCAAGCTCCGTGGTTAGGATTAACAGCCTTTGTTTCCCTCGCGGTAATGCTCAGCCTTTTGGTGTTTATTGGTGAAGCAGTCCGTGATGCCTTTGACCCCAGAAAGCTTTTTAACGGAGGTCGCTCATGAGTGTTCTCGTCGACCATTCCACTAAAGAAGAGCAAGCTCTTTTGGATATAACCAGTCTTTCGGTCCAGTTTCGTGGCGAAGAAGAGACTGTCGATGCCGTCGCCGGTATTACCTACAAGCTGATGGAGGGGCAAACAGTTGCTCTGGTTGGAGAGTCCGGATCAGGAAAATCCGTCAGTGCCTTATCTATTTTGCAGCTGCTGCCTTACCCACAAGCACACCATCCACAAGGAAGCTCGATAAAGTACAGAGGTAAGGAAATCATTGGTACCGATGATGCCACCATGCGGGATATCCGTGGGAATAAGATTTCGATCATCTTTCAAGAACCCATGACATCATTGAACCCGCTGCATACGATCGAAAAGCAAATCAACGAAGTCCTTTTTGTGCATAAAGGCATGAGCAAGATCGAAGCACGGAAACGTACTCTCGAACTTTTAAAGCTGGTCGGGATTAAAGATCCTGCTGGTCGCCTGAAATCCTACCCACACGAACTGTCTGGTGGACAGCGACAACGTGTCATGATTGCCATGGCACTCGCCAATGAGCCGGACCTTTTGATCGCGGATGAACCAACGACAGCACTGGATGTCACCATTCAGGCGCAAATTCTTGAACTACTTAAAGAGCTTCAAGAAAAACTTGGCATGTCTATTCTGCTGATCACACACGATCTTGGCATCGTCAGAAAAATGGCCGATCGGGTTTGCGTCATGACAGAAGGACAAATTGTCGAACAGGGGCCGACAGAAAAAATCTTCTCGCAACCAGAGCACCCTTACACTCAAAAATTACTCGCGGCCGAACCTCAGGGAAAACCTGTCGAAACCAATTCTGATGCACCAGAAATAATGGCCTGTGAAGATATCAAGGTTCACTTCCCGGTTAAGCGGGGCTTGCTGCGTAGAACCGTTAGTCATATCAAGGCCGTTGATGGCATATCCCTCACCCTGCAACAAGGCCATACAATTGGCATTGTCGGCGAATCAGGATCGGGAAAGACAACCCTAGGCCTCGCCCTCTTGCGTTTGATATCAAGTAAAGGTGCAATCCGTTTTGATGGAAAATCCATTGCCAACACAAAAGGATCGCAACTCAGATCACTTCGGCAAGAAATGCAAATTGTTTTCCAGGACCCCTATGGATCACTCAGTCCTCGCCTCTCTATAGGACAGATCATCGAAGAAGGCCTCAAGGTTCACGGACTAGGCGGCAATGCCAAAGAAAGAGAAGCACTCATTATAGAGGCCTTAAACGAGGTTGGCCTTAATCCGGAAAACCGCCATCGTTATCCGCATGAGTTTTCAGGTGGACAGCGCCAAAGAGTTGCCATTGCCCGTGCCATGGTTTTAAAGCCCCGTTTTCTGGTACTGGACGAACCAACTTCGGCACTTGATATGTCCGTTCAGGCCCAGATCGTCGATTTACTTCGTGACTTACAGGTCAAACATAAGCTCACCTACCTTTTCATAAGCCATGATCTGAAAGTAGTTCGCACACTGGCGGATAATGTCATCGTCATGAAAGATGGCAAAGCAGTTGAAACGGGGACAGCCAAAGAAATCTTTGAAGCTCCGAAAACTGCCTATACTCAAGCCTTGATCAAAGCGGCTTTTGATCTGGAAGTTGTTAACCAAGACGCGATAAGTGCTTAAAAAGCTTCACAACAGGCATTAAACTCGCTGGAATCTAAGAGATCTAGAAAAACAATTTCTGAAGGTAAACTACTGCGAAATAAAAAACTTTTGTTGCCGGATTGCCATACCTTTCCCGCATCCCCTACACTGTCAATTCGATGACCGATCATTAGGGGCTATTGATGGCACTTCTTTTTATTTCTGAAACGGACAAGTTGGATTTGTGGCGTAAATATCTGCGCGATGAAATTCCTGATCTCGATATGCGTCTGTTGCCAGAGATTGGAAACAAAGAAGACATAGAGTACGCCCTTGTCTGGCAGCCCCCCAAGGGACTGCTCAAATCCCTACCCAACCTGAAAGTTATTTTTTCCCTGGGTGCCGGGATAGACCATCTCGCTTCGGACCCGGATTTACCCGAAAACGTCCCCGTTGTGCGAATGGTTGATTCGTCTTTGACGTCAGGCATGACAGAATATGTTGTCATGGCGGTCCTCAATCACCACAAAAGTATGCGTCTGTATCGCGAACAACAGAACCGTAAGGAGTGGACGTTGCATGTCCCGCCAGTAACCTGGGATAGGCGGGTTGGTATTATGGGTATGGGGGTCTTGGGTTCAGATGTCGCAGGTAAGCTAAGCTATCTCGGCTTTGATGTCGCAGGGTGGAGCAGGACCCACCGGGAACGACCAGGCATAAAAACCTATGCAGGTGCAGATCAGCTTGAAGATTTTTTAAAAACAACAGAGATCCTTGTTTGTCTGCTGCCTCTGACTTACGAAACAGAAGATATTCTTAATAAAGATCTTTTCGCCATGCTCCCCAAAGATGCGAGTATTATCAATGCGGCAAGAGGTGGGCATCTAGTCGAAGAAGACCTAATAGCAGCATTGGATTCAAATCATTTGTCCGAGGCAACACTCGATGTGTTCAAGTCCGAACCACTGGATCAAGGTCATCCCTTTTGGAATCATCCCAAAATCACGATTACGCCGCATGCTGCCAGTACAACACACCCAAGCTCTAGCGCCCGAAATGTAGCCGATGGTATCCGGCGCTTTGAAAGCGGAGAAGAACTATTAAATGTTGTCGATATGAAACGAGGGTATTAGGCCTGTCACGGTGTATTCCATGAAACACCAGATTCACTAGATCAAAAAAATATTGAATAACTGGAAATCCTCTGCCGAAACTTAAGGGGTCCAGATGCGATGGACCTTAGACTTCTTCGGCATATTGTTCGACCATATCACCAAATTCACGTAGATATACAGATCCTTTGATCGTTCGCTGTACAAGGATTGAGCGGCGATCATTCTCATCCGTTTTTCGCCGAACAAAATCATACTTCCCCAGCCGATCCAAGGCACGCGTCACGGCTGGTTTTGACATATTCAGGTCTTCTGCCAACCCACGAACTGTATGTGCCTGATCTTTGAGGTATACATGAAGCAATAAAGTAAATTGGCGAGACGTCAGATCCGGCAGCCCTTTTTGCAGAGCTGTGACCATAACGCCTCGCCATAATTCTAAAGCCTGTTTCGCTGGTATATCCACGATCAATCCCAAACGTTCCGCAATCGCAATGATGCTAGACCACAAACAGGACCAAACTCAAGATATTCCTTCAATACGTTACAGGAGCAATATAACCGTTTAACTTTTTTGCTCAAATCGGCTTAAAAACTCATGCAATTTTTTGGCACAAACAATAAACCCAATATAAGCCAAGCAGCTATATATTACCGAACGGTAACACAGGTAACTTTACTCAAACTTGCCACTTTATGAGAAACAGATCCAAGAAGAAGTGATTCCAAATCACCGTGTCCACGGCTTCCCATCACAATCGCATCGACTTTGTTTTTGTCGGCAAATTCAACAATAGATCTCGCAGGTGGGCCAACTTTTACTTCAGTCTTGATATTCTCAACACCAACTTTTTTAGCAATTTCTTTTGCTTCGTTGAGAACTTCTTGGCTAAAGGAATCAAGAACATATTGTGCGTCCTGACCAGAAACGTGTTCAACCTCCATAAAGCGGCGCAACCCTTCGTTCATTTTGACAGCTTTTGCAACTGTCAAAAAAACAAGCTCACCTTCAAACTTAAGGGCTAGGGCTGCGGCTTTTTGAACGGCCCGCATACTATGCTCGGAACCATCAACCGCACAAAGGATTTTATTGAACATTGTCATACTCCATCTGTAAGACAGTTATTAAAACCAAATTCAAAAGAACATTAGCATAAAATAAGAGAATTTTCCCAATCTCTATGGACAACCCTGAAATGCAAAAAAGCAGTCCGTTATGTTTTTCGGTAGATCCGGGAAAGTAAAAGCTTATTGTCCGACCATTTCTTTAACCATAGAATAAACAGCTCTCAGGCCAAGAGCTTCACCACCTTCTGGCTTCCCTGGCGAAGACGAATTGTTATAAGCCATGACGTCAAAATGCGCCCACGGAATATCTTTCTCAACAAATTCCTGCAAATACAACGCTGCCGTGATCGCGCCGGCATAGGGCCCACCAGATATATTGTTCAGATCAGCAATCTTACTATCCAGCAGTTTTCGATAGGGTTGGTACAACGGCATGCGCCAAACTTCATCACCTGTCGTTATGGAATGTTGACGCAGTTTCTCTGCTGTCTCGTCATCATTACAGAACATCGCAGGTAAATCAGTACCTAAGGCAACACGCGCAGCACCCGTTAACGTCGCAAAATCAATAATCAGATCCGGTTTCGCCCGACTTGCTTCGGCAAGGGCATCACACAGAACCAGGCGACCTTCGGCATCTGTATTCCCGATTTCGACTGTAAGACCTTTGCGGGTTTTAATGATATCGGATGGTCTGAATGCATTCCCGGAAACTGCATTTTCAACAGCAGGAATAAGGACACGTAGCTGGCAAGGCAGGTTACTTTGCATTATTGCCGCAGCAATCCCCAGTACATGAGCAGCACCGCCCATATCCTTTTTCATGAGTAACATACCAGCCGCAGATTTGAGATCCAGACCACCGGTATCAAAACAAACACCCTTGCCCACAAGTGTAATTTTGGGACCTGCATCTCCCCATCTGAAATCAATCAATCGGGGGGCACGGACAGAAGCCTTACCAACCTCGTAAATCGCCGGATAGTTAGCTTCGATAAGCTTGTCACCGACGATGACATTACAATCGGCTTCGTATTCACCAGCCAATTGTGAAGCTGCGGTAGCAAGCTCTTCTGGCCCCATGTCATTACTCGGCGTATTAATCAAATCACGTGTCAGGTGGACACCACTTGCAAGGGCGTGAACCTGTGTTTGATCCACGCCTTTAGGCCAAACAAGTGTCGCTTGAATCTTGTTGCTCTTCTTGTAGCGTGTGAACCGGTACGTCCCAATTGCCCATCCCAGAGCAACCTGTGTTGCAGCTTCCTGAGAAAGGTCATCTTCGAGGTAATAAGTCCCCTCTGGAAGGTTTTGACTTAACCCCGCAGCGGTCCATAGACCGGGAACATCCTGATCTCCAAGCCCGACGACGATGGCTTTAACACCATCATTCTGATCCGGTAGTGAACAGGTCGCCCCCTCATCAGCTTTAAACCCGTTTGCAGTCATCCATGATATGCCCTTGGCATTTTCTTGAAGCTGCTCATCAAATTGTTTTTTGTTTAAAAAGATTAAAGGTATAGCCCGCTTTGGAGCAGAATCAATTAGTTGAAAACTCATGTTTTTCCTACAAATTACCAGATCGTGAGAAACAAAACAGTGCCCACATAGAAATGAATGCTGCTGATGTTACAACCAGACAAGTACAGTGCACAGTCTTTTTTAGGCTCAAAATAATATAATACGATGACAAAGTTATTCTGAAAGGTGGGCGTGAAAAATAAATTTGAGCATAGCGAAATCCGTATCGATCCCAGCTATTGAGCTTTGGGTAGCGCGTCAAACCGTTAGAACCATCAAACTACTCTTCAACACCTTCTTCAGCATCAGTAGAATTAATTTCATTTGATGTTTCATCGTCAATCACGACCTGATCGCCGTCTTCGGACACATCCTGACCTTCTTCGAGGTCTTCATCCATAAAGGTTTCTTCTTCTTCCGGGATCATCCCAATTTCACGGTAAAATCGTTCAGCCCCAGGGTGCAGGGGTAAAATCAAGCCATCCAACGCGGTTTCCTGGGTTATATACTGACCAAGTGCGTGCCCTTTCGTCAGATTTTCCGCCGTGGTTTCATGCCACAACGCCTTGGTAATTCCATAAATCAGATCGTTATCCAAGTCATCTCGCACCAAAAACTGGGCCGGAACCATCAGGGCCAGTGTATCAGATGTATTTTTGTAGGTGCCAACACCAATCGTGCCCCCGGAAAAGAAAGGATATATTTCTTGCAGGATTTCAACGTCTGTTTGACTGAGAGACAAAAGTCTTGCTTTGTGTCGATCAGTCAGAACCGTGACCAATCTTGCTGGCGCCCCCGCAATCATGAAAAAGGCATCAATTTCACCGCTGGTAATGGCTTCGTATGATTCACTGTCTGACAAAGTGAACATATTTTCTTTCGAAACCCTGACACCCCGGGTTTCCAAGAGTAACTGCGCCGCAGCATTTGTACCAGAACCTGCTGGTCCAATAGAGATTTTTTTCTTTTCAAGATCTTCAAGAGATCGAATACCACTATTGATACCAACCACAAGATGCATTGCTTCCGGATATAGGTTCGCAACACTTCTAAGGTTGCCAATAGCACCACGAGTGCGAAAAACATGCTCGCCCCGCAATGCCCAGAAGACAACATCAGCTTGCGCAAAGCCCCCCTCAAGCGTGCCATTAGAAATACCAATCACATTAGAAACAGACCCTTGCGTTGAGACACTCACAGACAGAAGGCCATCAACACCGCAACTACCACCTTTTTCACAGGCGCGAGACCCCACTGGCTTGCTGATAGAACTGGCAATAATGCCACCCAACGGAAAATAATTTCCTATTGTCGCCCCGGTTCCAATTCGAAACACAGGCGTATCTTGGGCCAAACTAATATTCGAAAGTATCGATATACAGAAAATAGAAGCGACAATAACGAAGTTTTGGATGCTCTTTTGAAAGAAACGGTACCTAGAGGACGTCGAAAACAACCGACTGCCTTTCTCTTATAACAGATTAGTCGCTGGGAAGCTTTTCGTATCCTACGACACAACTGGTTAAAAGTTAATTACAACCTTGCCGCTATAACAAATTTTTTATTACTTAAAAATTTTACGCCACAAGGTATTATCTCTTTAGTAAAACAACGGAAAAGTCTAGCCGATTTCATCCGTTTTTTTAACTTCAAGGCAGAATCTAGCAATGAATAGTGGCTAAGTGTGGGTATATTTATGGCCGTAATTAGCTGAGCTAATAACAGGCGATAAAATTAAGCGGCCTGTTCCATAAGCACGCCATCAGACAGTTCGACTTGTCGGGTTGCCACCCTGTTCAGAAAGTGGTGATTGTGCGATACAATGATCATGGCTTGCGGGAGCTCTGTCAGCAACGAAATCAAATGTTGTTTCGTATCCCGATCCAGATCATTTGTCGGTTCATCAAGTAAAAGAACTTCGGGCTCTAACGCCATAACTGTTGCCAAGGCAACAAGCCTTTTTTGGCCGCCAGATAATTTATGCGTAATTCTATCGGCCAGATGTTCTAATCTTAAAAGCTCCAGTGTGCGTCCGACAACTTCAGCAACTTCTTCTGATGACTTTCCCAGATTCAAGGGGCCGAAAGCGAGATCTTCGGCAACTGTCGGGCAAAAAAGCTGATCATCAGGATCTTGGAAAACCAATCCGGCACGCACCCGGACCTCACGAAAATCCTTTTCTTGTTGTCGCACAGCCCCAAAAGCATGAATTTCACCGCTATTGGGCGTTTCCAAGCCATTAATCAAGCGAAGAAGAGTACTCTTACCAGCACCGTTACTACCTGTTAAGGCCACACGATCCCCGGCGTTGAGTTCAAAATCCACACCCTTGAGAACATCTAATCCACTTGCATAGGAAAAGTGCAGATCACGTAGCGAAATCAGCGACGCCATCAAAAATACTCCACAGCCAACAGGCCTAAAATAACAACAGCCGCACAGACTGAAAAAATACGGTCGCGCGTTTCTATCTTCATATTATTCAAAATATGGAATCGCCCGTCGAAGCCTCGGCATTTCATTGCTTCCATAATCCGATCAGATCTCTCAAGACTTCTAACTAGCATCATACCAATTAGATACCCAATAGAACGCAACGTATGTATATTCGTCCGGGGAACAAAACCACGGGCTTTCATCGCCATGCGCATGGTTTTGTATTCTTTGTAGAAAACATCAATATAACGCACAGTGAAAAGGAATAGATGGACCAACTTTGCTGGAACTTTAAGACGATAAAGTGCGTGCCCCAGGACTGATGGCTCCATAATGCCCACCAATCCCATCAGGGAAAAGAGTATGGCGTTCGCCTTCAATCCAACCTCTGCCGCACGGTAAAGGCCTTCTTTACTGGCATCCCACCCCCAGACAGAGAAAAGGGCCTCCCCCTCCATTGTAAAGGGGAGTGTCAGCATCAAAACCACAATGAATGAGTCGACAACAATAACCTTTCGGATCGTTGTCCATAACGGCAAACGTGATGACAGAGAAAGCCCTAACCCAACACCAAGAGCAAGGGTCAGAGCCCCCAGATCATGCATTGCCGAAATAAGAAAGGCGAGCAGCACACAAGAAACAAGGCGAACACGCGGGTCTAGGCTTTTTAAAAATGCTTCAGATCGGCTCTGATCATTCTTAACGGCCCAAGATTGCGAAACTTCGCCCAGTACCTGTGTCATATTACGCGCCCTTAGCCATATCGTTCTTCTTGGTCTGCCTGCGACCGAGAAGGAAAGATGCTATACCAAAAATTCCAAGGATATAACCAATACCCCCCAGGATATCCTGCATGCGACGTTCTTCTTTGTATTGCGCCAGCTCTTTTCGCAAAGACCGTACTTCTTTGGACGTTTTTGAAATAAGCTTCTCCAAAGCGACCTGATCAATCACCACAAGATTGCCTCCTGTGCCTGAGACAATGGGCTGAGCTGTGACATCATTATCAGAAGAGACAACTTCCTGACTCGATGATGTCTCAGGAACACTTCCACCTTCGAGATCATTAGGCAACTCCTCTGCAGTAACAGTCAGTGTTGCAATATGTCCCGCGCTCAAATTGGCACGAAAAATATGATCGACCTTCTTGGTCGCCGTGAAGATAAAAAATCCTTCCTCGTCCGTTGTTGTCTCACCCAGCTTGTTATCTTCCGGATCAAAAACTTCAACAAGAAGGTTTTTTGCCATATCTCCATTGGAAAACCCAATTTCACCTTCGATGATATTTCCATCAGGATAAGCGGCTGAAATAACTTTATGTGCCCAAGCATTCGAATAGACGCCGAGCGTAAGAAGAGATGCGAGCAAAAATGCTGCAAATTTTAATTTACCGTACAGCATTGATCAGCTCCGGTTTAACCTTTGTAATTAATTGAATAGTCGCGGCTGTTAAAATGCCTTCCACTGCCATTACAGGGAAGTGTGCGACGATGACAAACTCAGCAGCCTTTGCAAATTCATCTCCAGATAAGGCGAGGGAAATCGCAACCATAATCGCCGTAAAAAAGATGGATAGAGATCCGCCCAGAAACCCCCAGAAACCAGCAACAGAAAGAATTTTCCGGCGGTAAAGGATGTATCCGTAAATCATCACCACAGCAAAGAGTGCCAAAGAGATACTATTTACTGAAACACGCCATGTTGCCCCTTCTACCTGATAGGTTTCGTAAAGAGAAACACTGGCCCAGATAGATAAGACAAAGAAGATAGCAAACAACGCATCGGCTACAAGTTTGGCCAGATTTTGTTGTTGAGCAGTAATCCCCCACCGACAGATAAAGAAAACCATCACAGCGGGAAAAGCAATATTTACTGCATTAACGCCCAGTACTGTCAGCCCCCCAAAACCGAAGAAAACAGCTTGTAACAACAAGGCAACTACAAGTGCGGGAAAAGCTGCCCAGCCGAGAATAATGCCTAACAGCCCATTCAAAATAAGATGAACTGAGGAAAAACCGAGCGGGACGTGAATCAAAGAGACCACGAAAAAGACAGCCGATAATACCCCGACCCGTGGTAAGTCTTCCGGTTCCAGCTTTTTCAAACTATAGGCCACACCAGCGGCGGCAATAACGCCGCCGCCAATGAGAACTGGATTTGATAAGGCACCATCAACGATATGCATCGTTATTTATCCTTAATCAATATCTCGGGCTTGAATCCAAATCACAGCATCCTGAGAAAGCTCTTTACCTTCGTGCTCTTTATCCGGCCCAACGCCAAGAGCTGCAAAGCCCCAGAATCCCTCTTCGGGAATACCGAAAGTAAAAGTACCAGACGCATCCGCTAAAATTGCGTGTGCAGGTGACGAAATCCGGGCTTCACTTGCAAAGCGATTATTTTCAGGATCTGCAGGATAGTTGAGATACTCAACTTCAATCTCAGCAAACGGAACTGGTTTTCCCTCGGATAAAACAACCCCGGAAAATGTTCCCCCCTCAATAACGTTATAAGGCTTTGTCAGGGGGCGGATTTCAGTTTTCAGCCCCTGAGGCTCAGCCCAGTCAGTTGGAAGATCACCAACGTTCACATACGATTTTGTAATTTGTTGAATAAATATGTCTTCACTTGCTTCGTAAAAAGGTGCTGGGTTTAAGACAAAAACGTTGTCACCAAGACCGCGTAACTTCACAGAAGCTTCGTAGGCTTTTCCTGTATTTTCATTACTGGTCCACTCGATGACTTTCAAGCTATCCATCAGGTCTTTCTTTTTACCTTTACGAATAACGTAAAACTCTTCTGGTGTTCCCATTTCCATCACATGGCCTGATTCAGCAGGGTGTGTGAATGGCATTTTTAATGTTATTTCTCCACCCTTTTCAAGCATAGTCTCTGGCGTATAAACCAATTGGAAGTGTGCTTGCGCACCAGAAATAAAAGTTGCCAGTCCGCCAAAAACGACACCACAAGCAATGGTTCCACAAAGAAGTACTTTTTTCATCGCGTTCAAAAATCCCCTATCTTCAATGCAATCCACTGAAGACAACGTTCCTAAAATAAGCTGATTGGAATCCGAGAAAAACATCAGACATCTCGTCAAAGCATAAACAGGCATCCCTGCTTAAGCTTATTCCAGCAGCTTGGCTCAAAGGCACGCCACAAACGGATGTCCGTCACCAATGGTGCTCCCCGCCCTTTGGTCTAGTGACATTATGCCGGCAGGTCTCCTGGCTCACGGATCGTTGCTCAATCACCAAACCTTCCCGGCACAAAAACCTTTCGGCCATGCCAGTGGTTATTCTTGGTAAGAACTCACCGTTTACAGTTGCGGGGGCAGCCACGGTTCAAGATCCCCTGATGGGTAGATCCCTCCGTGTTCCCTTTTAATCCCCGGACGACTTCATCCATGGGGAACCATGCATGGCGCGAGTTTATGCGGAGAACAAAAATCCTGCAAGTCCAAGATGTCAAAAGGTCAGGTGCGTCTTGATAATTCCTCGCGTATTCAAATAAATCTACCTGATTTTTTATTCATTATTTTACTGAAGTAATCTGCTTGGCATTTCACAACAAACGGCATACTTATCAGTATGTCTTTGAATGAATTCGATACGAGAACACATGATGCCCTCTTCAAATAGCATATCAAAAACGACACCCAGTGGTCAGAACTGGCTTAATGCCGCCATGGAGATCTTATCCGAAGAAGGCTTTCAGGCGCTCAACATTCCACGATTATGTCAGAAGCTTCAATTAACCAAAGGCAGTTTCTACCACCACTTCAAAAGCTTCGCAGCCTTCAAACAGGAGCTACTCGCTTTTTGGGAAAAGGATTACACACAGGATATATTTGACGAAATAAGAGATGTAGAAGATCCCGAAGCCCAATATGAAATGCTTTTTAACCTCGCGTTTGAAAAAGACCTCGCTGTTGATCTTGCAATTCGCGCATGGGCACAGACAGATAATCAGGTCAAAGAAGTTGTCTCAAAGGTTGATGAAATTCGGATCAATTTATTAACAGAAATGTATCAAAAATCCTCTAACCTATCCTTGGAGACCGCGCGTAATTACGCCGTGATTGATTACACAGGATACATCGGATTCTACAGCCTATTTCCCGACGCGCCAGATAGCTGGGCACGTGATCTCGCTTCTATTCAAACGAGAGCACTTCTTTCGGACAGTAAAATGACAGGCGGAAAAATTTAAGCTTAAATAATTCAAGGTAGAAGAATTTCATTTGTAATCACTATGTACAATTAAATTGATCTGTCCTCTTGAAAAAGACACACTGCCTCGGAATCGGTTTTTCGGGTGAAAATTTGATCCGGAAATAATAGGGAACACGGAAGGATCTACCCATCAGGGGGTCTTGAACCGTGGCTGCCCCCGCAACTGTAAACGACTTAAAGCTTGTTATTACCACTGGTATTTTCCAGAATTTTTAACTTCTGGAACGCATCGGGAAGGGACAATGCTCTTACGTTGTAAGCCAGGAGACCTGCCGATTTAACGTCACCTGTCTGATGAACGGGGTGTTCATTAGGGCGGTTTTCCGTCGAGTGACGTGCCTGTCGATACTGGCAAGGCGCGGTTCTAAGCTGATCTTGAGATCAGTGTCTAAACTCGCACTGCCATTGTCATAACTTTATAGACAAGGCGCGTACCATGTTTTTAAGATTCCAACATAAAAGACCCTCACATTCAATCTGGGTTATTCTCTTAACCATTTCCTTAACCTTACTTTCCCCTCCACAGGCCAAAGCACATTTCATAGAGCTTATCCCTTCATCTTCACTAATAACTAAAAGTGCTGAGAGTGACTTTTCATTCGATATCCGGTTCACCCATCCGATGGAAGGGGCACCACTTATGGAAATGGAACAGCCAGATTTATTTGGCGTTCAAGTCGCGGGGGAAAAGTACGATTTAACAGCAGCCCTTCAATCCACAACGATCGAGGGAAAACTTAACCCTGTAAATGCGACATCCTATGTTGCAAACCACAAAATAAAACGTGCCGGGGACTATAGTTTCTACCTCGTCCCCAAACCCTATTGGGAACCGGAAGAACAAGCCATGATTATCCACTACACAAAAGTAGTGGTAAACGCCTATGGCTTGGAAAACGGCTGGGAAGATCCCATTGGATTGCCCGTCGAAATTATTCCATTGAGCAGACCTTATGGCCTATGGACAAATAATTTATTTACAGGGCAAGTGCTCAACAATGGGCAGCCTGAACCACATGCGACGATCGAGATTGAATATCGAGGAGAAGGACAGGTCGCTATCCCAGCGACGCCTTTTATCACCCAAGTTGTACGGGCCGACAAAAATGGTGTTTTCCACTATGCAATGCCAAAAGCCGGGTGGTGGGGATTTGCTGCTCTTCTGGATAACGGAAAAACATTACTGGCACCTGACGGTACAGAGGCACTGGTAGAAGAAGGCGGCTTGATTTGGGTACATACCCAAGACATGCCGCAATAGAAATTCCAAGATCCGGAATTATTGCCAGAAGAAATAACCTCAATATAAAACAGGTTATAAAACAACAAAGCGGTGGGCTCAATTTCAGAGCCCGCCGCTTATTCACAAAAGATTATCCTGTCACCTGTTGAATACAGTACAGGCTTAGCCTGACATATAGGCCATCATCTGTTTATTTTCATACTCTAATTCCAAAAGACGTTTACGCACCACATCACCGATAGAGATCATTCCACACAACTTGCCTTCTGAAACAACCGGCATATGACGGAAGCGACCATCAGTCATTTTTTGCATGACATCATGTACTCTTGCATCTGGCGCACAACAAATAGGATTAGCCGTCATAATCGTATCAATTTTGTCGGTAAAGAGGTCTTTCCCTTTTTGCCCGATCCCGACCACAACATCGCGTTCAGACACAATACCGACAGGACGATTGTCATCATCAGCAACAACCAAAGCCCCGATTTTAAAAGAATTGAGCATATCAATGACTTCTTGAACAGTATGCTTCGTCGTAATCGTGTGAATGTCCCCGCCTTTATCTGCAAGAATGTCTTTAACCGCGCCACCGGAAGCTCCCCCAGAAGATCCTCCCGCCGGGCCAGAACCAGAACCGCTATCACTTTGATAGATTGCGGCGCTGAAATCACCGGAAAATAGCATTTATAATCCTCCTCGTGTTCTGCTGTATTTTGAGTATAGCACAAGAATTTTAGGACATAACTTTTGTTTCAAAAAAGTTCCCGGAAGACCTAATCATATAGACTCCCGGGACAGTTGGCGGATTGGAAAAGCCTGCCAGAATATTTAACGCGTGTTAAAAACTATACGTAACCGCAAGACCACCAAAGAATTGGTTTTCACTTTCGACGAAAGGACTATCAGCAGCATCTCCCAACAAACGCGCATAACCTAACGACCCGTTCATTGCCCAGTTTTCGTCAAAGCTATACGTTGCTCCCAAGTTAAAGCCGACATCCTTTAAACCTGCATCAGCATCATGCTGGTTATACTTGCTTCTGGAAGCTTGCTTGCTATTCACGCCAAAATAAGACTGCATATAATCTTCTGATGCCCAACTAACAGATGGGCCCGCTGAAATCCAAAGACGTTCATCAAGAAAACTATGTCGATATTCAGCATTCAGGCTGGCAAGAAGACCTTTGTCTTCTCCGCTTAGATCCTGGGTTACGTCTAAACCCAATGCGTACATTCCCAAATCAAGTTCAGCAAAAGCAGTCCCTGCGAGGCCGGCATCAACATCACCTAGTCCCTTCAGGGCCGAATTATCTCCCTCATCTCTCCCCCAGTCATAGTTCAGGGAAACGCCCCCTGAAAAATGTTCTGACCGCAGGAATGTCGCCCCAATACCGCGATCAAGCGAAATAAAGAGCGTATCATCTAACCAAGAGGCTTCGAGTATAGGCATCGCCCCCACACCATATTCATCAGAGCCTTCATAGTCAGGCCCAAACCCGGCCCCTGCACCAATAGAAAAACCCCAGTCACTTAGCGCGGCATCAACAAAGTCACTAGACTTGTCACTGCCTGCCGAGACTTGATCATCAGCCACAGCCGATGATGCAAGATTGAAAAAAATAAATGACGAGAAAGATACAAACTTAATCAGTTTGCTTGGACGAATATCAATAAGCTTACCATCTTCACCTTCTGAAACAGATAAAGATATATAAGAAAATACAGAACGGCACTTAAACATGAGTCCCTCATTAAACAACGAAAATATACCGTGCTTATAAGAGAGCTTTCTGACAGAGGCCTGACCGCTGAAATTTAAAAGTTGATTTAGGCTAACGCCAACTCTGTGCCGAAAATGTCATTGAAGTAGTATTCAGGAAAAATCGTTTCATCGGGCTTACCCCCCTCAGCGGCACAGGACTAACCCTTTCAAAAAGACGTTGAACATCGCGTACTGACAAGCCATCCCAAGATGGTTGCAGCGCTTGGCATATTGAATCTTCCAATTGCTTATAAATAGCTTTGATAAACATTTTTTGGTTAGAAGATGTTTTTAGCCTGTGTAAACTCGGCATTTGCCAATGGACTCGCAAAGCACCCAAAGGCCCCAAAACAGGCTGATTTTCATCTGGCGCGCCAATACTGATGACAAGGTCAATATCCGGGGCACCTTCTTCCATAAAAAGTTTATGTGTCTTTGAAAAAAGACCCGCGGTTTCATACCCCTTATCTTCAAGAAATTGGTCAACCATTGGTAACATCTGTCCATCCGGCTGTGTTCCCGCGCTAAAAGATCGAACACGTCCGCCCCCAAAATCTCTCAAAAGAGTCTCGGCAATTAAGCTTCTGGCAGAATTAGCCGTACTTAAGAAAAGAATATGGACTGGTTTTTGCGCCATTATTCAAAGCCTTTATAAACAACTGTATGTTTCAGAGGGTCAGACAATAATCGGTATTAATAGAGAGGAAAGATATCAACCAGATGAAAAGCACATGACCTATTTATGAATTACGATCACTAGACGAGGTTATAACAGCCTCCTTCACTAGTTCATAACGTGAGCAGTCTTAAAGATTTTCAAAAGCTCGTTCATGACGGATCTGATAGCAGGAACAAAGCGCAAGTCGCCATGCACGATTAAATACAGGTTTGAAACCAGCCCCGGAATATCTGGCGTCAACCTTTTGAGTTCTGTGTCATGATCACCTGCAGCAGAAGGAAGTAAACCAATGCCCAGATTTTCCCGTAGCATCGTTTGCATCATCATCGCATTGTTAATCCGAATAACAGGCGTAACCATTTTAAGCGTAGACCGCATCCATGTCGCATCAGGCTGATAGGCATGTTCTTCATCCCAACCAATCCACGGTAAATCTTTTTGCCAAAGCCATGCCCCAAGATCCTCTTCTTGCGGCAAAGGTGTAACATCACTTTTCTTGGATGCAAAAACGGCAAAAGGCATTTCCGATAGTTTCTGCGTGTAGAGATTTCCCTGTTTGGGTTTGCAAAAGCGGATGAGTAAATCCGCTTCACGCCTTGAAAGACTGGCCTCTACATGCGTTGTGATCAGCTCCAGTTCGATCCCCGGTAGTGTTTTTCTGATTTGATGAACATGCTTCGAGAGCAACATTCCAGCCTGTTCATTCATTGAAACCCTGACCGTTCCAACAGAGTCAGCCGCCAAGAGAGTACTTTGGCGGTTTAATGTTTCAGCAGCTTCAGCCATGGGGAAGGCCTTGGATGCCAGCATTACACCAGCTTCTGTGGGTGACAAACCTTCTGACAGCCGCTCAAAAAGGCGGTTTTTCAGTCCATCTTCCAACGATTTTATTCTTCGCCCTACTGTGGGTTGGCTAATGCCTAACTCTCTTGCTGCGGCGGAAAAAGATCTCATTTCATATACAGAAAGAAAGACCCTTATATCATCCCAATCATAAGGAGACTTAAGCATCACAAGCCCATTCAATAATGAATACCAAAATTACATTAATATTTATACCATACATATATGAATAGATATATTTTATAAAAATAAAAGGAATCAGACGAGCTGAAAGTAAGTCAAATGTTTGCATACACAGAGCAGAATAAAACAAATTTTCAGGCAATGTTCGCCGTACTGTTCGCCGCCTTTCTTTTCTCGGCCATGTTTACGCTACCCAAAGGTTCAGGCACAGATCTAACTTGGTTCCAGATTGTTTTTATCCGCTATACAGGTGGACTGATTTTTCTGCTCCCTACCGTATGGCGATGGCACTACAAAGGAAACAGCCTAAAAAGCAGTTTGGGACTACTCCATATTGGACGTTCAATTGCTGGTATTGGTTCCGTAGCTTGCGTGGTCATCGCCGCATCCCTGATCCCACTTGCAGATGTCATAACCATCAGCTTTTCTAACGGAGCCATCGTCCTTATTTTAGCAGGCATTATTCTAGGTGAACGTGTTCTGCCTCGTCACTGGGCATCAATTATCATCACCATCTTTGGGGCAAGTCTTGTTGCATCCAATAGTTCAAACGGTGGTCAAAGCGCCTTTTTTAGCCCTGCAGCTCTCATTGCACTCCTTGCCGCTTGCTGCATGGCCGTTGAAATCATCGTCATCAAATTCGTCAGTGAAAGAGAAGCTATTCCTGTAACTCTGCTATACGTGAACGGACTGGCTAGCCTCTTGTTACTCATTCCTACTTTGATTTGGGGACAGTGGCATGGTCTGGAAAATTGGTGGCCTGTTCTTTTAATGGGACCCATTGCCATTTTGGGGCAAACCCTCAACCTATTTGCTTTCAGAAAAGCGAATGTGGTTTTGCTAACGCCGCTAACATATAGCTCAATACTTTTCTCTGCGCTTTTGGGATTCTTTCTCTTTGGCGAAAGTCTAAGCTGGTCCACAGGAACCGGTGCTGCCATTATCATTACAGGCTGTTTGATTGGAATGGGTATCTATCGAAAAAAAGTGCCCCAATCTTCCTAAGAGCCTCATGTCGAAGCTCTTAAGCATTACCTTCTTGGGTCTTGGCTATTATATGAGCTAAAGTAGCTCCAGCTTTGTCTTCGTGTATGAACGGCAAAGCTCTCTGCATATCACCAACGACAAGGCCAGATAAGAACCCCTATGATCAGCGATCACAGTGACCTAAAAAGTATCGTCTCTCGCTTTACTGACGAGCAGGTATCAACCCCTGTCTTTGTTGCTAACGTTCTGCGCGAAGCAATTATCTCTGGCACTCTTCCGCCACACAGCCTTGTCCGGCAAGATACAGCCGCCGATGCAATGGGGGTCAGCAAAATTCCGGTTAGGGAAGCTCTCAGAACACTGGAAGGCGAAAACCTTATTAGCTTTGAGCGAAACAGAGGGGCACGGGTTCTTCCGGGATCAATTCGGGAAATGATTGAAATTTTTGAACTCAGAAAAGTGATCGAACCACATCTTCTACAACTCTCAATCCCGAACCTTACGAATGAAGATCTAAGCGACGCCCAAAATTTGATCACCCGTGAAGCTCAATCAACGAACCAGAAAGAGCTGGGTGAACTTAACCGTCAGTTTCACGAAATCATTCTATCCGGGGCCAAAGAAACCATCGGGTATAAATTCCAAGCCATTCTTTTTACCACATCCGAACGCTATTTGAGATTAAGCTTGAAAGAACCGTCCTCTCAAACGCGTAGTAATGCAGAGCATCAACTCCTGATCTCAGCCTGTAGTGCACGCGATGGTGACAAAGCAAAAGAGCTTCTCGTAAAACATCTGGAATCTGCTCAGAGTGTTATTCACGAGAAGCTCAAACAGGATAAGTCTGTAGATTCCTAATTTAAGGAACGGTTCTTATAAATCTTTTGCAAGCCTGAGCGCGTCGTAAATTGCCGCGTGGGTATTACGTGCGGCAACGGCATCTCCAATTCTGAAAAGCTGAAACTTACCATCAGCATTCGTTGCAATCCTCTGGGGCTCTCCATCAATAAAAGCTTGATGATCCAATTCGCCAAAATTCAAAGACATCGGTTTGAGATCAAAATAGATTTCATCCATCGGAATCGTACCGTGATTGACCACAATCTGATCGTAGCTTTTTTCTTTGATCAGACCACTATAATCAGTGCCAATTTTAGCCCGTAGTCGATTTCCATCCCGCTCAACATCTTTCAGTCGATAGGTAACGGTAAAGGTCACATCTTTTTCCTGCATTGAACGCATGTAAGGAACCAAATTCATAGCCATGACATCAGGGGCAAAACTACGGTCCGGCGTCATAATCTCGACCTTTGCACCTGTATTTGCAATAATTTCAGCGGCCTGTAATCCGGCATGATCCCCGGCATCATCATAAATCAAAACATCCTGACCTGGCTTGACATCACCAGCTATGATATCCCAGCTGGAAGCCACCAGCTCATTGCCATTTCCCAGAACTTCAGTGTGGGGTAAGCCACCCGTTGCAATAATAACGACGTCAGGGTTTTCCGCCTCAATATCGGCAGCTTCTGCCCAGATATTAAACCGAAACTCAACGCCCCGCGCAGTACACTGTGCCATACGCCAATCAATGATCGAAATCATCTCGGTCCGCCGTTGGCTTTGCGCAGACAGACGAACTTGCCCCCCCGGTTCCGGGGCAGCTTCAAAAACAACAACATCATGCCCGCGTTCAGC
>NZ_CAKZMP010000280.1 GCF_937128705.1 uncultured Kiloniella sp. | reverse complement strand
AATACGCTTGAGTTGAAGAAAACTGTAGAAACCGGCCAGGTTAAACAGAGTTTTAGCCATGGGCGGTCTAAATCCGTCACGGTTGAAGTGAAGCGCAGCCGGACATTTGAGCGCGGTGAGAGCGGGCGTATGGCTGAAGTTACAACGCCAGAACCAAGCCTAACCGAAGCGCCAAAACCTGAGAAAAAAGCACCTGCTGCGCCTAAAAAAGCGCCAAAGCCTGTGGTAACGCACGATGACCTGACGAATGCTGAAAAAGCAAAACGTATGCAGGTTCTTGCGGCTGCACGCGAAGCGGAAGAGAGCAAAAAGCAGGCTGCTGAAGAAGAGCAAAAACGTTTAGACGAAGAAAACAAACGCAAAGCTGCTATTCAAGCTGAAGAAGATGCACGGTTCGCTGCGGAAGAAGCTGAACGCGTAAAAGCAGAAGCTGCTGTCGCTCGGGCAGAGAACACTAAAAGCTCTATGGAAAAAGCAGAAGAAGAAGCCAAAGCTGCTGCACGTGTAACCACAGAAGCGCGTAAGAAACGCGAAGCTGCTGAGCGTGCACCTGATCCTCGTTCTGCTAAGCCAAAGCCAAGACCAAAGAAAAAGCCAAATGTTGCCCCAGCATCCGTTGGAGAAGCTATTGCAAATGAACTTGGCGGTCGTGTTAAACAGGGTAATAAACCTACCTTTGTTCCAAAGCAGGCGACTGATAAAAAAGAGGCCACTGGTGATCGCCGTAATAAAGGCAAGCTGACTATATCTAGTGCCACTTCGGATAATGATGGACGTCAACGTTCATTGGCGTCTGTTAAGCGTCGTCGTCAGAAGAAGCTTCAACAAGAGCGTGGTGGTAATCGCGCAGCGCCGACCAAAGTTTTACGCGAAGTTATTCTACCTGAAACTATTACGGTTCAGGAATTGGCTAACCGTATGGCTGAACGTGCGACTGAAGTTATCAAGCAGCTTATGAAGCTTGGTGTGATGGCAACGATCAATCAGTCAATTGATGCTGACACTGCGGAAATCGTTGTCCAGGAACTTGGCCACACAATCAAACGTGTTACCGAAGCGGATGTTGAAGAAGGTATTCTTGGTAATCAGGATGAAACTGATGAAGAGCAACAACCTCGGTCGCCTGTGGTTACTATCATGGGCCACGTGGATCATGGTAAAACATCGTTGCTCGATGCCATTCGTTCTGCGGATGTTGTCCGCGGCGAAGCCGGTGGTATCACCCAGCATATCGGTGCTTATCAGGTAAACTTGGCTTCTGGTAACAAGATCACTTTCTTGGATACACCAGGTCACGCCGCCTTTACTGAAATGCGTCTACGTGGTGCGACTGTAACGGATATCGTTGTTCTGGTTGTTGCTGGTGACGATGGTATCATGGAACAGACTGTCGAAGCGATTAATCACGCTAAAGCATCTAGTGCGCCGATCATTGTTGCGATCAACAAAATGGATAAACCTGAAGCAAATGCTGATCGAGTGAAGCAAGAGCTGCTTCAGCACGAGCTGATTGTCGAAGACATGGGCGGTGAAATTCAGACTGTTGAAGTGTCAGCTAAAACAAAAATGGGTATTGATAAGCTTGAAGAAGCCATCATGCTCCAGGCTGAATTGCTTGAATTGAAAGCAAATGCTGATCGTGCTGCTATTGGTGCTGTAATTGAAGCCAAGCTTGATAAAGGTCGCGGTTCTGTTGCGACTGTACTTGTTCAAAAAGGAACGCTAAATGTTGGCGATATTTTTGTAACAGGTAGCGAGTGGGGTCGTGTTCGTGCGATGACAAACGAACGTGGTCAAAAGGTGAATTCTGCTGGTCCATCACTTCCTGTTGAGGTGCTGGGTCTAAACGGTACACCGAGTGCTGGTGATGACTTTGTTGTTGTTGATACTGATGCCAAAGCCCGTGAAATTGCTGAATATCGTGAACAGAAGAAAAAAGATCTTGCCGCAGCAGCAGCAGGTCGTGGTTCATTGGAGCAGATGCTTGCCAAGCTGAAAGAAGGTAAAGCGGAAGAGCTTCCGGTTATCGTCAAAGCTGATGTGCACGGTTCTATGGAAGCGATCGCAACAAGCTTGCAGAAAATGAACACTGACGAAGTTAAAGTGAACATTCTGCATACTGGTGTTGGTGCGATTAACGAATCTGATATCACTCTGGCTCAGTCTACGGGTGCATTCGTTATTGCCTTTAACGTTCGTGCGAACCCACAGGCACGTGAAATGTCACGTCGCGAAAATGTTGATATTCGTTATTATTCCATCATCTACAACGTAGTGGATGATGTGAAAGCAGCAATGAGCGGCCTTCTTGAGCCTGAACAGCGTGAGAAATTCACTGGTTATGCGCAAATTCGCGAAGTCTTTAATATTACCAAGGTTGGTAAAATTGCGGGTTGCATGATCACGGAAGGTTCAGTTCAACGTGGATCTAAAGTTCGCTTGCTACGTGATAACGTGGTTATTCATGATGGTGCTCTGAAGACTTTGCGTCGCTTCAAAGATGAAGTGAAGGAAGTGAAGGAAGGCTACGAATGTGGTATGGCCTTTGAAAACTATTCAGACATTCAAGTGGGTGACCAGATTGAGTGTTACGTCATCGAAGAAATCGCACGAGAGCTATAATAGCTCTCGTCAGCGATAAAGGGATGATATGAGTTCCAATAATAAAAACCGCAGTGGTACACCCAGAAGCCAAAGACAGTTACGCGTGGGCGAAGAAATTCGCCACGCGATGTCTGAAGTTCTGAATCGGACAAGCTTTAATGATCCAAATCTGGAAGGTGTGATTATCACAATTTCAGAAGTGCGCATTAGTCCTGATCTGAAAAACGCGACAGCTTTTGTTGTGCCTTTGGGTGGGGCTGATCTTGACGCGGTGACAAAATCTTTGAACAAAGCGAATGGTTTTTTCCGCCGTGAATTAAGCCATATGCTGCGACTTAGAAGCTGTCCTCGGATTGGGTTCGAACCTGATACTTCGTTTGATGAAGCTGCTAAAATCAATACTCTGTTGCAAAGCGATAGTGTTCAGCAAGATCTGCGTCATGAAGATGATGATGGTGATGATGAGTTGGTCGAGTCGCAAGCCGGGGATGACGAAGCGGACAGCTGATGGCCCGTAAGAAAAAAGGTCTTCCTATCCATGGATGGCTTGTTCTGGACAAGCCTCTTGGACTTTCTTCTACACAATTGGTTGGCAAGGCGAGACGTATTCTTAATGCTCAAAAAGTTGGGCATGGGGGAACGCTTGATCCTTTGGCCAGTGGTTTGCTTCCCTTGGCATTTGGTGAGGCAACCAAAACAGTATCCTATGCAATGGACGGGCGTAAAACCTATCGATTTGCTGTGAAGTGGGGGGAAGCCACTTCGACAGAAGACCGCGAGGGTGAGGTTATTGAAACCAGCCCAGCACGCCCTGAAAAAGAAGATATACTTCAGGCTCTTACAAAGTTTATTGGTGATGTGGAACAAGTACCGCCACGTTATTCCGCAATAAAAGTTGATGGTAAAAGAGCTTACGATCTGGCGCGTGATGGCGATGAAGAGTTCGAGCTAAAATCCCGTATTGTACATATTGATCGGTTTGATTTAATCGACATGCGAAGCGAGGATGTCGCCGAGTTTGAGGTCGATTGTGGAAAGGGAACGTATATTCGTTCGCTAGGCCGCGACCTCGCCAAGGCATTGGGAACATGTGCTCACGTGATTGAGCTACGACGTACACGCGTAGGACCCTTTACCTTAGAACATGCGATTTCACTGGAATCTCTTGAAGAGATCGGGCATAGTCCCGCTGCCGAGGAGCTTTTGCTCCCGGTAGAGACCGCGCTGGACGACATCTCGGCGTTGGCCTTATCAGAAACTGAAGCAACCCGCCTTCGTCATGGTCAGGTGTTATCTATGATAACGCGACATGATCTTGACCGGATTGGTGACTTAGTTAACGGCGATGTTTTTCTGGCAACAGAAAATGGAACACCCGTTGCTTTGGCCCGATTTGAAAAAGGTGAGGTGAGGTCAGTACGTGTTTTAAATCTCTAGGATTTTCCTAGATAGCTTTTAAAGAAGGAAAAGCGATGTCGATTACGGCTGAGCGTAAACAGGAACTCGTAAAAGAGTTTGCCACTGTTGAAGGTGATACTGGTTCTCCAGAAGTACAGGTAGCTATTCTATCTGAGCGTATCAACAACCTGACTGAACACCTAAAAGATCATAAAAAGGATTTCCATTCCCGTCGTGGTCTTCTTGGGATGGTTGGTCAGCGTCGTCGTCTGCTGGACTATACCAAAAAGAAAAATCAGGGCCGTTATGATGCTCTGATTAAACGTCTCGGCCTTCGCCGCTAAGGCAAAGGAAGTTTCATGTAACACCCGGTCTACAGCGAATATCATTCCTGTTGACCGGGTGTACGTCTATTCAAGGAGTGGCCAAAGACTGGGATGTGAGAATTTTTCTCGCTAACCCAAGAACTGGGCCATGAACTGAATAGTTATTTGATATTGTTTCGGGGGTCGGGGCAATGTCAGGTCTGCGCCGGTCCTGCGTAAGCTGTTCAAACTATAAATGAACAGCTTACGTAGGCCCGGCAAAAATAAAGAAACCGGCCCGTCATAATAAGGAAAACTGATGTTTAACATCTACACTAAAGAAATTGAATGGGGTGGTCGTACCCTTAAGCTGGAAACTGGTCAGATTGCACGTCAGGCTGACGGTGCAGTATTGGCAACTTACGGTGACACTGTTGTACTTTGTACAGCTGTTGGCGCACGTAGCGTAAAACCTGGTCAGGACTTTTTCCCTCTGACTGTAAACTATCAGGAAAAAACCTATGCCGCAGGTAAGATACCTGGTGGTTTCTTCAAACGTGAAGCGCGTCCATCTGAAAAAGAAACATTGGTTTCTCGGCTGATTGACCGTCCACTTCGTCCGCTTTTTGCTGATGGATATCTAAACGAAACTCAGGTTATCTGTACTGTTGTCAGTCACGATCTTGAAAACGATCCAGATATCATTGCTATGATTGGTGCTTCTGCTGCACTGACAATCTCTGGTCTGCCATTCTTGGGTCCAATTGGTGGTTGTCGCGTTGGTTATGAGAACGATGAATACGTTCTTAACCCATTGATGCAAGACTACGAGAACATGGATCTTGATTTGGTTCTGGCTGGTACACACGAAGGTGTGTTGATGGTCGAATCAGAAGCAAAAGAGCTGTCCGAAGAAGTTATGCTTGGCGCTGTTGCTTTTGGCCATGAACAGATGATGCCTGTGATCAATGCGATTATTGAACTGGCTGAAGAATGTGCAAAAGATCCTCGTGAACTTGCACCTGTCGATCCAGCCGTTGCAGCTGTAAAAGAAAAATTGGTTGCTGGTGGCATTCTTGATAGATTCACCGAAGCCTATGGTGAACAGGAAAAGCTACAGCGTCAGGTAAATATTGCTGCAGTTAAAGCAGCTGCTTTGGAAGGTTTGGAAGAAGACGAAGCAGCGATTGCTGGCGGTCTATTCAAAAAGCTCGAAGCAGAAGTTGTTCGTGGTAGCATCTTGAAAACAAGCATGCGTATCGATGGTCGTAATACCAAACAGATTCGCCCAATTGTTTCTGAAGTTGGTAAGCTTCCGCTAACACATGGTTCAGCACTGTTTACACGTGGTGAAACACAGGCGCTTGTGACTTCTACATTGGGTACCGGTCAAGACGAACAGATTATCGATCAGCTTGAAGGCAGTTATCGTGAGCACTTTTTGCTACATTATAACTTCCCGCCATATTCAGTTGGTGAAGCTGGCTTCCTTCGCGGTCCAGGTCGTCGTGAAATTGGTCATGGTAAACTTGCTTGGCGTGCGATTCGCCCATTGCTTCCAACAAAAGAAGATTTCCCATACACAATGCGTGTGGTTTCTGAGATCACAGAATCCAATGGTTCTTCTTCTATGGCGACAGTTTGTGGTTCTTCACTTGCGTTGATGGATGCTGGCGTTCCGCTTAAATCACCTGTTGCTGGTATTGCGATGGGTCTGATTAAAGAAGGTGATGATTTCGCTGTTCTTTCTGACATCTTGGGTGATGAAGATCACCTTGGTGACATGGACTTTAAAGTTGCGGGTACTGAAAACGGTGTAACTGCTTTGCAGATGGATATCAAAATCACATCCATCACACAGGAAATCATGAAGGTTGCTTTGGAGCAGGCGCATGATGGTCGTATTCATATTCTGGGTGAAATGGCGAAAGCCTTGACATCTGGTCGTGAAGGCGTTTCCGAGCATGCACCACGCATCACAACGTTCAGCATTCCAAAAGATAAAATCCGCGAAGTTATTGGTACTGGCGGTAAAGTTATCCGTGAGATCACTGAAGAAACTGGCGCGAAGATTGACATTGATGACGATGGTACAATCAAGGTTGCAGCTGTTGATAAAGAAGCTGGTGATGCCGCTGTTGATTGGATCAAATCAATCGTTGCCGAGCCAGAAGTTGGTGTTGTTTACGACGGTAAAGTTGTTCGCTGTGTTGATTTTGGTGCATTCGTGAACTTCATGGGTGCACGTGACGGTCTTGTTCACATTTCTGAGCTGGAAAATCGTCGTGTTGGTAAAGTGACTGACGTTGTAAACGAAGGTGACATGGTTAAGGTCAAATGTATCGGTATCGAGCGCGGTGGTAAGGTTAAACTTTCCATGAAACGCGTTGATCAAGAAACCGGTGAAGATCTTGAAGGTCAAGAAGACGAAGAATAAGTCTTCTGGTCAGGTGTCAGTATGGTGACAAACTGGACCTACTAAGCCATGTAAACTGGTAATTGACCTGTCATAAAAAGCAGGTATTAAGAAACGGACGATCTTGATTAAGGTCGTCCGTTTTTTTATTCCACGCCAGCATGTTTAGTTATGGGAGATGGAGCATGGCAAACGCCACTCCGCTTGTTAAGTTGCCAAGAGTTCAGGCTCATAGAGGAGCCAAAGGCGTTCGGCCTGAAAACACAATGGCAAGCTTGCGCGAAGCTCTTGATCAAGGAGTACGCTGGACCGAGTTTGATGTGAAGCTATCCAAAGATGGTGTTCCCATCATTTACCACGACCAGGATTTAAAGCGGACATCCGGTATTGACGCATTGGTCAAGAATCATAGCTTTGCCGAACTCAGAGAGTTTGAAGCTGGTGCTTGGTTTGACGAGAAGCATCGTGGCGAGAAAATTCCTTCGCTGGAAGAGTTTTTGCTGTTCCATATTGAGCATAATCTTCACCCGAATATCGAATTAAAGCCATCAGATGGTGAGGAAGAGGAAACGGCCCGTAAAGTGGTTGAGCTTCTAGACAAGCTGTGGCCGAAAAATCGTAATAAACCTCTGTTCAGTTCCTTCAAACTGAAATCATTGGAAGTTGTCAGAGATCTTGCCCCTGATCATCCCAGAGGCCTATTGCTTTATGATGATATAACGGGCTGGCAGGAAAATGCGAAGCGTCTTGAATGCTCGGCAATTCATTTGTGGCATAAGATGTATACTTCCGAACTCGTTAAAGAAATCAAACAAGCGGGCTATGCGACAGCGACCTATACAGTTAATGAGGTTGATCGCGGTGTTGAGCTTGTAGCTATGGGCGTCGACAGTATTATAACCGATTTCCCGGGTGATATGATCGCGGCTATTGGCGATTAGTCTGACAGATTATTTTGGCAACAATTGATGCCTAAGTGGCATTTATTTTATGTTCCTAGATGACCATAATTCCCTCAAATGAAATTGAGAATAAAATATGGGAATTTGAACATGCTTGAGCTTAGGCCGAATTGTGAGTGTTGTGATAAGGATCTTTTACCAACAGCCACAGATGCGATGATTTGTACTTATGAATGTACTTTTTGTCGCGACTGTGTGGATGGGATTTTAGAAAATGTCTGCCCTAACTGTGGTGGAGGTTTTACGCCGAGGCCTATACGCCCGGCGACTGAATATCGTGCTGGACTGTCAAGCAAACATCAGAAACCTTCTGAGACAAGAATTCATACAAAATACTCTAATGAAGAGTTGAAAGCATTCTCGGCTACTATAAAGTCTGTCAAACCTGAAGAGCGATAACCCTTGCTTAATCTTGAGCTTGCTTAGGGAATCGTTCTATGACTTCGTTCCTTTTTCAAACAGGTTTATAATTTTATGTCTCATATTATTACAACGACAGATGATCTCAAAAAAATTTACGGGGAAAGAAGCCCTCGCGCTGATAAAAAGGTATTACAGAAGCTAGATAAACACTGTCGTGCCTTTATTGCCAAATGCCCTTTTTTATCGATGGCAACAAGCAGCCCGAAATTGGGGGCAGATTGTTCGCCTAAAGGGGATGCGCCTGGTTTTGTTAAAGTGTTGAGCGACACTCAACTGGCTATACCGGATCGTCCCGGTAATAATCGAATCGATAGTTTACTTAACCTGCTGGATAATCCGCAAGTTGGTCTTTTATTCATGATACCCGGGGTCAAAGAGACTTTACGGATTAATGGTGTTGTGCAGATTTCAGTAGAACCTGATCTGTTGAAAGATCTATCTGTTGATGGAAAAGAACCTCGCTGTGCTTTGGTCGTGACGGTTCATGAAGCTTATATACACTGCGCTAAATCTATTATGCGTTCAGAAATTTGGAACCCCGCTAAAATTGTTGATCGGAAAGCTTTACCGTCAATGGGGCAGATATTGGCCGATCATGTCGCTGGTGGACTTGATGCAGATGAATATGATGCGACCATGGAAGGAAGATATCAGAAAAGTTTGTATTAGGGGGAATGGTAATGGATAAGAAGACAGGGTCTTGTCTTTGCGGTGATGTGCGGTTTGAAATCACTGGCGAGTTACGTGATTCCATAGCGTGCCACTGTATTCAATGCCGCAAAACCAGTGGTCACTTTGTTTCTGCTACGGCTGTTTCCAAAGATGATTTCAAAATTATCTCGAATAAAAGCCTGAAGTGGTATCAATCGTCCCATCGTGCCCAGCGGGGGTTTTGTGCCAACTGTGGATCCAGCTTATTCTGGGACCAGGCAAGTCGTGACAAAATGGGAATCATGAGCGGGACGATTGACGGAGACACGGGTATTCAGACATCAAGTCATATCTATGTTTCTAAAAAAGGAGACTACTACGATTTGGATGA
Source organism: uncultured Kiloniella sp. (assembly GCF_937128705.1). GTDB lineage: Bacteria > Pseudomonadota > Alphaproteobacteria > Kiloniellales > Kiloniellaceae > Kiloniella. Next base: position 646 of record NZ_CAKZMP010000280.1, on the reverse strand, counting down.
CGATCTGCCCAAACACGTTACTTATCCTCAGGCATAGGTGATACACGTTGGTTTGATGAGGCTATAAGCGAGTTTCTTCGCGCTTATGAGAGTTTGGCGGCGGCAGCTAATCAGAACGACAAGTTCATTCCGGCAAGAGCCTTGGTTGGCACTAACCGGAATGACGTGTTTGCTTTGATGAAAGCACGATTACTTGTTTATTTTATCTTCAATTGAATCCCAGATATCAGATTCGAGTGAAACATCGTTGAAACGGTTTATTTCCTGAATTCCAGTGGGGGATGTCACGTTGATTTCTGTCATGTAATCACCGATGACATCAATGCCAACAAAGATAAGACCACGTTCTTTTAGGGTTGGGCCAATAGCGGCACAAATTTCGTGGTCACGTTCGGTCAGGCCGATTGGGTCGGGTCGTCCACCGACATGCATATTGGATCTTGCTTCACCCTCTGCGGGCACACGGTTAATGGCGCCTGCGGGTTTTCCATCGACCAGGATGATACGTTTGTCCCCTTTGCGAACATCGGGCAGGTATAGCTGCGCGATAATGGGTTCGCGATAATGTTCTTCAAACAATTCAAAAACAGAATTCAGATTTTCATCATCTGGTTTGATATGGAAAACCCCTGCACCACCGTTCCCG
>NZ_CAKZMP010000279.1 GCF_937128705.1 uncultured Kiloniella sp. | reverse complement strand
CGAGACGACGCGCCAGTGTTCCCTTGCCAGATGCAACAGGACCATCAATAGCGATAACAGGCAAAGTCTTTTCCTTTAATCCAGCTTAATAGTAACTGGTGATAGTTATATCTTTTGTACGGCTGGTCTGGGTAATAAAACTAACCGACTTGAGCGCCTAAGCCATTCATTAATTTGGCAAAATCAGGGAAGCTGGTGTCGATTGCATCTGCGTCCAGAACCTTTACAGGTTCGTTCGTCGCCATTCCCATAACCAGAAAGCTCATCGCAATACGGTGATCAAAATGCGTTGTGATCGTACCGCCGCCCTTTACGCCAGCGGGTGATCCTTCAACAATAAGATAATCACCCCCTTCTTCACAGGTAACGCCGCAAGCCTTGAGACCATTGGCAACTGCTGAAAGGCGGTCACTTTCTTTGACCCGAAGTTCTCCTAAGCCTTCCATAACGGTTTTGCCTTCGGCAAAAGAAGCGGCAATCGCGAGAATCGGATATTCATCAATCATAGACGGCGCACGTTCTGCGGGTACGGTGATGCCTTTGAGTTTACTGGCGCGGACAATGAGATCTGCGACAGGTTCACCTGCCTGAGTACGTTCGTTTTCCAGTGTAATGTCAGCACCCATTTCTTTCAAGGTGATGTAAATTCCATTGCGATGCGGGTTCATGCCGATACCGGGAAGGCGAAGCTCAGACCCTTCGTTGATCAGGGCGGCAACAGTTGGAAAGGCTGCTGAAGACGGGTCCGAAGGGACCTGTACATCGGCTGCTTTAAGTTCTGGTTGCCCTACAATAGTCGTTTCTCTGCCTTCGTCCGTTTGGGTCACGCGTACTTCCGCGCCAAAGTGACGGAGCATAAGTTCCGTATGGTCCCGGGTGTGTTCTGTTTCGATGACGGTTGTTTCCCCCGGGGTATTCAGTCCGGCAAGCAGAATGCAGGATTTCACCTGAGCGGACGCCATAGGCAATTTGTAACGGATTGGCATCGGTGTTTCAGCACCCTTTACCATCAGGGGAAGTCGTTGTCCGGAACGGCAACTAACCTGTGTGCCCATTTCAGCAAGGGGATTGGCAACCCGCCCCATTGGACGTTTTCTGAGCGACGCATCCCCGGTCATGAAAGTTGTGATTGGATGGCTACCAAGAATACCCATCAGCAATCGTGCAGATGTACCTGAATTTCCCATGTCCAACACATCTTCGGGTTCGCAAAGACCACCGATTCCACGTCCTTCAATATGCCATACGCCTTGATCGTCGCGCTCTACATTGGCACCTAAAGCACGCATGGCTTTGGCGGTCGCCAGCACATCTTCGCCTTCAAGCATGCCAAAAACGTTGGTTTTTCCAATGGCAAGTGCCCCAAACATTAAAGATCTGTGCGAAATAGATTTGTCGCCGGGAACTTTAACGGTGCCTTTGAGGGAAGAGCCTGGGGTTGAAGACAGAGAGTTTTCGCTGGTCATGAGTGTATTCCGTATTTCGCATTCCAGATTCGCCATTGTTTGGCATTTGGCGAATCTGCTGTGTGATAAAAATTTGTTCCAATTATCCCGTCACAAATCTTTTTCGCGTGTTCAGATCCTAAAGGATTGTTTCGGGTCTCTTTTATAGAGGAAAGTAGCTTTTTACCAGAGCTTGATACGCATAAAGATGATGCTTTGGTGTAATAAAGGTTCGAAGAGTGAATTTTTTTTCACAGTATTTAAATTGTCATTCACCCTTTGTTGACAGTCTGTGGTGATCATGGCATTTGCAGTTTTTTCGAAAACCATTGTGTGGTTGTTACAAAATTTTAGTTGGAGGATCTGGCTGTGAGTAAGCCGGAATGGGGTAGCAAACGTAGCTGTCTAAGCTGTAAGGCAAAATTTTACGATTTTCTGAAATCGCCAATCGTGTGTCCCAAATGTGGGACTGAATTGGATTTGAGCGCCAAATCAAGCCAGCCGAAGCAAACCGCTAAGGCAGAGGCTGAAGACGCGAATGAAGCGCAGGATGTTGATCTGGATACATCTGATAATGTTGTGGACTTCCCGGATGAGGAAGAATTGCTTCACATTGATGACGGTGATGATCTTGACCCGGATGATGATGAAGATCTTCAAGGTGTAAGCGCCGGCGCTGGCGGTATCAGCGACGACTAAGTCGATTGGATTCTGGCAGGAACAGTCCTTTTCTTTTCGCAAGGAAAATTTTTTCTTGCCAAGGAGGAAAAGACGGCATATTTTCCGCCGCATCAGCTGTTTTGCGGCGGATAAATTGGGGCCATAGCTCAGCTGGGAGAGCGCTTCGCTGGCAGCGAAGAGGTCAGGAGTTCGATCCTCCTTGGCTCCACCATCAAAACCCACTGCCTAAAGCAGTGGGTTTTGTTTTTTTTGGGCAACTATTTTTATAAAATACTTCTTCCTAATCTAGATAATATCCAATAATTTTTCGGTTGGTTGGTCGCTCTCAACACGCCATTTTCCACCTCTGGCAGGGGTAATTCCATCCAGATTTATAATCGTCGAGAGCATGCGGTCGATAAATACTTCGGCACGTCTGGTCAAAGATTGCCGCGAAGGGTAGAGCAGATAAATAGGTTTGGAAGGAACTGTGTATGTTGGCAACACTCGCTCTAACTTACCTTCTGTCAGCTGCTCTTTTATCAGCAGGTAAGGAAGCTTTGTGTAGCCGATTCCTCTATCCAGGGCGTTGAGGATGACATCGGGATTATCAAAGGTATAGTTTGATTGTACTTCTGCGAGATATTCTTGTTTGTCTTTTCTGACAATTTGCTTGGTTACTTTTTTTTCATCTCGGTATTGGATCATGGGAATATTAACCAGATCCTCTGGTCTTTGAGGACGCCCGTAGCGATCCAGAAAGTCAGGTGTTGCGACGAGCATTAGTTGTAAGTCTCCGATCTTACGGGCTAGAGCATCGGATTTTCCGAGCGATCCTACACGGACCGCCAGATCAATTCGATCCTTCACTAAATCCGCAAGTTGATCACTGAGTTTCAGGGATATATTGAGTTCGGGATACTGACTTTGAAGTTCAAAAACGATCGGGGCGACAAGGCTTTGTCCGATTGCCAAAGGTGCTGTAATTCGAAGCGGTCCGGTGAGGCTTTCGTCCAGATTTTTCAGCTCTTCATGGAGCTTGTTTACTTGGCTGAGGATATTATCCGCATTGTTGTAAACGACTAACCCTGCTTCAGTTGGTCTTACGCCTCGGGATGTTCTGAACAGCAGTTCTTTCTGAAGAATACTTTCCAGTAACGTAATCTGTTGGCTAACTGCGGGCTGGCTAATGTTCAATACCTTAGCTGCGCCCGAGAGTGAGCCTTTGTCTATGGACGTCATAAAGGTTTGAAAAAGTTGCAATCGATCCATGATAATCCCACGATATAAGCATTGCTTATATGAGGTATAGGCGCAAAGCCTCTCCCGATCCAGAAAAATATACTGATATTAAGCGGTATTGATTTGGATAACAGTGATACCGGGAAATTTGGACATGACACTTTCAAGACGCGATCTACTCAGAAGCTCACTCTTAACCGGGGGGGCGGGACTTGTTGCTTCAATGGCATCACTGTCTGTGCCGATGCCGGGTTTTGCCGCGGCCCCGAAAGCAGGTGTGCAAACGACAGGGGCGTATCGTTTTTCTGTTGGTAAATTTGAAATAACGGCTCTGCTTGATGGGTATATTGACGCTGGATCGGATCTGATCCCCAATTACGATCCCGAGGTGGCAGAACAGCTATACAAAGATCAGTTCCGGACTCCGCCAGTTGATAAAATTCGGGTTCCGATTAATTCCTTTGTGGTGAATACGGGGGACAAAATTATCCTGATTGATTCAGGAACCGCGGACAATATGGGGCCAACGCTTGGGCAGTTTACAGATAATCTGAAAGCTGCGGGTATCGCACCTGAATCGGTGGATGCTATTCTCTTAACCCATATGCATGTCGATCATATCTCTGGCATTACGTCAAAAGAAGGAAAAGCGCACTTTCCTAATGCTGAATTGATTGTGCATAAAAAAGATTGGGATTTTTGGCATGACGACAGCTACATGTCTCAAGCATCTGACTTCCTGAAAACCAATTCTGCAAATGCAAAAGCAATGTCTGCACCTTATTCGAAACGCCTGACGCTTATTGATAAAGATGGCGAAGTTTTACCGGGCATTGAGGCTGTGGCGTTGCCCGGACATACGCCCGGACATACCGGGTTTGTTTTACGTTCAGAGAATCAGGAGGTGTTGATTTGGGGGGATGTTGTTCACTTCACCGCGTTGCAATTCCAGCATCCTGAATGGAGCATCGCGTTTGATATTGATATGCAACAAGCTGAACAAACCCGCCGTAGAATGCTTGATTGGGTGAGCGCTGACAGAGTAGCCGTTCTTGGGAGCCACCTTGAGTTTCCAGGCCTTGGGCATGTTGCTCGAGAGAGAGATAACTATCGTTATCATCAGTCGAGTTGGCAGTATCAACTATAATTAAAAAATGTCGGGCTGTATACTGGCGTGTATGCAGCTCGAATTCCTATTAAACGTTCAATTGTGTTAGGCTGCAATACTTTGTGATTACAGATCTTATCCTAGAGATGCTAGTTGCTTTGCTTCAACCAATTTCGAGATTGTTTTTAAAATATCTTTCAGGTAGGGACGCAGGACCGCAGCTTTTTTCTTGTCATAATCAAAGGGCAGGTTTTCTTCTCTTAGGTGTGTTCGTTGGGCGAGTTCCATTTGGATCGCGTGGATATTGTTATGAGGCTGCCCATAGTGGCGGGTTGTCCAGCCGCCTTTGAAGCGTGCGTTAAGAACCGTACTGTATTCAGAGGCATTTTTGCAGATATTCCAGACACTTTCCTCAATCACTTTGTTACAAGTCTCTCCGTTGTTGGTGCCGATGTTGAAATCAGGTAACAGCCCGTCAAAGAGAAACGGAATGGTGGA
>NZ_CAKZMP010000278.1 GCF_937128705.1 uncultured Kiloniella sp. | reverse complement strand
GGACCGGTTGGGCCGATGCCAGATTACTCTGTGCGAATTCGTAGCGCAGGTAATACTGGGTGATCGTCTCTTGGGCATTAATGACGACCTCTTTTTGGGAGAGCAGGAACTTAGTATATAACTCGGTTAGAGCATTATTAATCTGCAATAGGACCTTGGGTAGGTCCGCTGCCAGAATGGTCCCATCGCCGGCAGAAGCCATTTTCAGGTTAGAGAGCTCGCCATAAGCCAATCGTCGAATAAGTTCGCTTGTCAGGATATTGCTCATAATAACCTCGTAAACCAGAATTGTCTCAATAGATGCTATACGACGTATGAGTCAATGCTAGAGGATTCTTCCTGCATATCATCACCGTAAATCGCATCGGTCTGAATTTCGGGAGATTCTTCACTAGGTGCCCAGGCTCCAATTTCAGCGAGCATAGAAATTGTATCAATACAATCGTCTTGCCCTTTGAGACCTGTTCGGGTGGCGAGGGAGAGCTCAGAAACAAACTGCCGCATAATGGGAGCCTCTTTCATTTGAGCGGGAAAAAACATTTTTCCTTGGGTGAACCAAGGAACAGTGAGGTTGAACCGCTGAAGCTTGTTGGCCACTGGTTTGATCCCGGGCCGGCCTTTCTGTGAGGCAAAATTAAACCAAACGTTCCGCTCGAGCTGCTGCTCCTGGAGCCAGTCAATGAAAGCTGACTGTTGTCCGGAAATCTCTACCCCCACGAGCTGTGGTCGATATTGAGATACGAGCCGGAATAGTTCGTTGATGGAAACCGGCATTTTCTGGCGCGCACATACTCCATCGACCCAGAACCAGTCGCGATTCGAGTTGTAGGCCCAAACAGAAATGACTGCGTTGTCCGATGCTTGCTTGTCGGTAGTGGCAAAGTCGGTCGTGATATAGAAGTTGAAGGCGCCTCTACGGGAGAGAAGGGCCTGACGATCGTACCATCGTATTTCTGAGTCCTGTACAAGGCGTTCCTCCTCTGAGCTGATTCGGAGCATAAGCTCCTGCAGAAAGGCTGTCTGCTTTCCTGCTTTTACCGAGTCATTATATTGCTCTACCACATAATCGTATGTGAAGCGATCTTCCCAGGATCCAGCAAACTCTTCTCTTGAGCAGGGGAACTTTTCACATACAGGCCAGACGTTTACGTCCCAGGCACCAGATTCAACAGCCTGATAGAGGATGTCTTTCTTGTTAAAGGGTGTCCCGTTGAAGATGATTTTTCTTCGGGTTGGGTCAAGTGCATAGTCGATGCCCTTGTAGACGGTGTCGTTAATAGCTTCCATGGCTGCTTTTGACCGTGCATCATCGTCCGAAACCAGGTCGTCCAACACGGCAAGCTTAGGTCGTTTACCGAAGATTTTCGTACCACGGATACCGGTGTTATGAGTTCGGATCAGATCTTCGCCTGCAACATACTGATTATCGCCCGCCTCGACAGAAATACACTGAGAGGGTTCGTCATCAATACGAGTGATCGACTTAATACTGACTTTGTCGTTTCTCAGATGACGCTCCAGAGCTTTTTTCCGCGGAAGGCGAAAAAGACTCAAGCCTTCCTGAAGACGCACAGAACACTTCCAGGCATTGGTTTTACCTGTGTTAACCCAGCGAGCAGTTCCTCCCAAAGAGCGAACCAACCACATGACATCTTCTACGAGTTTTTTAGATGCTGAGCAAAATGAGGATTTACCGTCTTTGGTGCAAGTCCCGTCAGTATCCATCAACCCTTGAAAGACTGCGAGTCTTTGATCCACAGAAGCAAATTTATAATCGTCCGGTACAAATTTAAGATCTCCATGGCAATCCAAGCCACTGGCACGGATAAGGTGTGCGATATCCCGCACTGTCCGGCTAATAACATTAGGCCGACGAGAATCCCTTTGGATTTTGCCTAAGGCATACGGGATTTGTGTTTTGAAGAAATCCCAATCTAGCTCATCACCTGTCATCACTACAGCTGATTGAAGGGATCCATCCCCAATCAAGAGACCTACAGTATACGGGTCAAGTAACTGGTTTTTGTTCTCCATGAACCCCATTGGTTCAATGTTCTGAATCCAGAGAAGAGGTCTCTGGCTGCCTTTGGGGTCTGTGATGTAAAGCGGCTCCTTTAAGAGCTCAGCAGTCGTGTACGTACCCTCTTCCAGGGTGTACTTCGAGAAGGTCTTTTCTGATTGGAATTTTTTAACCCAGACCTGATTCAGATGCTCTTCACAGACTTTCAAAATACGTCCGTCTGCCAGCTCAAGATTATACATCGGTCGATTAAAGATTTCGCTTTTGTCGTAGATGCGAGTAGGCTTTCCATTCGCACCAATAATGATATCTCCAATTTGAGCCGAGCCAACAGTAGTCACGCCCCCATCAGCTAGATATAGCTCAGTGTCTAAAGAAAGGGCCTTGGCACCGAACATTTTGATCCCAAAGCGCTTGCCCTCTTTGTTGACATACTCGATGTAGTTATCGGTGAACTTCGCCTCTGGCAAATACTCCTGAAGGAATTCCGAATTATGATACCTAAACTCGATGTTCTTGCGCGCAGACTTCACGCCATTGTCCATACTATCCGAGACATAGATCATGGAATCGAGCTCCCCAAAGTCTGGAAGCTCTCGAAAAATCGCCACATAGAAATTGAGGTATTCGAAGAAGAGCGTGGTTTTCGCTATTCCACGATGGCAAAGGTTGGCGATGCGGTGTACCGGGGACACCACCTTATCAAGCATTTTTAAGTGAACCACCGGCGTGGAGTGAGATTCTCCTTCCGCACCGTTGATCAGCTTGATCATATTCATAAACTTCAGGGCGAAATCTGACGGTACATAGTTGCCTGTGTTCAAGTCAGTATAGTCGACTTCGTCGAGCCAATCGTCGACGGTCTTCTTCAGATCTTCAATTTGCTCTGAATCGATAATCCCCGGCATATCGGCAATCTCGGGAGCAGCTACCATTTCCGGCATAGTCGACATTAGGAGTCTTCTTTCTCAAACATTTTTTGATGGGCGATATCTCGGGTTCGGGCGCCACCTTCAATTTGATTGATTTGATTATCAGCAACTTCCTGCATGATGCTCTTAAGCTCATCGATACCAGAATTGTCCTTCACAGTCACATCCAGCTGGACTTGGCTCTTCTCCGGAGCCCGGGTTGCCTCGAGAACGGCTTTGGCCGCATCCACCATAACTTTTTCAGATTTGGCGTTCATCATCAGGTCTGCACAGACATTGAGTGCTTTCTGGTGCAGATCCACATTAAGAACAAAAGACGGGATCAGAGCTTGCTCTATGATCGTATTGACAAGCTTGCCTTTGGAATAGCTGTGAACAAATCCCGAGATATAAGAATCGTTTCGGTTCTCAGCTCGCATTCGAGCCATCTTATCAGGAAACGTCAGACCCCAGGCGCTCTGATTCGTATGGCCCATCATCTTGTAAGTCGCATAGGCACAGGCATTAAGATAATCCTCAAGCTTGAACTTACCCTCTTTCATGATGTTGTTGAAGCCCAAGAAGTTGTCCCGGATCTCATCAGCGACATCTGGATCCTGAGAAACAGAGTTAAGCTTCGCCATTAGAGAATCAGTAACTTTGGTTCGAAGCTGTGCCGGCAAGGCTTCTTTGATGTCCGCTTTAGAGTAACGACCTTCTTCGATAGGTTCCTGGGGATCCATTGAAGATTCTTGAATTAACTCAGCTTCGACTTCCGGTGGAATGTCCGGTTGCATGTCCGCCATTTTGAAGATGTCTAGCCGGCCCATATGATCGATACTCCTTAGGTTGCTATTAGTCCTGTATTAATCGTTATAGTGAATTACAAGCCCCTTAAAAGAAAAAGGCGGCCCGAAAGCCGCCTTCTCCCTTATTTGGTACCCGCACCCATTACAGCTGTGGTTTAGGCAAACCCGTTAGGGGGTCCAATTCCCCCGTAGGCTCAGCTGGTGCGTCGGGCTCAGCCACAACAGGATCAGGTCCTGTCTCTGTCGCTTCGGCGTCTAAGCCTTCAGTCGACGTTTCCGGAGCAGCAGGTTCAGTTGCTGGCTCAGTCACTGAGGGTGCTTCGTCCGACGCAGGTGTTGGCATATCGGGCAAAGTAGGCTGTTCGTCAACCATTTCCGGATCACCCAGGGCCGGCTCAGCTACCGTAGGAGTTTCAGGCTCCCCAGTAGGTTGTTCCGGAGCTGGCTCAGTTACTGCTGGCTGGCCCAGGGTATCTGCGCCCGGGAGACCCAGGCTCCCAGCACCTGGAAGACCAAGATCGCCGGCAACAGGCTCTGTGACAGAGACTGGCTGTTCAGCGATCACTGGTTCAGGTGTTGGAGTAACTGGCTCTGGAGCTGTCGCGGGAGCGTCAACCGGTGTTAAACCAGGAACTTCAAGAGCAGCCGCTGCGCCGACTGGGTCTGCAGCTGCATCGACTGGAGCCGGGTTGTCGGTAATGACGATAGAATCTGCACCAGGATTAATTTCCTCAGTAACAGCTTCTGCCGCTTCCAGTTCAGCTGTTGCGGCAGCGGCCTCTGCGGCTTCTGCTTCAGCCAGTGCCAGAGCCTCAGCATCGGCAACAGTGTCTGCTTCAAGAACCAAAGGCGGAAGGACCGTCAGAGCTTTCAAGAAGTTAGTGATGACGATCGGCGCTTCAGCAAGTTGCTTTTGGGTTTCGCCCAATTCAGCTTCGAGAGCCAGTCGTTCAGCATGAGCTGCAACGGCGCGGTCGGCGTAGTCTTTGGTTTCGGCGTCCTTGTTGGAAATCTTTCCAATCAGGTCGTCCATACGTGTGGCAATGGCCACAAACGAGTTCGACATGTCTTTTCTCCAGAATGCGAGTTTCATATTCTTGGGTCCTTAGCTAAGTCCGACCCTCACACCCGTGGAGGCCAGAACCATCGCATACCATCAGTTGGTTCTTCTGAAAACAGCACATCGGCCAATCCGAGAGGAGTATCCAGATTACGATAAATTAGGAGATCCACGGTGAAATCATCGATAACCCGAGTGATTATTGCAGGTACAGGATCTTGGGTGTGCCCACGCTGAGCTTGGTCGGGAGAATCAAAATGCACAATACGGCCTATTGATGGCTTCATGCTTCTTCTCCCTGGTACATGCGTTCTTTGAGAAGGTAGCCTTCGAGCTCCCAGATTTTGCGAACAGCATCCTGGACAGCAAACTTGCGTCCCAGATGAACATTGAAGTTCTTTGGATCCGCGGCGCCAGATTTGCCGATGACGGAAAACCCATTGTCGAGAACCACGTTGGCAACGGTAACGCCCGGGCTCGAGGTTGGGTTCCAATATTCAACGGATGAGATCTTCTCATGGATCTCGGAAAGGTCGACACGGTTGTCAGTTTTAGCGACTGCCTTGGCTTCGGCATTTGAGGCTTCAAGCGCCTCGCTCTTGAGGGGATCGTCCATAATGGTTCCTTCTTGGGTTTTAGGAATTAACGGGCTTATAGCCGGTAATCGAGAAATGCAAGTGCCTCGCGCGCGCGCGTTTATATCTCCCCATAAGTAAACCCATATGGATATAGTGTATTATATTAGGGGAAGGGGGAGGG
>NZ_CAKZMP010000277.1 GCF_937128705.1 uncultured Kiloniella sp. | reverse complement strand
CGCGCAGATCCTGTTCAGCTGCTTTTGTTTTTTCAAACAAATCGGTAAGTTGAGGTGTTGCGGATTTGAGTATTTTCGCCCGTGCGCCTTCAATTTCATCGACGCACTTGTTGAGTGCTTTTCGCCGTTTGGAAAAAGCCGCTGCGAGACAAAAAATATCTGACATTTCCAGATCATTCATGTGAGTTTCCTTTTGTATGTTTTGCGTTAAACCAGTTGAGGGAATACCACCGCCACAACTGACGTAGATGCCAACGGAAGCTATATGCAGGAGGCTTTTTCATGCCGCGTCATCCGGTGGTGTTTTGATTGTTACTTTTGCTGGCTGGATGTTCTGCGGAGGGAATAATTCAATAACTTTAGAAACGCTTTGATTTCTCCATTCCAAAAGCTCTTGTTCTATTATTTCTAACCGAATAGAGGTGTCTTTGAGAAGGTTCCAAAGTTGCCTGAACTCCTTTTCATCAAACCAGATCCGTTGACCAAGAGAAGGTTCTAATTCATTCACCACGTCTTTTAAGGTTTCACAGTTCAGCATTATGAATCTCCCTTGATCTTTGAATGTGGGCATTTGCGGCATTGCTGTGCCATCATGTGACGTGCAGGGTTGCTTCCTACGGCATTTTTTGCAGATGCTTGCCATTCTTCACAGACGGTTCTAAGCAAACTGCCTTGAAAAGCAGGACAAAGAATTTCAGCGCTCATCAAGTGTGTTTCAACAGCTTCTTTTAGGGTGTTGATGTTCCCTTTGCCGTCTAAGCCATACTTATTATTTACGCCTTGACTGATCACAGTGGTGGACAAGCCAAGTTGCCTTGAAACAGCTGACATAGAAGAACTGTCAGAAGCTTTTGCAAGCTCTGTCACCCAATCAGGAATATCAGCCCCCCAAGCAGCTAAAGCCTTATCAATTGCAAGTAGATCTCGCTGATTCATAATGAAATCTCCTCATCGTCTTCACGCCAAGTAATTTCCTTTAAATTTGGATCAAAAATACGATTTACTTTTTGAACTATGGGCGGTTTCGGACCTGAATTTTTTACAAGAAGATAAGTTTTGATTTGCCTAGGATTGGGCTGATCTAATCTTTTTAAATATCCGGCTTTAGCAAGAGACTGAATATACCCTTTTATCGTACCTAAATGCGTTTCAAGACCTGCATTTCTCAGGGCAGTATCTAGTTCGATAAACGAGAATTTTTTAAATAATCTCATTAAGCGCCAGATAGCATCTTGGGTATTCCCGTCTGGAATACGAGTGCCATCTTTTCTGATCCGGGGATGATGAAAACCGACGTCTTTTTTCAATTGAAATTTTGAAGTTTCAAAAGGTTGATTGACTACTTCTTCAACGATTTTCGCTTTAACCAATAGAGAGATATAAAGACGACAAGTATCAAGCTTTTCTTTAGATTTCTTACTCACTTCTGCGATTGTAAAAATCTGTAATTTTTTTATTGCTTCCCACTGAGCTTGTCGGCCTGACGTTTTAATAATTCGTCTTCTACGATCAGTTTTTTTTATGTTTTTTGACATTACTTTTCCCCTAAAATTTTCGTGGTTTGGCAATGTCACGTGATGACAGGCCATAAGGGGACAATTCATTAAATTGCTGTAAGTCTATTTGTTCTAAGCTGTTATCCAGAGCGACATTATTGATCTTGTTAAAATTCTCAGCAGTTCGGCGTGCTGATCCTGCTGATTTCAACATCAACTCATGTAGAAGATCATCGTGGATTTTTATATTTTTACAGTGGAGATCTAATAAAAGTTGTGTGTCAGATTTTGAGCATGGTTCCGCTCCTTGACGAACAAGAATGCGTCCGTCAAGACGTTCCGATGTTTTCATCATGTGTGGGAGGTTTTCTTCTCCGATAAAGATAGCTGTCAGATTAGGAACTTGATTGTGAATAGCTCTAATATCTTCAGCATAACCCTTTTCAACAATATAATCTGCTTCATCAATTATTAGTAGAGGTGTCGTTTTTGCTCTGAATTCTTCAACAATCAAATCAACCAGATCACCTATGTTTTTTCCTGATGAGAAAGGGATCTGTAATTCCTTCAGAATTTTCGTCATCATGGTCTTACGTGTCATGAAGGGTGTCCCAATAATCATGGGACAGTGGTAACGAAGATAGGTTGTGGATGCGGCGCAAGTTTTACCAAACCCACTCGGCCCATAGAAAAGCCCGAAGCCCGGAAGGCTTGGATCACGGTTCACAAGCTTGTATGTCACTTCGTTGAATAACTTGACGTTTTCCAGCATGACGTTTTGCTGTGGATTGACAAAATTTGATAAGTCAGTCATTTTCCCCCTCATAGGGTTAGTTATTTAAACTTCGGTTCGGCTCCACACCGAACCCCTTATTATCCCGCCTCAGACTGCGAACCCTGAGGTGGGAATTCCTTCAAAAGCTCCATACGAGATCTATATTCAGGCGATTTTGAATAGCGTTTCAGCCAATCCACATCGTTCTGAGATATTTCGTTTCCTGCTTTGATTTTTTCTTCAAGATTTATTGCTTTATTGAACCTGTCTTCAGCGGTTAAGCGCTTTTCTTCAGGCTGTTTTTTCCGGCTTTCAAGGTCAATTATTAGAGCTTCCCGGAGTTCTTTTTCAGCTTGTGTTAAAACAGGCTTTAATGTCTCTTTAGGCTTGCCAAACGCTTCGGCGGCAGCATCCATTTGCGGCGTAGTTACGGGAATTGTTCTCTTTGGCAGATCAGCAACATTTCCTGCTTTATTTTCAGCACGCTTTTCGTATAGCGCCTCTCGTTTAGTTGAGTACTCATCAAGATTAAAATTATTTGCGGCTTTTCTGAGAGACTTAAACTCTGGAGCAAGGCGTTGTGTCTGTTCGTGTTTTGCCTGTTTGGCACATGACTGACGCTCCGGTCCTGTCATGTAATCTAGACACTCAGCCATACAAAGGAAATCAGCTTGATTTTCGCTAAAAATTGCTATCTTTGTTTCATCTAATGGATCATGACGACAAAACACTCTTTGTCCGGCATCAAGCCCATTACCCCAATAATAACGACCTTCAAGCCTGATGCCTTTTTTACTCACATACCTGTAACCTTTTTGACCACCGATAGGGGCCATTAGAAGCAGTAAGGAAGCTAAATCTTCAGCGATATGGATTGGCCCATCATAGGCTCTATAAGCTTCGTTAGGTGTAAGCCCGTTTAAGCCTCTATGTTCTGTATTTGCATAGATAGAATCAGTCCATCCGTTAATCTTATCTTGAAGCTGTTTATAAGTGAGTTTTACAACTGCTATTCCTTGATCTTTCTCTCCCAATCTCTCTGCAAAAGAGCGTCGGGCTTCGATCATTTTACGGTCTGCAACATCATGCCCAATGAAGCCATCAAGCGTGGGCATTAGATCACGCTGCAATGTTCCGATACCACGCTCAACCATTGGCTTTTTTTCAGGGCTGTATGGTGGGCAAACATCGTGATGAATACCAAGTGCAGACAAAGCAGAGCGCATGCCATAAGATATAAAATCCGATCCGTTATCAGATCTTATCCATTCAGGCATCCCCCATCTTTCAATAGCGATGCGCACAAGATGTAGAGCGGCATTAGTACGCGGATTATCTGTAACGCTCACAATCATTCGTCTTGTAGCGACATCAACTAGGACATAGATGTTGTAGCGACCTTCTTCCACAAGAATATCAGCGGGCGAAGCATCGAATTCCCATACCTGATTTGGAATGGTTACAGCTTCATCGTGCTTACCAATAGCCATCCTGTAATGGCTTTTGAATTGATCAGGATTTGTGATCTTTGCAATAAGGGCTTTGTTGTTTTCTTTAAACTCTTTGATGAAACGTGAGAACTCACGTTCACTCGGCATGGTCTTTGTTTTTAACTCACCTGTTTTAGCGTCGGTAATTTCAAACTCTTCACCGTAATCAACAATCACCATGTCACGGATCTGGCGGACAGTTAGTTTTGATTCCTTAGCAATCCAGGCTTTGATTGAATGAGCAAGATCACCATGAAAAGCTGTCGCCAGAAGAGAAGTCCCCTTTTTGCGTCCACGCTTATCTAAGACACCATCCGCGCCTTTACCTTTGGCACCCTTAACCCAGTTTCTAAGTGTTCTTGTTGTGAAGCTATCAATTGTTTCATAAACGGCGGAACTAATATTTACGATTTTTTTGTTCTTATAAAGAGTGACAAACTCAACCATTAAAATTTCTATATTTCCGGGTTTGCTCGTTCTGTAATTTTCCCATGATGCAACTATTTCAAGCTTTGCATCTCGTTCCATAGCTTTTTCAACAGGGGCTTTTGCTTTAGGGGTTGCAACCTTTAATGGCCTCAAATCTGGATTGCTTTTCATTTCTCTAAATGAAAGATCGTCTCGTGCTGACTGAGGAAGCAGGGAAATATGATAGCGCCAGCCGCCACCCTTCTGATCTCGAAGAGATAAAGGCTCTCCTAAAAGGTTAGATTGAGTGCGCCAGTTCTCACGTTCTGCTAGCCTGTTAATATTGGCAATATTACTAGGTAAGCCGCTTAAACGCAGAGAAGTTAGCTCTTTTGGGGTGTACCATTGCTTCATTAGAAAAGCCTCTCTCTGCGACGACGT
The DNA here is from genome assembly GCF_937128705.1 of uncultured Kiloniella sp. Taxonomy (GTDB): domain Bacteria; phylum Pseudomonadota; class Alphaproteobacteria; order Kiloniellales; family Kiloniellaceae; genus Kiloniella. The sequence continues at coordinate 8,811 of NZ_CAKZMP010000277.1, read as the reverse complement.
TTTGTTTCACGTAATTCGCCTTGAAGTTCTTCCATTTTTTCCGTGATCAACACTTCTTTGATCGTGTGTAAATGTCTTCTTGGAATGATCGCAAATTCGCTATCCTCAAGCCCGATACTAAGTAGGCGAGGATCATTAGCGGCAAGGACAAGAGCAAAGGCATATCGCAAATTGATGTTATGATCTTCTTTTGCTTCAGATGACCAATTGTTCAGCATATGAGCAGATACTTCATGCCCACATATTTGCTCCATCCTTTGCCGGATTGTTTCGCGATCTTTTTTGTTTTCGCGAAGGGTTGAGGCAACCGCGCGACTTATACGCCCTGCTTCAATACTGGCCCACGGCTTGATAGCTTCTGCAAATGTCACCTCCACTTCCGGTGGCGTCCATTCGAATAACTCAAGCGTTTTATCATCCCCCCGCTTAGTCATGTTAAGCCGCCTTCAATTCAACAGAAGGGAACGAAACACCTAGTTCCATAAGCCAATTCAAAAAGTCTTGATGCGTTCCGTCGTCACCTTGTGCCCACGCTTTCTTGAGGTCTTCCAGTTTCTTTTCTGAAGGTGTCAAAGCGGGTAAGGCGTTACTTCGCCCTTCGATCAAGTCTCGGGCTTGGTTTACTGATTTTGCAGGGTTGTGTTCTACGGTCATCAGTTCCGTAATCTGACATTGTTCTTCCGGGGGAAGCTTGGAGAGAGCTTCAAGTTGTTTTTGATTGTCTTCAAAAATGCTGCCCCTTAAATTCGCAACGGCTTGCGGGCAGATTTTCTCGCCTATGGAAGCGGAACGCTCTAGGGTGCGAACGCCTTTGCCTGATATTTTTGATACTTCATCAAACCAATTCGCCAACGTGGCGGTTTGATTTTCTTCTTTATATTCAGCGCTTTTACGATCCCCGCCACGCTTCGTTCTGTTTATCTTTATATGAACCTTCTTGAGTTTACTGATGAATATAGAACGGTCTAAAGCTGTTAGCTCTTTTCGAGCCAAATTTTCTAGTAGCTCGTCTCGTTCCAATTCTTCTTTTGTGCCCTCAACAATAATCGCCGGGATGGCTTCCATACCTAATAATTTACAAGAGCTATAACGGTGAAAGCCTGAGACTAAACGGTATCCACCCTTAGATTTACGAGCCACTTCAATAGGAGAACGTAATTTGCGATCACTGATATCAGCGGCAAGCCATTTGACATCTTCTTCACTAATTGGGCGGGCACGCCCTTTAACATCAATCTCAGAGAGGACAATCAATTCCACATTCATAAATAAAACTCTTTTGCTTGAAGGTTTGAAAGGAAGGCTATTTAGATGGCGCGATATGTTTGGGAAATTTGGCTTTATAAACAGCCTCTAATTCTTTCATTTTATTTCGCGAGATTTCAGGGCATTCCATTTCTGAGACAGCGTCCAATGCGTTAAACAAAGCGCGTGATTCTGAAGTTGCCTGTGGCTGTTTTGTGTTATTTGTAACCATGACTACGCCGCTACCCTTTTTTGACAGTGACCATTGCGAGAAATCTGGGTAACTTTTCTCTTGTTCGAATGTCGATGAAGGGGACGGGACCAATCCATGTCAGGCCAAAGATTTTTAGGTTCTGTATTTAAAAATCTAGCAGTGAGAATTTTTGACCGCCTGTCTCTTGGGTTGTGGATTGCTGTTGAAAAGATGGTATGCTTCTCAAAACCCGCTAACCGTGCGACTTCTGTTAAACGGAAAGTGCGACTTTCGGGCCAACGGCAACGGGCTTCTTCAAAGATTGCCGCTTTAATCTCGTGGGGCTGTTTGTAGCGCTGTTCCACTATTTGTTTCCTTGTTTCATTGTCGATCCTGCCAGATCGAAAAATTGAGGAGTTTTTGTTTATGGGCATTAACAATATGCGTGAAATAAAGCGCAATTACAAGTTAAATTTAGCGCGCAAGTTAAATTGGTGCGTCAAATAAAGCGCATTTCATTTTTAGTTAATTTTATCAATGTGTTATGATTTTGGGGAGAGTGATATCGCCACTTACGCGGTATCGCGCAAGTTAAAGTATGTCTGAAGAAACTATTGCCAGTAGGATATCAGAGCTAATAGGCAAAGAGTCTGTGCGCTCTTTTTCGCGCAAATGTGGATTAAGTGACGGAACTGTGCGCGGAATATTGTCCGGTCATGAACCTGGCATGCTAAAGGTTATAGCTATAGCAAATGCCACCGGAACCAGTGTTGAGTGGCTAGCCACAGGAAAAGAAACCTCTCATGATATTGATTACCCCGAATCGCCTGTGGGGAAAGCTTCACCTGAAAAGCCTGGCTTAATAGATCCTAAGATGCTTCTAGATATTTTTAATCGTACTCAGACAGCAATGGATAAACATGATGTAGAGTTTCCACCTAGTACCGTTCTTGAAATATCGATTGCTACCTATAATAGTTCTATAGATCCAGACCTCGCTCATCTTGATGAAGATGATAGATATCAATCACTTGAAGAGATTTACGCTAAAGCTTTTAGCAACCATTCAAAGTGATTGGAAATAAATTCATTAGTATAGGTAGAATTTTATACACTTTTTAAGATTAGTTGATATTATTTTTTCATCGTCAGGCTTCAGGTAGAAGCACGGCGGTGGAGGCGCTCGACACTCCCCCACCGACAGTTTGTCGAACTACTGTCACAGGTAAAACCCGCACCGCTACGTGTTAACACGGTGGTTAAAACAAGCAGGTATTATGCCGAATGACAATAAGTGTGTTTGTTGTTTCTTTCGAGGAGCGTATGTTGTTGAAGTTTAAAGGTAAAAATATGTTGCCAATAAATCCATCTCAAACAAAGCAACAAACAGGCACAGAAAATAAGTCAAAATAAATCGCGAAATGCGATGCAGTATGCAAAAGCCCGAAGCTCGCCGCGACGGGCTTTTAGCTATTTGTACTATGAGTTATCCGTATAACCGTCGGCATCAGTAGTATCCACGTCTACTGCGCCCTCTTGATCTATCGCTTCTTCTTGATCAAGGCGTCGTAATGGTTTTGAGGAAGATAGGTCAGTAGCCGCTGCAAAGAAACTGGTTGCCGCAAGCATTGGTATTACATAAACCATTTTTTCTGTAAGAAAAGCCATACTATAAGTTGGTATCAAGACTATAGCCGCGCGTGCGGCAGCAGTTCTTAGATTCATCCTTAGCCTTTCTATAGATACAACTTACAACTATCGAAATTTAAGTAAGAAGGCTTCTTGTTATAATTGCAAGACTAAATTGCTTTACACCACACCATGTAGGGGGAGTGTTTATTTATTTTCGTCATTTTGGAGATTCATAGAATCTGGATAAAACGTATTAAAGGTGGCTTTTAGGCTTTTTAAAAACAATATAAACAAAAAGCAAAATTTTCTGAGTGCTACGGATTACAAGGTATTGCCACGGTCAATAAACTTTTAAGGCATCCATTATAGCCCCGGTTAGTCCGGTATAGTCCCGGTAAACTCCTTTAGGAAATAATTACTGGCGTAGTACAATTTTTGCCAAAAAACGGTCTCGTTTTACTGTCTTTGCACCCGTTTTACTGTCTTGGTAAGAGAGGGACTTTGCTAAAAGAAAGGAGTAAAAGAAAAGAATCGTCCTGAATTCTTGATAATCCCGAATCTTTAGTCGATCCAAAGTTCCTCATAATCACATATAGGCATAGAAGTATCCTAGGCGTGCAATGCTTCGATATAGCTTAAAACAGCTTCTTCGCTATGGTGCCCGATAATTTCATGGGCGTGGGCTTTGATCTCGGTTGTGGCGTTTGCAACGGCGATTGGGGTATTGACGCTACGCAACATTTCCAAATCGTTAGAACTATCCCCAAAAGCGGTGGTTTCTTTGATCCCCAAGTTATGACGTTGTTCGATATGGCCCAATAGTGATTTTATCGCAAAACCTTTGTTTGCTTCTGCTGCTGAAATAACGATTTCCCAACCGCCAATATAGTGATTGGGATAAAGAGTAATCAAAAGGTGGGGTAACTTTTCTTCGATCAGGTTTTTGATTGTGAAGATTTCTTCTTTTGTGCCCAGATAAACAAAACAAAGCACATCATCCAAAAAAGGATTGTCCTGTGGTATTGGGGCCGCTGGGGATGAAGGGGCGGGTACACTGGCAACGATGGGTCGGGCGAAGATGTTTGCGGGTAACTCGGCCAGTCGTGGATCTTGACGGATGATTTTTTCATCGTGAAACCACTGCATACCGTTGTTTTTCAGTTCAGGAAAATACAACGGAGTTTGGTCACCTTTCAGGCCGGAAACATACGGGATTAAGCCGACTTCCTGAAAACAGTCAAAGGCCCGAGCGGCATCAGTTAACCCCAGACCTTTGTGATCAAGAATGTGATCCGTGTTGAGGTCCCGGATAATGGCACCGTTTAGTTCTATGATCGGCAGCTTGAGATTAACCCCTTCCATCAAGTGCTTTATCGACGGTGTTGCCCGTGCCGTTGCGATTGTAAAATGCACGCCTGTCTCGATTAATCTATTGAGCCGAAGAGCGGAGCTTTTGGGTAAGTCGCCATCGGTGTTTAAAAGGGTAAAATCGAGATCAGAGATAAAGAGTTTCAAAATGGGCCCTCAGGTATTTAAGTATGTAGGGTATAGGCAGACGCCTGTTGCCTTCGCTGCGTCGCGCGGTCCTATGTCGTGCGCAGATATTGATCTAGCGTATTTATTTAGATGGTAAAAGAGGTAAGTGATTTTGCCTATATGACAAGGGGTACTCATAAACTGTGTTATTTTTTAGGGAGGGAAGCTTTTTGAGGGGAGTATATATGTGTGGCAAATTATATCTTCTGGGGATCGGTACTATCCTGTGGACTATGACTTCTTTAGCGGTAGATATAATTGTCATAGAGATAATCGGCGTTTTACCCAGCGTACAATTTTCTTGTCTCAATGTATTATCGGGGTGTTGGTTCTTGAAAAAGAAGAATCAGTCGCTAAGTGTTTTGAGAATAATAATAGGCCCGATTTATACGCTCTTGGATCGCATTATGTATAGGGTGTTTAAATCATATTATCGTCAGCGGCCTTTCCCATAGGTTATTATATTTTGTTACAAAAAAATCTGGTAAGGAAATTCAATGAGCAACCCTGCGACTAGTCCCGCGAACCAACCCGCCGATTACACCCCACCTAAAGTATGGAAGTGGGATAGTAAAAACGGTGGTGAATGGGCCAGTATCAACCGCCCTATTGCCGGGCCGACCCATGAAAAAGCCTTGCCAGTCGGGGATCATCCGCTACAGCTTTATTCCCTTGCGACCCCGAATGGTATCAAGGTGACGATTATGTTGGAAGAGCTGTTAAGCCAAGGACACAAAGGGGCTGAATATGACGCCTATTTGATTAAAATTGGCGACGGCGATCAATTTTCCAGCGGCTTTGTCGATGTTAACCCGAATTCCAAAATTCCTGCATTGCTTGACACCAGCACTGAAACGCCAACGCGGGTTTTTGAATCTGGCGCGATCCTGCTTTATCTGGCAGAGAAGTTTGACGCGTTTTTACCAAAAGATCCGGCTAAGCGTACCGAGTGTATGTCATGGCTTTTCTGGCAAATGGGCAGCGCCCCATATCTAGGTGGCGGATTTGGGCATTTCTACGCCTATGCACCGTTCAAAATCGAATACTGCATTGACCGCTTTACCATGGAAGTCAAACGCCAGCTTGATGTTCTGGATCGACACCTGAGCGATAATCAATACATGGCAGGTGATGAGTATACCATTGCCGATATTGCAATCTGGTCATGGTATGGGTCATTGGTGTTGAATAGAAGCTATGATGCGGCTGAATTCCTAGAGGCCGAGAGCTATACAAACGTAGTACGTTGGGCCAAAGAAATTGACAAGCGGCCGGCCGTACAGCGCGGCAGAATGGTCAACCGTACGTGGGGTGATCTGGATATGCAGTTGCACGAACGTCATGACGCCAGCGATTTTGACCTGAAGACACAGGACAAAGTTGCTGCGGAGTAAATCACGCTCATGCTGATATAATCAGTTTGTAAAAGTGAAAATTGCTGATAAGAACCTTCTGAGCTTGGGATTCATCCTCGGTTTGGAAGGTTTTTTATTGATGAAGTAATTCTGCCTTGTTCTACAGAGATCAACTAGGGGCGCGCCGGTAAACGTTATGGCAAAGGTTTCTGGCTCATAAATTCGGGATTAATCGAACAGGGCGTCGATCTCATCCTGAGAGATGGCTTCTTCTGCTTCTATTGCCGGGCCGTCCATGGCGACTTCTTCTTCCGGTACTTCACTGGCTGAGATTTCCATGCCCAGTGTATGGATGGTTGAATGGCCATATATTTCGGCCATGGCATTCACCCGGTCTTGAACAAATTGGATGGATCTTAAAATCTTGGTCACGCGCTGTCCGGTTATATCCTGAAAGCTACAGGCTTCCAGATTATTTGTGGCGTGGGTTACAATCTCGTCACATAGCTTATTACGATCTTCTTCGCTGTTTTCTTCGCGTAGCTTTTCAACGGCATCCAGAATATCTTCTGATGATTTGAGAATACCATTCGAGGCTTCTTCTGTATTCCTGATAAGTGCGTCCAGTTGGTCCGAGACATTCTCGAAATCAGTTCTATCGCCCTTTTTTCGTGTGGTATCTGCCAACTCTTGACGAAAGCGTTCAACATAGAGAATTAATTTTTCAAGCTCTTTGTGAAGCTGTTGGTCTGTTGCAGCGTATGCCATGTTAAATTTTGCCCCAAAATCAGTGTCTCACTATCGGTATGTGAGGAAAGGAGTTGATATTCTCAAGTGTATGGTTAAACACAATAATTATATATACAGAGAAAGTTAAGAATATTTTCCTTTATCAAATGTGTTGGTTTCGGGCTTATCACACTATCCCTCATTAATTAGAAGTTTAGTTTGCGGCAATTAACGCTGGGTTAAAGACGAGATATTTAACAGACTTTTTCCTGTAAAAAATTCCCGTAAAAAGCTTTTACCCATAATTTCATTAATCTAGAGTTGTCGCGCGGGGTGTCATATCATGTTGGGCTTGGGCCGACGGCGCGTTTGTACAGATGCCAGGTTGCATGCCCTAGAATAGGTAAGACGACAAATAATCCCAGAAGACCTGCCAATATAGATAAAAGGGTCAGTGCGGCGATGGTGATACACCAAAGTATCATTGTTTTTGGATTATTTTTAACCAACCGAACCGATGTGACCATCGCAGTGACGAAATCAATATCCCGATGATAGAGCATTGGGAAAGATACAACAGAAAAAGAAAACACGATCAAGGCGATAATGGCCCCGACGGTATGGCCGATCAGCAGGAATAATAAGCCTTTTTCGGTCGTAAAGATCAGATCAACGAGTTCTGCCATACTGAAAAGTTTGAACCCGAAAAAGCTGAGTGTGATAAAGGCGGCCATATCCAACCAGATAAAAAGGGAAAATCCGGTAACCAGAGCCATCCAACCTAAATCCCGGTTGAACATTGATCCGACGACACCAAAGGCCCGTCCCCAACTAAGCGGTTTATTTTCTTCCAACTGGTGGCTTATGAAATAGAACCCACTGGCGATGAAGGGAGCAATCAAGGCAAATCCTATTGCGAGAGGGTAAACAAGGTAGGGAAGTTCTAGTTCTAGCAAAAGTATGATCAAAACCCAACCGCCGACCGCGTAGATGCCGCCAAAAAACAACCCATATGTCATTGAGCTTAAAAAATCTGATATACCAGCACGGAGTATTTCCGGAATTATAGACGGGGTAATATGATAAACATCAGGCCAGTTTGGATTTCTTTTTTTGACGACGGAATTATCCCCAAGCACTTGGTTCCCAACAGGGCTGGACGGATTAATTTCCTTTGACTTATTTCCCATTTTTATTTCCCCAATAACATCTGGCAACTGGTTTTATCAGTAGTTGCTCTTTTGCCAACAGGGTAGGGTATTTTCTATGGAATTTATACTATTAATTGTTCAGTTTAGGAAATATTCATATGGAATTTAGTTTTTGTTCGTGTTTCCTAACGTGCTGATACTATTCAACGAAAGTGTTACAAGGGAATGTAAAGGTGGACGGTTGTCCCTTTGCCAAGGCTACTTTCAATTTCCATGATGCCGTTGTGGGCTTCAATCAATGATTTCACGATGGTCAGGCCCAGCCCCATACCTTCTTGGGTGAGATGGGGATCAATATTCATTCTGGCAAAGGGTTGCTGTAGTTTGAATAGATCCGTTGAGTTCATACCGACGCCAGTATCGGCGATAGAGATATGCGCATGTCCTTGCCGGGCTGGTTCGCCATTAGGTCGTTTTGTCTGTGGATTAGTTTGTTCTGGGCCAGTTTGGTTGAAAATAACTTCGTCCAGTGCAACGGCGATAGAACCATTTGCCGGAGTAAATTTAACGGCGTTGGTTAGCAAATTAAATAATATTTGTCTGAGCGCTCTGGCATTTGCGTTTATTGATGTTACGTGCTGGGGAGTGATGAGTTCTGTCCGAACGTTCGCCTTTGCAAATATCGGTGCGGCTTCGTCGTAGCACTCTTTGATGAGCTGGCAGAGAGGCAAACTTTCTTTTTCTAGCTCTAGCTTTCCGGTTTCAGCTGATGATACTTCCAGAATATTACTGATCATGCTCAAAAGATGGCTACCGGAATGATGGATGTCTTGTGCATACTTTTTATATTTGTCAGAACCAAGAGGTCCGAAGTGCTCTTGGGTTAAAATTTCACTGAACCCCAATATCGCATTCAAGGGTGTGCGCAGTTCGTGGCTCATGGTTGCCAGAAATGATGTCTTGGCAATAT
>NZ_CAKZMP010000276.1 GCF_937128705.1 uncultured Kiloniella sp. | reverse complement strand
TCTTCACCTTCTTTGGTCTTGATTACAAATGGGTCTATTTGGCGGGTGGCACAATGACCATCATGATGGTTCTGTTTGTTGTATTTGCTTTCCCGTCCTATTCACCAAAGGAAGTGCAGCACAAGAATATGATCTTACGTAAACGCTATTGGCTCTTTTATGCCTTGACCTTTATGGGCGGTGCGCGCCGTCAGATTTTTGTTGCCTTTGCCAGTTTTATGATGGTGGTGAAATTCGACTTTTCCGTTGCCGAAATCACCATGCTCTATTTGGTGAACCAAGCGATTAACTTCTGGTTGGCGCCCAAGATTGGCAAGTTTATTTCGCGCTGGGGTGAACGTCGCGCCCTGATCTGTGAATATATTGGGCTTATTCTGGTTTTTTCAGGTTATGCTTTGGTCGCAGAAGCTTGGGTTGCAGCCGTCCTTTACATACTGGACCACCTGTTCTTTTCCTTTGCCATCGCACAGAAAAGTTACCTGCAGAAAATTGCCGATCCCAAAGATATTGCCTCCACCTCTGGCGTCAGTTTCTCTATCAACCATATCCCGGCGGTATTTATCCCGGTGTTGTTCGGACATGCCTTCCCCGACGAAGCCATGTGGATGGTATTCGCCGCTGGCGCAGGCATGGCAGTGATATCCCTGATCCTCGCCTTCAACGTGCCGAGAGACCCTAGGCCGGGTAATGAGGTCGTTATCGGAGGAACAAAACCTTTGCCGCAAGCTGCGGAGTAGGGAGTACAAGCTGCATTGGAGTGCTGATACTCTTTGTCAGCACTCTTTTTTATGGTGGTTAGATTTTGTGCATATTTCAATCAAGCTTTTCACAAGCTTTTGAAACTCCTAGATTACAAGCTTTTTGGTAATGTATTGTTGCGTTCTCGATGTTTTGTTCGACGCCTTCTCCGTTGTGATACAAATATGCTAGCATGTAACATGATGGTGCGTCGTCAGCATCACAGGCTTGTTTGAATTTTGTGGCTGCTTTTGGAGGATTCTGCTGAATACCTTCTCCGTGTAAATATGCCAGTCCAAGGGAATAGCACCCTACTATGTAATTGTTGTCACATGCGTGTTTGAATAGGGTTGCTGCTTTTTCAATATTTCGCTCGATCTTGTTGCCGTGTCTATACATATCTCCGAGGTTAATACATCCCTTCGAATACCCTCCATGGCATGCTTGAGTGTATGGAGAAACTGCTTTTTGAAAATCTTGTTCGACTCCTATTCCACCCTCATAAGATAATCCGAGATAATAACATCCTTTTGGGTTCCCCGCATCACAAGCGGCTTTGACTTCATTAAACTCATCAGCAGAACTGATAGACGCTGAAGTAATCAAAAAAGATAGAGCCAAAAGTTTTTTCATACTATTTCCTGTTTTAGGTTTACTAGGAAGTTTGTTTCATCGCTCTCAAGCTATGTAACACGCTGGCTTGGCCATTAATAGTTATCGTAATAACTATTAGAAAGATGACTGTGATGTCGTGAGAGCCGAGTGAAATGGGGCTTGATGATATGGATTGTTGGATTGATTAGATTTAAGCATCTGCATCTTGGGACCACAGCGGGACCATAACAGGATTGGCGAAAGCCGTAGGCGAAAAAAAACCTCCAAGCACGAAGCTTGGAGGCAAGTTGAACAGGGAGGCTTCACGTCTGGGAGACGTGGGGTCCGAAGACCCCCAGGCCGAAGCCTGGAAACAGACCAACCGGAGCAAGCTCAACAGTCAGTCAAAGTAGATATTGCAACGCAACATCTGATGACAACCAATGTAGCATTTTTTTTTAGGTTGTCGATTTACATTATTACAGTGCCGATATGCATTAGGCGCATACCTAGTAAGTTTTTGTAATAAAAGCGTAATCCAGAGTATTTTACTCTAGAATTTTGATTCTGCGACCTTGCGTAATAGGAAATCTCGGAAAATGGCAATTCGCTTGGATGATCGCATTTCTTCGGCATAGGCAAAGTAGGCATCGAACTGTGGGCCTTCAACTTCGGGTAATACCTGTACCAGATCGCTTGATTCCTGTGTCATAAAATCAGGAAGTGCGCCGAGGCCCGCGCCAGAGCGCACAGCCTTCATGATGGCATAGATGTTGTTGATGGCCAGAGATGCACGTCGCAAGCCGGTATTTTCGGTGCCAACGTGCAGTAGCCAGTTGATATCTGGAAGGGGTGGTTTCGTATCATCCCCATATACAACAAGCCTGTGATCAGAAATTTCTTTCACAGAACGTGGCATACCGAATTTTTTGATATAGCCCACAGACGCATAGATATGCATTTGTGCTGTTAGCAGGTGGCGTTGAACCAAATCGGCTTGTCTTGGCGGGTGCAGACGTACGGCGACATCGGCCTCGCGCATGGAAAGATCCAGCTCTTTGTCCGATAGAATAAGCTGTACTTCTACATCAGGATAAAGGTCGATAAATTCGTGCAAGCGTGGAGCAAGCCATGTTGAGCCAAGGGCAACTGTTGTGGTGATTTTAAGGGGGCCTTTGGGACGATCTTTACTTTCAGTCAACTGTGCCTCTGTCATGGCAAGCTTACCAAAAACATCGTGAGCGGTTCTGTAAAGAAGTTCGCCCTGTTCGGTCAGTATCAATCCGCGCGCATGACGGTGGAAAAGAGAGACCTTGAGGCTTTCTTCCAAAGCAGAGATTTGACGACTGACGGCAGATTGGCTGAGGTTGAGTTGTTCCCCCGCGTGGGTAAAGCTTCCGGCTTCGGCAACGGCGTGAAAAATACGCAGTTTATCCCAGTCCATGATAGACGCTTTCAGGCCACTCCGGCGTTTTGTGCCCTCTGACAAACCACTTCTCCCTTAGTCTGCGCGTTGAATTCGCGGCAGCGATTCGTAAATTATGGATATCCTACTGTAATTACAGCTTCTTAACAAATTGTGCGTAAGCGTATATTTTTTTGAAAAGCTCAAATCAAATGAAATTTGGCCAAATAAAAAGCGAAGCTCTTACAAGCTCCGCTTTTTATCTTGGTTAAGTGACTGTTCTAGTCATTCATTTCCGTCAGATAGCGTTCTGCTTCCAGTGCTGCCATGCAGCCCATGCCAGCGGCTGTCACGGCCTGTCTGTAGATTTTGTCAACGCAGTCACCCGCAGCAAAAACACCGGGAACATTGGTTGTTGCTGTGCCGGGTGTCGCCAGAATGTAGTTTTCATCATCCAGATCCAGCTTGCCTTTGAATATTGCTGTTGCGGGATCATGTCCAATGGCCACAAACATGCCGCTGGTCTCAAGTTCAGAGAAAGAACCATCTTGAGTATCTTTTAGTTTTAGGCCAGTAACGCCATCTGTCGGTGTGCCCAAGACATCATCGACAACTTTGTTCCACTGAATGTCGATCTTTTCATTCTTTAACAAACGATCTTCGAGGATTTTTTCACAGCGCAAAGCGTCTCTTCTGTGTACCAGTGTCACCTTAGAGCAGATGTTTGCCAGATAGAGAGCTTCTTCGACAGCTGTGTTACCGCCCCCGATAACGGCAACCTCTTTGCTGCGATAGAAGAAACCATCACAGGTCGCACAGGCTGAAACACCACGTCCGTTGTATGTCTCTTCGCCTTTTAGTCCTAACCAGCGTGCCTGTGCGCCTGTGGCGATGATTACTGTGTCGGCAACATAGCTATTGCCGCTGTCGCCTGTGCAGACAAAAGGACGCTCGTCAAAATTGACTTCGTTAATGATATCAAAATGCATTTTCGTGCCAACGTGTTCTGCCTGCTTTTGCATCTGTTCCATTAACCATGGACCTTGAATGACGTCCGCAAACCCCGGATAGTTTTCGACCTCTGTGGTGATGGTCAGCTGGCCGCCGGGTTGGAGGCCTTGAACCAATATTGGTTCAAGGTTCGCGCGCGCGGCATAGATGGCGGCAGTATAGCCTGCGGGGCCAGAACCGATAATCAGTACTTTGGTACGGTGGGTTTCGGACATGCTCTTTGTATCTTTCTCGTTTGTGTCTTTATCGGATCGACATTATTCCGAGACACCATAACAACACCAAAGTTGATCAATAATTGATCTAAGTGGTGAGAAACGAGGTGGAAATCCCTGTCGTAATCTTGGGGAAATCTCGGTGAAAATCACGATAGAATCGTCTTATGCTTGAGTGAAAAATAGAGTGCCTAGACGTTCTCTACAAGGGGCAGATCAATATCTTTTGGGCTTTATCTAATGGCTTTTGCGTTTCTGTTATCGACGCCCGGAATTATCTAGCTTTTTCAATATGATCTTGGCTATCCGCTGTGCTTCGCAAAGCGGAGGATAGAGCCATGTCTCTAACGTACCGTTAAAGGGGCGGATGATACCGTCATCTCTAAGCTTTTGGTGAAAGCGATCAAATTTTTTGGTGCCCCCTGCCAAATCGACGGTAAAGACGGGACGGCCAGTACTTGCAGCCTCTGTAACCATATTCACGGAATCACTGGTGACAATGATGGCGTCGGCTGATCCTAAAAAACCAAAATAAGGGTTCGGGGACTGTCCATCCCATACAAAAGCCGGAAGGTCTTTCAGGTAGCCGGATAATAATGCCTCGTTTTTCTGTCCGGTTCGTCTTGATGTTGTTAGCAGAAACCCACATCCAGTTTTCTGGTGCAGATTTTGAAGCTGATTGCCAAGTTGATGAATAATGTTTTCTGTTAAATCATAGGCTTTGCTTTTCCCGCCGATCAAAACAGCAACTAATGGTCTGGGCAGGTCTGCGATGCGGGGGGCGAGTTCTTTTTTGCTCAACTCAAGCAGGTCGGGTGTGATCTTGTTAAGGGCACCACAGGTCGTCAGAACATTGGGACCTCTTAATCTGTCGTGTTCTGGCGTTACGACCAGATCATAAAGATCTGGCGATACTTTTGGGTCCTGAATTTGAATGGCAAAGGTTTTGCCCTTACTCAGTTTACGAACCAATGCGGTAAAAAGCGCAGACTGACGTCCACAGCCAATAATAATGTCCGGCCAGCTTTCTTCGTGTGCATCTTTTGGGGGGAAGAGAGATGCATCGTAAATACCGGTATGCAGGGGGATGAGAGCAGGCGGAAGCCATTTCCAAGGGGATTTCATCTGTGCGTGGTGAATGATAGGGACCAACCCCATAGCCGCTGCAAGGCCCAGACAATTGGCTTCTATACCGGCGCGTCCATCGCTAACAGCCCAGCAAACAAGGTTTTTCTTAATTTCTGTCATTGTTCAGGGAATATCGCGCGACAAGAGGATTTAGACAAGGAAAAGACCACTATTGTGACAGTTACCTAATAGAATTTGTTTGTTGGATCTTGAAAAGATGGAGGTCACGAGTAATATTGTTACTCAAAATCACTCGATTCGCTCTAATTGTTTATCATGTGACGGCATGAAGGCTTAGGGTGTTACCGGAAACACTGTACAGGACGTTTGCATGCGCCGCGTAAAGTTAGATCGTATAGATCTTCGTATACTTCAGGATCTTCAAGAAGATGGACGTGTTACGAACGTCGAACTTGCCCGCCGGGCAGGAATTTCTGCCCCACCTTGTCTAAGACGGGTTAGGGCCTTGGAAGAAGCTGGTTTTATCAAGGGGTATCACGCCGAGTTAGAGGCCGAAGCCTTGGGCTATGAAGTGACTTTCTATGCCCTTGTTGGCCTTTCTGGTCAGTCCGAGCAGGTGTTGACTGAATTTGAAAGCTTTATGAATGAGTGGCCGGAAGTGCGCGAAAGCAGCATGACCCGTGGCTCTAATGATTTTGTTTTAAAGCTGGTTGCTCGCAATACCAGTCATGAAAACGAATTAACAGAAAAGCTGACGGCTGCGCCTCATGTGGCGACAGTACAGACCATTCAAGTCATCAGAACCTCCAAGAATATTCCTGGGGTTCCAATTGATGATAATGATGCGCTTCTTTTGGGGGGCGGACAGGAATAAGCCCAGTATTCACTATTAAGCACTGGTAAGATAAATACAAAGAAGCTCTGTATCTCTTATGAAATCAGAGCTTCTTTTTTTGGGAAGGGCATTTACATGTCGATCACACAGTTCCTGCCCTTATCTTTTGCTTTGTAAAGGGCACGGTCTGCTTTTTTCATGACATCCATCGGGTCTTCGTGCTTTTCAGTTCGTTCTGACACACCAATGGATACGGTGACTTTAACTTTTTTATTACTGCTACTCTTCTTTGATTTTGACGGTTTTTTCGCGGGTCGATCTGATCCCCTGATAACAAAAACAGTTCCTTGAATACGTTCCCTGACTTCTTCCAGATAGTCGAAAGCTTCATCAACGGTCTTTCCGGGGAAAAGTAAGGTGAATTCTTCCCCTCCGTATCGGTAGGCGCGGCATCCACCGCCCGTCTGGTTAAGACGGGAAGAGACCATGCGTAAAACCTGGTCGCCGACATCATGCCCGTAGGTATCATTAAATTTTTTAAAGAAATCTATATCGACCATCGCCAGTGTGTAGCGACGCCCCAGTTTTTTCATGTCTGCAAGCAATGCCCGCCGGGCTGGAATACGGGTCAACTCGTCCAGAAAAGCCATACGGTGTGATTCTTGGAAAAGGCTGAGAATAAGTAACAGAGATGCGAGGGTTATAAATATGGGAGTGGCGGGAAAATCTCCAAATCGAAGGGCGGCACCCAATAGTGCGATGAGCCCCCCAAGATAACCTGCATCCATTGGCCTTTGGTAGATGATTAGACGAACGGTCAAAACCAGAGCAGCGAAACTGAATGCGCCAAAGGCCAAAGCAGGCAGAGGCATCCAGAGGCCCCAGGTGGGACGCCATTGCATGGCGTAGTTCAAATCAATCCACAGGTTGGAAAAGATGCCCAGGTCATTGGCTGGATACCCAAGTGTCGCAATCATCCCGGCTGCGGCGAAGAGTGATAATCCTTTCGTGAAACCCGAAGGGGTTAAAAGCCCGCGTTCTTCACTAATCGCTAGCCCCACCCACATAAGGGGGATCAATATAAATGCGGCTGAATACTGTGTCTCAGACATCTCACCACTGAAATAGGAAAGACCAACAGCAATGGCGAAACAAAAAACAGGATTGATTTTTCTAAACCAAAGACAAAGCCCAGCCCCCAAAATCGACAAGGTTGTCGGTGCAATAGCGAGCAGCAGATCTATCGGTGCGGGATAGCTTTGCGGATAGGCCACCAGATAAATAGCTCCTGTGACGAGCAGAATCGGGGGGAGGTATAATTTTAAGTAGTCCGAAATCACGGGTAGGGATGCTTTTCGAATAAGAAAGATGTTTTGATTGGCATTAAAGTAAGGTCATTTCTCGGGAAAATAAAATCGGAATTTTATAGATAAATTTCCCCTTTTTAGTCGCCCTGTGAAAGTGCCTGTTTTGAAATGCGCTCCATTATATCTTCGATTTCAGGGGTGCCTGGTTTCTCTTCTTCATCAGCGTTTTCATCTAGGAAACTGTCAATATCGGTATCTTCGCTCAAAGGGATATCTTCTGCGCTGATTTCAGCGTCTTGAGGAGTCTCGGCTGCGTCAGTTATCGACATATTAGCAGGATCATCTTCTGCGGCTGTTGAGCTTTCTTCTGTTGCTCCGTCCTGAGACAGGATTTGATCTTCGAGGGGATCTTCCAACCCTTCTAAGGGGGCGTCAACGTCGTCTGTGTCAGAAGCCTCGATATCCGCAGCCTCCATATCCGTGGTGTCTATAACTTCTTCTGCACTGGTTTCTTCAGTGGGAAGTACTTCTTCCAGATTGTCTGCGATTTCAGCGATAATGTCGTCTTCTGTTGCATCTGCCATTTCTTCTGATGCAGTTTCGTCCTCTGCTGATGTTTCTAAAATTTCTTCTGAAGATTCTTCTGCCGGAGCGTCCATAGAAATTTCATCTGAACCCGTTTCAAGAGAATCGAGGGCATCGTCGGATTCGGAGACATCTTCCATAGAAATGTCGTCTGCTTCATCCTCAGAGTTATCGCTCAAATCGTCTAACAACAGGTCGTCTTCATCCTCAGTCATGGCACTGTCGCCGTCATCAGATTCAAGATCTGAGACAAGTTCTTCAATCTCGTCGAGATCACTTTCTTCGCCGTTTTCTGCTGAGGCTGAACTGTCGAGTTCTTGCGCATCTTCCTCTAGGTTGAGGGCTTCGTCTTCATCAGTGACCTCTGCCTCAGGTGCGGGAAGAGAAAGATCGTCATCTGACGATTTGTTTTCAATTTCAACAGCTTCGCTCGTCATTGCCGAGATGCGTACGTCCATGTCTTGTAAGGTATTTGTCGTATCTCCCTTTTCGATAGATTGCAAAAGAGAGAACAGCATCGTGCGTAGCTGCTCGTTTTCATATTCGAGTTTGCCGATGGTCTGATCCTTCTGCTCGGTAATATTGAGCAGGGCAATCAAGCGTTGGCTATAACCTTTTTGTTGATCAGCTATAAGACCAAAATGTTCTTCTGCTGCTTCTACCCGGGTGCGAAGTTCTTCTAAATCAGACATGCCTGAATCCTATTTCAAAAGTATTTGAATAAAGTATTTAATGAAAAAGGTTTTAAAATCCCTAATTCTCAATATTAATAAGCGCCATTAACCAATTGTTTGGCACAAATGGAGATCGAAATGGAGCAACAATACGCAGGTGATGTCTCGGTAGAGCAAGCTTGGGATGTCTTGGAAAAAGACCCTAATGCTGTTTTACTTGATGTCCGGACAGTTCCGGAGTTCCAGTTCGTCGGTGTGCCTGACCTGTCATCTTTGGGAAAAGATGCGCAGCTCCTTCCTTGGCAGGTTTATCCGCAGATGCAGGTTAATCCTGATTTTGTGACGACGATAAAGCAGTTGGGAATACATGAAGAACAGTCCCTTTATATACTGTGTCGGTCAGGAGTGCGGTCCGTTTCAGCTGCGATCGCGTTAACGTCACTTGGTTATAAATACTGTTTCAACATTCTGCAGGGCTTTGAAGGACCTGTGGATCAAAGCGGCCATCGGGGGAAAGTTGCGGGCTGGAAAGCCGCAGGTATTCCCTGGAAACAAAATTAACCGTAATTAATAAGTGTTCCTTTCGGAGAAATATCCCTCAGGGCATAATAAAGTAAATGGATTAGGAAAGATGACGAACAGCAAATCAAATGCTTCAGCACAAAAGCTTCGCCCCCAGACAGAACTGGTGCGCGGCGGGCTCATGCGTAGCGGCTTTGATGAAACGAGTGAGGCGCTGTATCTGAATTCTGGTTACGTTTACAGCTCTGCTGAAGAGGCAGAAGAAGCCTTTAACGGGGATCGCGAACGTTATGTCTATTCTCGGTACGCGAATCCAACACTCTCCATGTTTGAAGAACGTATGCGTTTGCTTGAGGGCGCTGAAGTCTGTCGTGGAACAGCAAGTGGTATGGCGGCAGTGAATGCAGCTCTTCTCTGTCAAGTGAAGGCAGGGGATCGCGTTGTCGGTGCCAAAGCACTCTTTGGTTCTTGCCTGTTTATCCTGAACGAGCTTTTGCCTCGGTATGGTGTCGAGACAGAGGTTGTTGATGGAACCGACTTGAAAGCTTGGGAAACAGCCCTTGCCAAAGGTGCCAAAGCTGTTTTGTTAGAAACACCGTCAAACCCTGCGCTAGATATTATTGATCTAAAAGCCGTTTGTGATATGGCGCATGCAGCAGGTGCATTGGTGATTGTCGATAATGTTTTTGCGACACCGATGTTGCAAAAGCCGTTGGAATTTGGCGCAGATATTGTTGTCTATTCAACAACCAAACATATCGATGGACAGGGACGTTGCATGGGCGGTGCTATTCTCTGCTCCCAGGAATTTGATACTGATCATCTCAAGGATTTCCTCCGTCACACAGGACCATCCATGAGCCCCTTTAACGCTTGGACAATGGTTAAGGGGCTTGAGACACTTGCCCTGCGCGTTGACCGGATGAGCGATAATGCCTTGGCGCTGGCACACCATATGGAAGGGCTGCCGGGTCTGAAAAAGGTGATTTATCCCGGTCTGAAATCGCATCCACAATATGATCTTGCTATGGCACAGATGTCTGGCAAGGGAAGTACGTTGATTGGTCTTGAATTAGAGGGAGGTAAAGAAGCTGCCTTTAAAGTTCTAAACCGTCTTCGTGTTGCGGATATTTCAAATAACCTTGGAGATTCCAAGACCTTGATCACCCACCCTTCCTCGACGACGCATCAACGCTTGAGCGAAGAAGAGCGTTTGGCAGTTGGTATTACGCAGGGCTTCTTGAGAATATCGGTCGGTCTTGAAGATGCGGATGATTTGAAAGAAGATTTGGAACAGGCAATTCGCGGGTAGTGTAAGAACTGTTTTTAAGACGAAGTTATAAAAGGTCACCAATTATGGTGGCCTTCTACTTTTCAAAATGTGTTTTCAAAAGCGTCGATGTTGTTATTTGAGCGACTTCGGGGTAACTGGATATTTCTTCTCTTATCTCATTCGCCCGCTGTAGGGTATCCGTTGATAACTCAATAATCATATCGATATTCCCGCCAAGGGAATGGCAGGCCGTTATCTCGTGAATCGCTTTCACGCGGGGCGCAATAAGTTCACATGAGGGCTGATGGGTCTTAACCAGTAGGAAAAACGTCAAAGGTTGTTCTTTTTGCACCTTCTTTAGGGTGTGCCCCTCAATATCACCATCCCTTTCCAAGCGCTTGATCCGTTCTATCAAGGCGGTACGGGATAGTTCGACACCTGCAGCCAGCTCTTTAATTGAAGCGCGCGCATTGTTTCGTAGCAAGGTTAATAATTTCAGATCTTTGTTGTCGAGAGATCGGGGCATATTGCTAAGAATGGTATAGTTAAAATAACAGGTTCAACTGTACATCATGCCTATATCATCGTTTTGGACAAGACCTTAGCATCGATAGAGAATTAACTGCAGAGCGATGAGATGCAAAATGAAGTTTATAGAGATAGCCAAATTTACCGGAGATGCAGCTTGGGATGCGATGGATATTGCACAGATCGAAGGTGCAACCGTCCGGCTTCACTGGACAGATAAACCTTATAAGTGGCATCAGAACGATGGGGATGAAGTTTTTGTTGTTTTGGATGGTAAGGTCCGAATGTTTTATAAAGAAGCAGGGCAAGAACTGGAGCAGGTGATCGAAACAGGGAATATATTTTATGCCGGAGAAGGGGACGAGCACGTTGCTCATCCCGTTGGTGCTGCAAGAGTTCTGGTAATCGAAAAAAAGGATCAGTCTAGGTTTAGTTTCATGCCCTCGTGGCTGGATTTGAAACCTAACTTTTCATAAAACTTAAGAGCATCAGGGCGTGCCTTGTCTGTTGTTAGCTGGACGAGTTCGCAACCACGCTTTCGACACTCAGTGATGGCCCATTCAAACATTTGCCGACCAAGGCCAGAGCCTCGATGACCGGAAGCAATGCGGACACTTTCTATCTGTCCTCGCCACATGCCAAGGCGAGAAAGGCCGGGGATGAAGGTTAGTTGGAGGCAGCCGATAATCTCATTTGCCTGTTCAACCACGGCAAGGTACTGGTTCTGATCTTTATCAATGGCTTCGAAGGCTGCTCGATATTTTTGATTCACAGGCAGAGAAGCATCTTCGCGTGTTGAGCCGAGGTCGTCATCTGCCAGCATGGAGATGATTACCGGAAGATCATCTTCTTGTACCTGTCTGAAAGTTATATTTGTCATGGGTGCAGAATAGGAGTGATCATATTTCTCCGCAATACGTTAATCCAGAAGTGGCAATAATCTCGTTAGAAGAGAGCGTTCATTGATATCCCAGCTTTATCTCGACTTCTGCAAGACAGGCATCAATGATATCCATGGCGTTTTCCATTTCTTGTTGCGTTGTGACCAGAGAAGGGGTGAAGGTCAGAACATTCCCCATGGTGGTTTTGAAGCTAAGGCCTTTATCTAGAGCTGCATATAAAACCATATCGGCTGCGTCATTGGCTGGTTCTCTCGTGTCTCTGTCTGTCACAAGCTCCGCGCCGAATAAACATCCACGTCCCCGCACGTCACCAATCAGAGGATGACGTTGTTGCATTTCCTGCAGGCGTTCAAGTGCATAAGCGCCAACCTTTGCGGCATTTTCAACCAAGCCTTCGTCTTCGATGATTTGTAATGTCGTTAGTGCAGCCCGGGTCGTGACGGGGTTTTTTTCGTGTGTGTAATGCCCATAGGCATAGCGATCTGCAATATCCAGTTCTGGACGGCAAATGGTTGCGGCGATAGGAAGAATGCCACCGCCAAGGCTTTTGCCGACAACTAGAATGTCAGGAATGACATCATCGTATTCGCAAGAAAACATCTTCCCGGTTTTACCTAGCCCTGTTGGAATTTCATCAAAAATCAGAAGCGCGCCAAAGTCGTTACAGGCTTCGCGAACTTTCTTCCAAAATCCGGGTGGCGCAACATAAGGTACAGCGCGAGTTGGCTCGGCAATGACGGCGGCAACATCCCCTTCCTTTTCCAGAACGTAACGAATGGTATTGGCGCAGAGTTCCGCAGAACCTTCTGTTACACCCCAGGCGTTGCGATAATCACCGAACGGTGGCACGTGTTCTGTTCCGGGCAACAGAGGGCCTATGGGGCCCGAGCGGAACATTTCTTCGCCGCCGATAGATCGGGCCCCAAATCCTGCCCCGTGGAATGAGTCCCAGAAAGAAATGGTTTTGAAGCGTCCTGTCTTGGCGCGGGCATAGGCAAGGGCAATTTCGATGGCATCTGACCCACCGGTTGCGAAGAGGACTTTGTTTAAGTCACCGGGGGCGAGATCGGTTAGCTTTTCGGCAAGCTCTACTGCGGGATCACAGGTGAAGCGTCGCGGTGCAAAGGGGAGATCGTCCAGTTGTTGTTTAATCGCTTGTTTTAAACGGGGATGACCATAGCCAATATGATGCACGTTGTTGCCATGAAAATCCATGAATCGATGTCCGCGGTTATCTTCGATCCAAATACCTTCGGCTTTTTTGATGACCGAGAGGCAAGGCGTGGAAACGGATTGATGAAGAAAAACTTTCTCATCTCTACGAAGGAGTTCCTGTGCTTCCTTATCAATATTTTTGTCATGCCAGACTTTACGACGTGGAGAGTGATTAACGTCACCCTCGGCCCCTTGGGGCGTTTTAGCGGAGGATGAGATATGACTGTTCATAGGGCTAAGGCCTTCACAGGTTTTGTTGATTTGTTCTGAACTATGAAATATATAAAGGCATAAATCTAATTGTATATTTTTATTTTAGGTATAATAAAAAGTTATGAGTGTGTGATGAACTTATCTCAGTTAAGGGCCTTTAACGTTGTCGCGCGCGAAGGAAGTTTGACGAAGGCTGCAGAACATCTGTCCATAAGCCAGCCAGCGGTAACAGCGCATATCAGGGCATTAGAGGAGAGATACGAACTTAGCCTTTTCCGCCGAAACAGCCGCGGCGTGACCTTGACCGAAGTTGGCGAGGATCTCTTAGAAATCTCAGCTCAAATCTTTGCACTTGAAAGTGAGGCAGCAGAGCTTTTGGATGCGACAAAGGAACTGCGTCGCGGTACATGTCGGATAGCTGCGGGAAGTCCATATTTCATCGTACCAATTATTGCTGCCTTTCAGGAGAGATACCCGGAAGTGCATATCGGTTTGAATATTGGAAATTCGCAAAAAGTAACCGCAGATCTCTTGGCCGAAAAAGTTGATATTGCTTTGCAGACAGGGTGGGAAGAAAATCCGTTGGTTGAAGCAATCCCTTTCTATCTGCATCGCGTAGTCGTTTTCTGTTGCCATACTCATCCTTGGGCGCAATCGGATAAGAAACAAATCGAGCTTTCTGAGTTAAGTACGGAGAAAATGATTTGGCGTGAACCTCAATCAATAACACGTCAGGTTTTTGAAAAAGCCTGTCAGGAAAAATCACTCGATATTAAACCCACCATGGTAATCGCAGGCCGGGAAAGCCTTTTCGAGGCAGTTGCTGCGGGTTTAGGCATTGGGATTGTATCGTCCCATGAATTGCCGAAAGATCAACGTGTTCACACGCTAAATATCACAGATGCTGATTTGGAAACCACAGAGTATCTCCTGACCCTTAAACGCCGAAGAGAGCTCCGGATTGTTAAAGCTTTTCATGAAATCGCGGAGAGGTTTCGAGGCGGCTTGTGAAAAACTAAGGTATAATCCTCAGGGGGGGGCAATTTATCGTGATGTTGTTATTAAGTGCGTTTGCGTTTATAGAAATATCTTTGTCGCCTTAAAATTGAACTTAGGCTTTGTTCGTTAGAGAAATTCTCAATGAAATTTTACATACTAATTATCTTCACACTGATTATGTCTTCAGGCCAAATGCTTTTTAAAAAGGCATCTCTGGATATTAACTGGGATGAAGGTATCTATGGTCTGGTTAATCCATGGCTAATAGCAGCTGTTGTTCTTTATGCAGCTGCGACACTACTTTGGGTTTGGATTTTACGGAGCGTGCCCCTAAGTTTTGCTTATTCTTTTTCTGCCTTGGCCTTTGTTATCGTCCCTGTTGCCGCGTCTTTTCTTTTTAAGGAAAGTATAGGGTGGCAGAATATTCTTGGCACAATTTTGATTGTCTTAGGGATTACTATTATTTCTCTGAAAGAGATTTAGGTTGTTAAATTATGACAGAAAAGACAAAAAAAAATTCTATTGCTGTTGTAATCCCCTGTTATCAGGTTCGAGATCATATCGAAGGGGTTCTTGCCGCAATTCCTGCTGAAGTTGATGGTGTTTTTTGCGTTGATGATGCCTGCCCTGATAAATCGGGAGATTTTATTGAAGAGGTTTCTAAAGGAAAAAAAGTAACTGTTCTTAGGCATCGCAATAATAAAGGGGTTGGCGGTGCTATGATTACCGGGTTCGATGCCGCATCCAAGGCTGGGTATGATATAGCGGTAAAGATAGATGGTGATGGTCAGATGGACCCCCAGCTTCTTTATAAATTTGTCGATCCGATCGCTTCCGGTGAAGCTGACTACACAAAAGGGAACCGTTTTTGGGATAGTAGAAGTGTCGCCCAGATGCCTAAAGTTCGTCTTTTTGGAAATGCTATACTTGGATTTATGACAAAATTTTCATCTGGGTATTGGCGGGTTATGGACCCTACAAATGGGTTTTTGGCTATTCATTTGTCCGTTTTTGATCTTTTGGATACATCTAAGATTGCCCCGAGTTATTTTTTTGAAAGTGATATGCTTTTTCGACTAAATCTGGTGCGTGCAGTTGTTCAAGATATTCCGATGCAAGCAAAATATGGGGATGAAGTTTCTAACTTGAAGATCCACAAAATTTTACTGCCTTTTCTTTTAGGGCATGGAAAGAACGCTTTTAAGCGGTTCGTTTATAACTATTTTTTACGTGATTTTAGTCTTGCGTCATTGGAATTTGTTCTCGGCCCAATATTGATTTGTTTCGGTTCTTTTTTTGGGGCTTGGCATTGGTATTTGTCTGTGGTTGAAGGGCAGCCAGCAACATCAGGACAGGTCATGCTTGCGGCATTGCCAATGATTGTCGGTTTACAATTAATTCTGTCAGCGCTTAATTTTGATATTAATAATGAACCTAGGGTTCCTGTTCATCGTTTTATTAAGCGAAGTTCTAGAGATTTTTAACCTTACATCTAATTAATTATGGTGAAATATTTAATGTTTTCATTGTCTAAGAAAACCAATTTATATCTCCTTCCTTTATGTTTTTGTATTTTGGCACTTTTTATTCAAGCATGGCTTGTTGGTTTTCAAGAGCCCGTTTTTGACGCTTTAAGTTATGCAGATCGCGCAACAAGCTTTTCTTTTATTCCAGCAAAAGAAACTCAAGGATCTGGAATTATTTTTGCTCCATTGTATCCTGGGTTTCTTCACTTCATGATGTCAATTGACTCTGGGGTTGAACAAGCAATGCTTTGTTATGTTGAGCGTCAGGGAGGGTGCGATGTTGCGGGGTTGGCTTCTGTCTATGCTGTACAGACGATACTGATAGCTTTGGTCGTGTATTTTTGCTACTTGGCCTGTTATTTTTTCACAAAACGTTTCTGGTTGTCTTTATCAGCGATGATGTTGGTTCTTTTCGCAGGGCGTATGTCAGAATACTCAACCTGGTTAATTACAGAATCGTGGGCTTTTTTTGGTTTTATAAGTTTTGCGGTGTGTTTGGCCTATGCCCTTAAGGTTAAAGATAATTTATGTGTTTTTCTGTTGATGGGAACCGGACTCTCTATTGCTGTCTTAACACGTCCATCATATCTGTACTTGGTGTATTTTCTTATTCTGGTCATCCCTCTTTATTGGCTTCTAATCAAAAAAGAAGGGCTAAAAGAGACTGTGTTTAAGACAGGTGCTTTTTTGCTGCCATTTATCTTGTTTGTCCTTCCTTGGATGCTTCGTAACTACTCGTATCACGGTGTATTTGGGGTTAGTGCTGGGTATGGGCCTTATATCCTCTCAGAGAGAGTGGCATACAATATGATGAGTTGGGCAGAATATGCTGTTAGCTTTATTTATTGGTTGCCTGATTTTGGTGATTCTCTTAGTAAGAATCTATTCCCTGTTGAGCTTTATCAAAAACTGGATTTTGGCCATTCTGAGGGTTATTACAGGTATGGTAACTCTGTTATGAGGTCTGAAATCTATGAGCAGGCCACTAGCGAAAAAGCACGTATTAGCCTCTTGCTTAATGGTTACATTCTACCCGATATTGTGAAGCATATTATGGTAACATTTTCACTCTCGTTACGAGGAATGTGGGTGGCAAAGTACTTTGGTTTGATTGGCGTATTTGCTTTGATCCCAGGGTTTATACAGCTGAAAAAAATAGCTGGTACAGCGCCAGTATTATTTTTTGCATTCCCGTTTTTCTTTATGGTCGGATTTAATGCATTCGTTTCTGTTAGTATCCCAAGGTACAATGTTCCACTAGTTATGATCTATTCAATTGCGATTGTTTTGACAGGGTACGCGCTCTGGAAGCTAGTACAGCGCCGTTTAGTATCGGTTGGATTTAATAAAAACTAAGCTGGTGGTTGGCTGAGCTTTTCAAACCGTTTTAAAAAGCTCTCTTTCGCTTCTTGCGGAGGGATGCCAGTGATGCGGATATTTGGCATTGCCCTAGGTTTACCAAATATCTTGCTGGCTTCTTTGTCGCTAAAACCAGCCAGCTGTGTAGCTTCGAGGTATGCCGCCATACGGTCTGCACGTTTAATCAGCTTGTTGATTGTGTCTGGTAAATTGGCGGGCAGTCCAAAGCGGACGTGAATTGCTTGCATCAATCTGTTTTCCAGATCTTTGTAGCCACTGCCAATTGCATATTTAAAAGGGGTAATCAAGTCGCCGATGACGTATTCCGGTGCGTCGTGAAGGAGGGCCGCCAAGCGAATCTCGGGTTTAGTATCCGGCTTAAGCAGAGTGACAATTTCTTCGACTAGAAGGGAATGTTCCGCAATTGTATAGCCCCATTCGCCAATTGTTTGGCCATTCCAGCGGACTTCGCGTGATAGGCCAAGCGCGATATCTTCTATCTCTATGTCGAGGGGGGATGGGTCGAGGAGGTCTAGTCTTCGTCCGCTCAACATACGCTGCCATGCGCGAGGGGCGGATGTAGGTTTTTCTTTGTGTGTAATCATAAATCAGGTCTGTTTCTCGTTGCGAGCCACAGACCTGATTGGGTGAATCGTCTGCAGCGGTTAGCGTCTGCGGGCCATCGTTGGAATGACGAGGCGTTCAATCCAGTTTTTAACTTCGGCCTGGCGAATGTCGGCGTTCATGATGTCATGATCAATACCAAGCAACCACCATAGATCTTTTCTGCTGGGATCTTGATGAAGTGCTTCGAGCATGTCCACAAATTTCTGGGCATCATCAAGGTTTGTGAAGAAGCCTTTATCTACTAGCTTTTGTTTGCGGCAATAACAAAGTCGTGCCATTTCATGAAGGTCATATTCCGGGTGGTATTGAACGGACCAGAATACACCGCCCTTATGGGTTACAGATACGGCTTGAACTGATGTCCAATCGTTAGAAGCCAATATCTGACCATTGGGGGGGAGGTGAGTGATTTCGTCATCATGACTAATAAAAGCATCAAAGACAGATTTTTTGCCCTCGAAAAGGGGATGAGCACGGCCTTCGGGTGTTAGGGAGATTTTACGCGCAAAACCCATTTCCCTGTCTTTGGGATTAACTGCGCAAGCACCACCCGCGGCGACGACAGAGATTTGTGCTGCCCAGCAGCTACCAAAACTTGGGACTTGTGCTTCATAGGCAGCTTTCGCAAATTCAATCTGTGGAACAACTTTGGGATCATCAGAGTGAACGGTCAAGCTTGACCCTGTCCAGGCAATGCCGTCGTATTGCTCTAGACCTGCGCCCATAGGAAGGGTTGCCCCCGGATCGGCGGGGTAAACGATGTCACACTCCGCGTCTGGGCTTTGCGTTTTCAGCATCTTGACGTAAAGATCGCCCGCTGTGGACGCGCCACCTTCTTTTAGGCCATCACGCCCTTCTTTGGCATAGCCATCGACGACGAGGAAACGTGGATTTTTAGACATGTCGTCTTTCTCCGGTTTGATAGAGGTATTATTTACTTATTATTTATTGGTATCCGCGAGAGCATCTATTGCAGCTGGTAAATCTGCATAGCTGTCGACAATAGCGTCGGCTGTCGTGTGAGCTTTGTCGGCATCGCGGGTTGCGGTGAATAGTATGGCTTTCATTCCCAATGCATGCGGGCCTTTGATGTCGTTGTGGTCTCGGTCACCGATATGCAACATTTCTTCGACCTTCACGCCAAGCTGTTCTGCGGCAGTATCAAACATGCTACGGTGCGGTTTTGAATGACCGACTTCATCAGAAAAGGCAAAGCCACTGAAGTATTGTTTTAGGTCGTAATCTTCGAGAATTTGTCGGAGACCGGTTCCCGGTGTAACGATGGCATCAGAAACAATGCAAAGTTTATAGCGGCTGGCAAGATCAGCTAAGGCAGCTTTAACGCCGTCAATTGCATTGGGGGGAATGTTGACCTCCATATCGCCTGTCTCTTTGACAACGCGATCGAAAAGATCTTTTGGAAGGCTGCGACCCAGACCATTTAAAATTGCGCGAATGCGCTGTTCGACGGTCCAGTTTATAAAGAGTTCTTTCCAGACTACATTGAAAGAAGCATCAGCGACATCGTATGCAAGTGTCACTGCATCCATCTCGATGGGTTCGACTTCGTTCAGGGCTTTCCATACAATGTGGCGACGTTCTTCTTTTTTACTTCTTAAACCCTGAGCAGCGCGTTTGGGTTCATCTGAATCGTCATCAACGATTGTATCCCATAGGTCAAAGGTGATGGCCTTGATCATTGTGGGCTTCCTCTTTCAATTAAGTGCGTGGTTTAGAACGCATAGTTTGTAAGGTGTTTGTGTCATTTTTGACTTATGGTCGAGATCATAAAATGGAATGTTATTTTGGACAAGACAAAAGTGGGATAAAAGTGACTATTGGTTGTTTTATGTGGTTTATTCGCTAATAATTTGTCATGTATAGAGAATTGGACTGTGAGAAAAAAGGTTTTTGTGGTGCTTAGTGGTCTGATTCTACGCGAAAGTAACTCGTCTTTTATTGGTTCTTGTTGATTCAGGGGGGGAGCTTTAGTTTGTATTTAGCCTTAATACTGGTTGTTTGGGGGGGGCAGGTGCTTTCCTCACAGATGCTACCGCCAACTATGGTTTGATGTTTGTGCTATAACTGTTAAAAAGCCCTTTGGAATGCTGTTTGGGTATCATTTGTTGAATATACTGGATGGGGCTAACACTAAGTTGATGAAAAAGAAGACGTTGAACAGGAAAGTATGCGTTGCCCCGATGCTCGATTGGACTGACAGACACTATCGTTACTTTGCTCGCTTAATTTCTAAACATGCTGTTTTGTATACTGAAATGATTACTACTGGTGCTTTAATTCATGGAGACAGAGATCGTTATTTACAATTTAATCGTCAAGAGTCGCCACTAGCACTTCAACTAGGTGGCAGTAACCCTGAAGAGCTAGCCACTTGCGCTAAGATGGCTGAAGACTTGGGTTATGATGAGGTTAACTTAAACGTTGGCTGCCCTAGTGACCGAGTTCAGAACAATATGATTGGCGCTTGTTTAATGGGCCACCCTGAGCTGGTTGCTGACTGTGTTTCAGCTATGAAAAATGCAGCATCAATTCCTGTAACTGTAAAACATCGTATCGGTATTGATGACCAAGACAGCTATGAAGAACTACACCATTTTGTTAATACAGTTGCAGTCGCCGGTTGCTCAACCTTTATAGTCCACGCACGAAAGGCTATCCTTCAAGGTTTATCCCCAAAAGAAAACCGAGATATTCCACCGCTCAAATATGATGTCGCTTATCAGCTTAAACAAGACTTCTCTTCACTTGAACTCATTATCAACGGAGGCATTAAAACTATCGATGAATGCCGTGAACATATCAACCATTTAGATGGCGTCATGGTGGGTAGAGAGGCTTATCAGAACCCGTGGCTGTTATCACACGTTGATGAAGCCCTCTATGGCTCAAAACCCTCTGATATGACAAGACTTCAAGTTGTTGAAGCCATGATCCCTTATATCGAAGAAGAAATGAATAAAGGCTCTTATCTAGGGCATATCACGCGCCATATCTTAGGCATTTTTCACGGTATGCCGGGAGGCAAAAAATTCCGTCGATATATTAGTGAGAATGCACATAAACCGGGTGCGACTGTCGATGTTCTTAAACATGCGATAAATATTGTTTCATCAGAACAAGCAAAGGCTCAGGAACATGCCGAGGCAATTGCGCAAGCCAAAGTATAATTAAGCACCTAAAAATACAGATAAATACCGTCTAATTACAGATAATTTACTTGTTCTCTACTCGCCCGTTCAGTATTGTTGAACTTATATTATTCGATATTATAAGGTGCTGTAGGCGTTATGGAGAACAAACTAGAACAATTAAAAAAAATGACAAGAACTGAAGG
>NZ_CAKZMP010000275.1 GCF_937128705.1 uncultured Kiloniella sp. | reverse complement strand
TCAAAAAGTTCCTGAAGCACGATTCTGCCTTTGGCGTTGCTGGTGGTATTTTCTGGTTTTTAATGTGTTCTGGGCCTTGAGGTTAGGATCACTGGCCTGCGAGAGACATCAACCCTGACAATTCTGAAGGTGCAAGGCGGCCACCGTAGGCGCGTTGCAAGTTTTCAGAGGTAAAGGCCTCGTGCATTGGGCCACTGGCCACTGGCCTGACATTGAGAATAAGCGCGTGATCGAAATAATCCGGGGCCGATTGAAGATCATGGTGAACACAGATTACCGTTTTCCCCTGATCTTTTAGCTTTTTCAAAACATTGATAATGGCACGTTCTGTCGCGGCATCGACACCGACAAAAGGTTCATCCATGAAATAAAGCAATGCGTCCTGTGCCAGTGCGCGGGCAAGAAAAACACGTTGTTGTTGCCCGCCAGATAGCTGTCCGATCTGCCGATCTGCGAAATCGACCATCCCGACTTTCTCTAAATAAGATAGGGCCTGTTCTTTATGGCTTTTTCGAACGGGTTTCAGCCAGCCTATCTCGCCGTAAAGTCCCATGGTGACAACATCAAGCGCAGAGGCGGGGAAATCCCAGTCCACACTGCCCCTTTGAGGGACGTATCCGATAAGCTTGCGTTGCTTGTCCACGGGCTTACCGTAAACGGTGATTTCCCCCGATAGTTTCGGGATCAAGCCAAGGGCAGCTTTGATGAAGGTTGACTTCCCGGCCCCATTGGGGCCTACGACCGCGACCAACCCTTTCTCCGGCGCAATAAACGAGAGATCCCAGACCACTGGCTTGTGGTGATAGGCAACAGAAAGTCCTTCGATTGCCAAGGGGGCTTTCTTTGCGACCTCTGAGTTGAGGGATGTACTCGGTTGCAATTTCAATAGTTTCGCGATCATCGGAAAGTTTCCTGTACAGCCTTAGTTAGCTGTGTGTTGGGTCAAGGTCAATTGTTTGCTCATGCCAGCTAGCGGTGCTTCACCCCCAAGGGCGCGGCTAATTACCGTCGCATTGTGATCAAGCATGCCGATATAGGTGCCTTCGTAGGTTCCCGCAGGCCCCATAGCATCGGAAAAAAGCGTGCCCCCGATTGTTATGTTATGACCACGAGCTTTAGCGCCTTCAATTAAAGCTTTTACATTTCGATCGGCTACAGAACTTTCAACAAAAACGGCGCTGATCTTACGTGTCACGATAAGATCAACAAGGGTTTCAATCTTTTTTAACCCTGCTTCACTTGCGGTGCTTAACCCCTGAATGCCGACAACTTCAAAGCCGTATGCTTTGCCAAAATAGTTAAAAGCATCATGAGCAGAGATAACAACTCGCTCGTTCGAAGGAACAGTTGCAAGAACAGTTTCTACATATCCATTAAGCTGTTCCAGTTTGATCAAATATTCGGCGGCATTTTTGTCGTAGAAATCGGCGTTTACTGGGTCGTGCTTTTTAATAACATCAAGTGCTTTACTGGTCACGGCCATCCACTTTCGGACATCCATCCAAACATGGGGATCGTTTTTGTTTTCGTAATCCTGACTGGTTAATAGCAGAGATTCATTGATCGTTTCTGCCAAAGGAATCACTGGCTTCTTTGTGGCCATACGCTCTAGGGCGTCTTCCATTTGGGCTTCTAGATAGAGACCATTATAGAGAACAATGTCGGCCTTGGTTAGGGCGGCAACATCGTATCTGTTCATCCGATAGGTGTGGGGGTCAACGCCTTCGCCCATCAGACTGTCCACTTCCATCTTATCCCCGACGATATGGCTGACGACATCGGCAATCTGAGCAATGGTGGTAACAACAACGGGTTTATCAGCTTTGGCTAGCTGACCAGATGCGATGAGCATCGCTGCTGCTAAGATAGTCTTTGTTACAAAGGTAAACGATTTAAATAACATCATTTGTTTCTTCTGGTCCGTTTGCTTTTGGGTCTTTGGGCGAGAGGGAATCGATTCGCGTAGAAGGGCAACGTTATGTTGCTGATAGGTTAATTTGTAGCCTAGGCTACATTTGGTGTCAATGGCATAATGATTGGCGTGTGCCTTCGTATGTTTCGTATGGGCCTAAAAAGAAATTTTTAAAGAATAAATGAAAGAGCTTGCTCTTTTACATACGGGATTCTTTAAGGTAAGTAAGGGGCGAAGCAGAGTAGATCTTAAGATGAATGGCGGAAGGTAATATTTAAGTCCATGGCATCAGTTACTGACCCGGGAAACGCTGAATCGAACTTAGAGTTAGAAGATGCAGAACAACAGGCTGCAAAGTTTGAGCGTGTCCGCGAAGCCCATAAAACAGAAGTCGCCGAAGATTACGTAGAATTGATTGATGATTTGATCAATGTGAATGGTGAGGCACGAGTCGTTGAACTGGCTGAACGTATGGGCGTCAGTCACGCGACCGTTAATAAGATAATCCAACGCCTACAGCGCGAGGGACTAGTTATTTCTAAGCCTTATCGATCGATTTTCTTGACGGAGGAGGGGCGTGAAATGGCTTTGGCTGCACGCCGTCGGCATGAAATTGTCGTTCGTTTTTTGAAGGCCGCGGGCGTCAGTGATGCAACGGCAGAGATTGACGCCGAGGGTGTGGAACACCATGTGAGTGAGGAGACACTTAAATGTCTTTCTGCTTTAACACTTAAGATCGAGAAATAAATAGCCTTTCGCTTGAATGTCCCGTTTATCTGTTCCCGATTTTCTTTTCTTTTTGATTATTCGGAACTGAAAATCATATAGATGCGGTTTTCGCTTTTGAAACAGGGGGTAAACGGGCTAAAGTGCGGCAGAAATTCGAACACTGAAACGAAACTAAAGAATTGGGGAAATCTCATGGCTCTTGAATTACCAGCCCTTCCATATGCTTACGACGCACTGGGACCATACATGTCTGCAGAAACTCTTGAGTTTCACCATGACAAACACCATAACGCCTATGTTGTAAATGGTAACAAACTTCTCGAAGGTTCAGACCTAGAAGGTAAGTCCCTTGAAGAGATCGTTAAAGGCTCTTTTGGCGATGCGTCTAAAGCGGGCATTTTTAACAATGCTGCACAGCACTGGAACCATATTGAGTTCTGGAACATGATGAAGCCAAATGGCGGTGGCGCTATTCCTGGTGAACTTGAAAAGAAAATCATCGAAGACTTCGGTAGTGTTGATCAGTTCAAAGCTGATTTCGTAAACGCTGGTGTGACACAGTTCGGTTCCGGTTGGTGCTGGCTTGTGCTCGACGACAGCGGCAAGCTTGCTGTGACCAAAACAGCAAATGGCGAAAATCCATTGGTAACTGGTGGTCACGCGCTTCTTGGTTGTGATGTGTGGGAACACTCTTACTACATCGATTACCGCAATGCGCGCCCAGATTACGTAAAAGCGTTTGTTGATAGTCTTGTAAACTGGGAATACGTTGCTGAACGCTTTTCAAAAGCGGGCTAATTCCGGTAACAGATAATGAAAAACGGTCCGTTTGTCGGGCCGTTTTTTATATGTAATCAGGTGACTTCTCTTGGGGAGCATTATCTGATCAGATAGAATTTGAACAGGAATTTCATTGGAAAGATCAAGGTGGTTTTCTTTCCCGGATCTTCCTGTTATTTTGCCAATACTTTTTAAAGTGCGTTTGAACCAATTTAGTTGCCAGACAGAAGAAGATTCTGTGTGAGATGAGGAAAGTAAGTCGTATGAGAGCATTAGGGCGTATTGCCGGAACGATGGTGGCTATTGTGGCTGGTTTCAGCTCTCTGGCAGGAACAGTTCATGCTCAGGATTTGGCCGGAGAGCCAGCTCCTAATCAACTTATTGCGTTTGATGGATTAGAGTATGCGGGGGCCGCGAAAGTTTTTGAACTTTCTGCTGACCAGCTTTATTCTTTTGTTCCTTCTCTCGGTGATCTTTCTGGTCGGGTTTCTTCTGTGAAGCTTGGTTCCCAAGTTGGGGCGTTGTTTTTCGAAGGGCCGTTGTTTCAAACCACTGATAAATCCTGTTCCCCGCTTTTAGGGAGTAAAGAAGAACCTCATCTGTTGTGGCAGGGGGCATCTGCTGACTTGGTTCCGCTAAAGCGTGTAAATGATGCACCGGTTTCAATGGCGGCTCCGAAAGATGATACCTATTCATCCATGATTATTTATCGCCGAGACATGGGGCCTCCACCGGGAATTCTTATGTTGCAGCGTTTGAATACCTATAGCCGTGGCTGTGCAAATGTTCTTGAACAGTTGAACTACAGACGCGCCTTTATTCCTGCATGGGACAAAGGGCGTACGGGATATTGCCAAAACCTGGTTGGTCCAACGACCTATGCCGGAGAACGTGGAACCTTTCGATTTAACGATAGTGACCAGCTGATCTTTATGCATCCCGACGGGATGGATGGGGCTTATCAGTCCGTTCGCCACCGCGTGCGGGCAACATTATATGATTTCCCGGATTGTCAGGGAAATCACGTTACGTTTCCTTTCAAAGCAGAGAGTATTCGCAAGTTTAATCTTGCTGATTATGGCTATAAAGGGCGTGCTCGTTCTGTAAAAGTTGAATATGTATCCGGTCCGGCTGCCTCCATATCAGGGTTAGCCGTTGCAAGTTCTGCCCCTAAGACCGTTGTTGCAAAAGCGCCTGCTCAGCAAAATGTTGCTTCTCCATCTGTGTCTGTGCAATCAGCAACGCCAACAGCCGAAGTTCCCGCTGTGAAGCAGGGGACAGAAGTACAGCAGTCTGCAGTCGTACAAAATGCTGCTCCTAAAGCGGCGACTTCAGCCGTAGAGCCGCAAACATTTGTGGCGCCTGAGCCCCAGACGTTCTCTGCCCCTGCACCTCAGACGTTTACGGCACCCGAACCGGGGACAACATTTCAAGCTCCAGCATATAGCCCTGCGGATTCTGATCTTGTCGCTGCTGGCATTACCCCGGCAGGTGATGATGCCTTGATCCCTCAGCCAACTCAGGTGACAGAGGGTGAGCTTCAGCGGCAGGCGATTACATCTCAATCTGAAAACCCGTTGTTTACGTCGTCTTATCAGTTGTTTGAAGCGAAACCCGCCGAAAATGTTGAAAGTCAACCTTTGGGCTCGGAAACGTCAGCTGATCAAGGAAGTTTGCCGACTGAAACCGCACAACGATTTGTTAGTCCAACGGCAGTTGGGGGGACCACCTATGAGTTCCCTGTTTTTGATGCCTATCGTCTGAACTACTGTCTAACTCCTGGAACGAACTGTGGCGAGCCTGCTGCCGTTGAATGGTGTAAGAAAAAAGGTCATGGAACAGCTGTTGCTTGGGTCAGGGATGATAACATTGGCTCTCTTTTTCCGACCATCAACATGGGGTCCAAAGAAATTTGTTCAAGCTATCGCTGTGATGGTTTCAAAGAGCTAACGTGCGGTAACTAAAGGCTAGTTTTAAATCTCTTATAAATGTCGAAAGTCAGTATCTCATTTTATAAGGGATTTTTTTGGGAGGGATTGGCTAATTTCTGGTTTGCTGTGTTCTCAATGTTAAACCTTGGGCATCGTGCTATATATTTCAGCAAGTAATGCAGTGTGTTTATCAATAGCTTCCGGGCCTTGTTCTGGCCCGTCATAAAGGCCGAGCTCTTTTAATAGAATGAAAAAGCCATTGCGTGGAATAGCTGGCTCCCCTCGACTGACTGCCACAGGGACGAGTGAAAGAGCGCCGTTTTGATGGTCTTGCCGGAGTATGTCTTCCAGTACATTTGTTAATTTATGAATAATTTGCGGACCAGGAATTTCAGCTTCGATAGCAAGCATGCGATAGCTAATGGTTTGATGTTTGCGAGCTGTGTTCTCTAGAACAGTCCTGATCTTTTGTTCCACGTTTGCCATCCTTCTCGCAATAGTCCCTTTGGGTCATTTTTTTGGTTTCAGTATTGATATATCCGGTATTGATGTATCCAACTATCTTGCTTTCCCAGATTGCTGGAATTCCAACGCCTATGACCATTCATGCCGTTTATATCCTGATTTCTCGAACAGGGCTATAGTATCCACTTCTTGCTTGAATTTGATGGGGTGACTCTGTACGACTTCCTTTAAATAAAAAACGATTTGGGCGCCAGAAGTCTTATAAGAACAACAGGAAGTAATCATGACTCAATTTCAAACTATTGACGATCTTCAGTTGAGCGGAAAGCGTGCGCTTGTCAGGGTGGATTTTAATGTTCCGATCAGGGACGGAAAAATTACTGATAACAGTCGTATCGTGCGGGTTTTGCCAACAATTCGGGATTTGAAGGCTCAAGGCGCAAAAATAATCCTAATGGCTCATTTCGGACGCCCAAAAGGTAACGTCGTTCCTGAAATGAGTTTGGCGCCCGTTGCTCAGGGCCTTTCCGATGCCTTAGGCGGTGAAAAAATTGCCTTCGCAAATGATTGTATTGGTACCGAAATTAGTGCGCAGGTCGACGCGTTAAAAAATGGTGACATCATTATGCTTGAAAACCTTAGGTTTCACGCTGGTGAAGAGGCAAATGATTCTTCCTTCGCGCAAGAGCTTGCAAAGCTTGGGGATGTTTACATCAACGATGCTTTTTCTGCTGCACACCGCGCACATGCTTCTACTGAAGGGTTGGCACGCTTACTTCCTGCAGCGGCAGGACGTTTGATGCAAACGGAACTGGAGCATCTGACACAGGCGCTAGGGCAACCAAAACGCCCTGTTGCTGCGCTGGTCGGTGGGGCGAAGGTATCTACCAAACTGGAGTTGCTTAGTAATCTGGTGGGACGAGTTGATGTGCTGGTTATTGGCGGTGGTATGG
This sequence comes from uncultured Kiloniella sp., assembly GCF_937128705.1. GTDB lineage: Bacteria > Pseudomonadota > Alphaproteobacteria > Kiloniellales > Kiloniellaceae > Kiloniella. The sequence goes on along the minus strand of NZ_CAKZMP010000275.1, from coordinate 15,228 downwards.
CCAATACCTTTTTGAATGCGCAAGGAGTCGAAATTGGCCGTTCTCTTTGTGAACATGAAATGGCGGATACAGCACGGGCTATTCTCAAGGAAGCTGAGGCACAAGGTTGTAAGGTAATGTTACCATCTGATGTTGTCGTCGCAGAGACTTTGGCGGAAAATGTACCAACATCTACTGTTGGGGCTTCTGCTGTTCCTGAGAATCAAATGATCTTGGATGCAGGGCAACAAACCGCGCATGAAATCATTGCTGAATTGGAAAATTGTAAGACACTGGTTTGGAACGGTCCGCTTGGCTGTTTTGAAACAGAGCCATTTGATGCTGCCACTAATTCAGTGGCTCAAGCCGCAGCCGCTCTAACGGTATCTGGTGATCTCCTAACTGTTGCGGGCGGAGGGGATACGGTTGCCGCTTTGGTTCATGCTGGGGTTGATAAGGATTTTTCTTATATTTCAACGGCGGGCGGAGCATTCCTTGAGTGGCTGGAAGGAAAGACACTTCCTGGGGTAAAGGCATTGGAAGACGCAGCTTAATAAGTTGTGAGTAGGTTAAACTGTACCTTTAGCTGGGGCCTTTTTATAGCGGCCCCAGTCTTGCCATTAGAACCAGTGCTACGGCTCCCGCAGTTACTCCGGCGAGTAGGTTTTTTCGAGTCAGAAAAAAGACAGCTAGAGAAATGATTGTGGCACCGGCACGTTGTTCTAATCCCAATTCAGCCAATGGGCCGATGGGTAAAAGGATCATCCGAGCAATTAGCCCTGCGAGTAATGCGTAGGCAACGCATGTAACCCAGCGGAAAATGGCGCTGTCTTTATCCATTTTGCCTGATACGGCAACGCCCAGTCCTCGCCAAAAATAAGTAACGGCTGCAGCGACACCCAATGCAGCCATGGGGGCCATAAAATCCGAACTTAGAAAGCTGTCTAATCCATTCATGATGATTGAGCTTTTTTGAATCTGTGCTCGCTGATTAGGAAGGCAATTGTGCCAGCAACCAACCCAGTTATGAGCAAGCTCCAATTGGGTGTGAATAAAAAGGTTAGTGGACCTAAAATTGCGCCAAGAATTAAGGCTGTTGGTCGGCCGGGTTGTGTGAAATCAGCAAGAAAGACCAGCATAAAGTAAACGGGGTTTAGGAACACCAAACCCATTGTAACTTCGGCGGGAAGCACACCAGGAAGGTGATATCCAACGAAGGTTGCGAGCATGCAAATGGACCACAAGGGGATGACAAAACCTGTGAAGTAGGGAAGGCGTTGTTCTTCGGGTAATTTGGGACACAGTTTCATTGCAGCAGCCCACCCTGTGACCGCGATAAAATTGCTCATGAAGTAGTAAACAATTTTTGGCGTTGTTTTGTTGCGTATAAAGGGCATCAAGACAATTGTCATGGGCATTAATCGGCAATTAATCAGACCAACTGCGGCGGCAATAGCAAACAGCGAGGCATTGATCGCATAAAGTTCCATTGTCGCAATTTGCCCCGGAATAGCCCAGTTTACAGCCGTTGAGATCAAGGCATGCCAAACTTCCAGACCAGTTTCACTGACTAGGGCGCCAAACCCCATATAGGTACTGCCTAAAATGAGAGCTGGTATGGAGAGAGCATCTTTTGCTCCCTGAATATAGGCGGCTCTGGTGGAGCCAAAATTAACAGGTGTATGTTGCATACCCGGCTTTAGACTCCGGACTAAAAGAAGAGAGCAAAAGCCTAGCACAGGGGAATGAAGGGACGCATCTGTTTTGTGCAGTGCGAAACCAACTGGGTTAGATTCGTGTTGATAAGTGCTTTAAGAAGGCAGGATTCTGGATCCGGGAAGTACACATTTTACAGAAGTTCCTTTGCCGGGATCACTGGTCATTTCAAGTTCACCGCCGTGAAGCCTGATGAGGCCTTGTGCTAATGGAAGGCCAAGGCCTGTACCGTCAAACTGTCGACTTAAAGTACTGTCGATTTGGGCAAATGGCTCAAAAGCTTTTGGTATATCCTCTTCGGACATACCGATTCCGGTATCCATAACGACAAATTCGAAATCACCGACGTCATTCACCCCGCCTGCAAGTTCCACTGTCCCGCCTGAAGGTGTGAATTTGACAGAATTCGCGAGTAGATTGATCAGTACCTGTTTCAGCTTTCGTTGGTCTGCATAAATAAGCGGAAGCTTTGACGGTAGGGACAGTTTCAGTTTCAAACCCGCATTTTCAGCGCGCTCTATCATCAGGCGCTGGACTGAAACTGCTAATTTGAGAGGATCTGTCGCATCTTCTAGGAGTTCGAGCTTCCCGGCTTCTATCTTTGCAACGTCCAGAATGTCGTTGATCACGCTTAACAGGTGGCGGGCAGAGGTGTGAATATCGTGGGAATATTCATGATACTGTTTGTTACCAAGAGGTCCCAAAAGCTGAGATGACATCATCTCGGAGAAGCCGATGATAGCGTTTAGTGGTGTGCGAAGCTCGTGACTCATATTAGCTAGAAATTCAGACTTAGCCCGATTGGCGACTTCAGCTGTTTCCTTAGCTGTTCTCAGCGCCCCTTGCTGGTGTTGCTGTTCTGTAACATCTCGGGCGCTTCCCCGATAACCGGCATAGGTACGATTGTCATTGTTATAAAAGGCTAGGCCACTGACTAGGAACAGCCGCTCTTCGCCGGACCGGCTCAGGATTGACAGTTGTTCGTCCCTGAATGGTTTGTGGGTATCTGCTGCGGATGTATTCGGGAAGACATGATCTGGTTCTTCGACGATCAGGTCTTTGATGCTCCGTCCCAGAAGTTCACTTGGATGGTATCCCAATGCTTTTTGTACCTGTGGGGACACGTAGGTAAAATTCAGATTTTTATCTGTTTCCCACGTCCAGTCTGAAACCAGCCTGCTCATATCATTCAGACGGCCCTGTACAGACGTTAAAACCTCTTTTAGACGGGCGTTTTCGTCATAAGGGCTAAGAACAACAGCTGTTGCGCCAGAATGATTTTTGATGCCATTTATATAGTGATAGGAAGCTAAATAGTGTTGGACTTTCTTGTTGATGACAATGGTATATTCATCGGGGTTGCTTCCGCCAGCTGATTTGATTGCTTCTATTTCTGCTGGACTATAAGGAGGGGCAATAGCATTTTCTATTAACCCGGCATCTTCCATTTCTACGGCGATTGTTTCATAGGCGGTATTGGCAAATATAACCTGACCTTCATTACTTATGACGCACGTTGGAGGGCCGTTATGAACAATGTCATTTTTAAGGGCAGAAATAATTTCCAGCGAGCTGCTCAAATTATGAGGAAGGCCGGCGCTTTTATTCTTCGTATCGCGATCCTTGGGGAGCTTCACGATACGCCCTTTTGTTTCTTTTACCATCACGACGCTTTTGCCCCGCTAGCTGCTTTTTCTTCGGGCGAGGCTGCATCGATTCCGCTTATGGCGTCTTGATATTTGGGATCCATACGCCAGGAATCTGTAATTAACTGAGCGTCATCTTTGTTGACTTTATCATAGATTAACATTGCTCGGGAAAGGTCGCGGGGATCTGTCGTTTGTCCACGAGGATTACCTTTGCGGCTAAGTAAAAAGATCGTCGCGAACGTTTGTTTGGGAATCCCCATTGCGAGGCATAGAATAGCAATACCTTCGCCCTTCGTTTCATAAAGTGCTTTTCTTAGACCGCCCGGGCGAAAGCCGCTCATTTCACAGAACATACTTTCGAACAATTCAATTTCCCCCTGACGAAGAGATTGAACCAGACTTTCTACGGTAAGCAGGTTATTTTGTTTTAGCTTTTGCGCGAGCTTTGTCGAAGGGGCATGCGGCGTTGGCTTTATTCTATCTTGGTCAACAAGTTTATGAACGCCAGATTGTATCTTGTTATCTATGTCCTGAATATCAACTGGGAAATTCTTGAGAATATGTGATCTTAGGGCTGCTGATACCCACCAATACATGCGTTCTGCAAGGTGTATAGGTAAATCTTCTCTGTTGATTAGGGGCTCTTGGAAATCATCAATGCGCCGGGATTGATCGGCCAGATACTCTAACGTTAGTTCTGAAATAGATGCGTTTTTGTTTTCAAGGAGTGTTTTGATAACGTCTTTTTTGCCCGTATTGATCAAGGCATCAGAAACTTCGCTGCTTAATTCATTCCGGAGTGCGATAGAGAGTTGATGTTGATGAGTCCGAGATTTGATAATGTCGACCAGATCTTGATCTTTTAAGATATCGCTATTCATTAAGATCGGGCGAGCAACTTCGATGTCGTCGTTCGCAAGCATTAGAATCAGCTCATGAGGAACGGTCTTGGTTGCGGCAAGTTCCTCGCTTAGGGCCTGGCGGACCAACTGTTCTACATCGCTGATCAGTTTGCCCAAGATGTCCGTCATCAAGGCTCTCTCTAATTCAGAAAGAGCGACTTCTTCTTCTGAAAAAAGATGGCCGATTGTCCGCGCAAGCGCTTCTCGGCCTTTGACCGAGCGGTCTAGAGCCATTGAGAGCAACTTTTGCAAGTTATTATCCTGGTTTTCCGGCAAGGGAACCCCCGCTTCCTTTTACCCCGGTGCGCTACTTGCGCGTTCACAGCCATTATTGACTGCATTAGTCCTTATTGTTGTCAGAGAATCCACACCCATGTAGATTGCTCATAAACAAACAATTACGTCAAAATTTATGAAAATAGTCTTAATTTTTTGGTTAAACTATTCGGCGATATGCATGGGTGTGCATAGTTGATACTAAATATAGTAGTTTATGTGCATAGTTAATAGCAAGTTCTATGCTGTTAATAAAAATTTCACGAAAAGAATCGGTACTGATAAGTTGTAATAAAGAGTTGTGTAATTATTTGATTTTAACTTAATTGCTGTGGGTGCTCATTGTTATTCACCTAAAAAGAGTGCTTTTGTGCAGTTAATATATTATTTACGGGAAGTTGCCATAATTCAGATATGAAAATTTCTAATAAAACGGATGCTGGGTTTTTATCAGGTGTAGCGCTGGATGGAACCGCAAAGCAGCAATCCGCAAGACAAGAATCCTCTGAGATCTCCAAAGAAACAGCTCCTGCTCGGCGAGGGCTTCAAAAGGTTCTTCAGCCCTTTACGGGTGACCTTAGGAGCTTTGGCGTTGCCGAGCGGCTGAAAGAGTTATTTGATGCAGCAAAACTAGCGGCTGAATCCGGTAAAATACTTCCCCGAGGATCGTTTTTGAATATTAGAGTATAGCTATTTTTATGTGCTGTATTAAAAATGAAAATTTTGATCTCTTATTTTGTTAAGAATTACGTATTGTCGAAGCCGTCCTATTTTACTTTTCATATGCCTAAGATAATCCTCCATTTTTAAGTGTCCTTGCCCTTTGTTCTTGCTCTGGGCTCGTGGCAGGGACATGCTGAGCTGATGGGTAATGATGATCATCTTCATATTCCTGCGGATGCAGCTTTTTCACGTAGAATTCCTGAGCTAGATGACAGGGAACGACTGGTTTGTGATGCCTGTGAATATGTCATTTATGAAAATCCAAAAATCGTTGTCGGGGTTGTCGCTACCTGGCAGCAAAAAGTATTGTTGGTTAAAAGAGAAATAGAGCCTCGACGCGGATATTGGGCGCTGCCAGCTGGTTATATGGAGTTGAATGAGACTGCAGACGAGGGAGCAGCCAGAGAGGCTTGGGAAGAAGCCCGTGCAAAACTAAAAATTGATCAGCTTCTCGCTATATACTCTATTCCTCAAATCAGTCAGGTGCAGATTATTTACCGGGCCAAGTTGTCCAAACCGGAAGTATCTGCCGGGCCTGAAAGTCAAGCGGTCGCTCTTTTTGACCGAGATGATATTCCTTGGCGCGATTTGGCATTTCCAACTGTAGAGTGGGCCCTTAATCAGCACTATTCCGTTCAGGAAAAAAGCTCGTTTCCTCCATTTTCTAATCCCCTTGAAGCCTGAGCTTTGCACGCCTTATTGCCAAATATATTCGCGGTATAGGTATTAGCTATGATTAGTATAGAGTTATTTTATACTTAGGGATTTTTTAATTGTATTTATGTTGAATAAATATTTTCAATAAAAATTTTAAAATATAAGTATTGGGTCATGACTAGTTGAGAGGGTTTTTTCTGCATATTTTCAGTATGTGTCTGCCAATATTTTTGTTTCTCATATTATATCGGAACTCTGTTTCTTTCAAATGGAGGAGAAACGTTTGTGGGTGCATTCCTCTAAACTTTGCCAAGCGTACCTTTGCATAACCCCAGAATCCTTCGATCCCATTGATATGTACAGGTCCTCGGGCGAATTCATCCCTAGAATGCTCAACGCGGAAGTGACCATAACCGATGTCGACCAATCCATTGTAGCCACGCCATCCATCGGAATTCACCACGCTATCAATGTTCACTTTACCACGTATGATCCCCTGTAGCGTTGCCTTTGAGCAGTTTGGTACAATCTCGGTGTATACTTGGCCTTGCCGTTCATAGATACCGAAAACAGTCGTTTTTCCGAAAGCACCACGACCCCGCTTCCCTTTAACACGTCTCGCACCAAACCAACTTTCATCCACTTCAACGACGCCAAAAAATGAACATTGTGCCTCGCTTTGCTCTACAATTCTATGCCGGATCAGACGCAAATACCGATTTATAGTATTACGATTAATGTTGCTGAGTTGGGCAATTTGAGTGGCCGTTAAATCGGCTGAAAAATATTTTACAAGCTCCCGAAATTTGGCTTCAGAAAGTTGTGAACTTTTCACATAACAATTTTTCCGTGATTTCATAGCCTTGAACCATATCATAAGTCCTCAGCTAGTCATGACCCTAAGTATTTATTAGTTAGTTGTTAAATAATCCGAACTTACATTTGTGTTTCAGGTCGCGCGATCCCGGGTCGCTAATGCTATGGAGTTCGAGTAAATGCTGTCTAAAGCCCTCACTATTCGTAACAGTCTTTATGCTGTTGCTTTAATTCTAACAGGACTTGTTATCTACCAAGCCGCGACCTCTGTTTTGGATGATTGGCAAGATTATAAGGATACGCAGACAACGCTGGAATATAACAGGGTTGAGGGGCAATTAATTCAAGCCGCAAAGTATTGGGCAGAAGAGCGTTCGTTAACGTCTGTTGCAATTGCATCGAGTCAAGAGATAACGGAGACGGGGCAAAAGAATATTATCAATGCTCGGGAACAAGGGGATGAGAATTTCCTGAAAGCTTTCTCGTGGTTGGAAGCTAATGCAAAGTTTCTTGATAAAGCAGCTGTTTTGGAAGCAGTACAGGCAACTCATACGTTATTAGTCGAGATGCGTCCTGATATAGACACATATATCTCAGTCCCGAAGTTTCAGCGAGATCGCAAGGTAGGGTCTGCGGCAGAGCCCGCCATTACAAGCATGATCATGGCGTCGAAAATACTGAGGGAAAGGTCCTCGTTTCAGCCCAAAAAATCAGGTCCGAATTTTACGATGGTACAGCGCTTAAAAGAAAGTGCCTGGGTCATGAGTGAGTATGCGAGTCGAGAAAAAGCGGGTTTGGCCTATGTGATCTCTAAGAAGGTCAAATTGCGGGGAACACGTTTAAAGAACTTCTATACCGATCGCGGACGGTTGGAGAACGCGTGGCAGAACTTTCTTGTTTATACAAACAAGCCAGAGGCTGCAGAAAAAATTACCGGTGTGATGACCGAACTGGAAGCTGGTTTCTTTGCAAAGGATCAGTTCGAAGGCCTGCGTGAGACTGTTTTCAAAAAGGGTATTCGTGGCACTGACTATCCGGTTGATGAGGCAACGTGGTCTAAAACAGCCGAAAGTGCGATCAGTCCTCTCTGGGATTTGGTGGATGTAACAACAATTACTTCAGGAGAATTAGCAAATACTGCCGCAACGGAAAGCTGGAATCGTATGGTTACGGCGTTGATTATCTTGGTTGTTGGTGTCGTTGCTGGCCTGGTTTCATTTTGGATTGTTGCCATGCGAGTGATCTTCCCTGTGAAGTCGATTACATCGTCTATGCAAGAGTTGGTTGATGGTAATCTGGACGTTGAGATCCGGGGGGCAAGCGGTCATGATGAGATTGCTGATATGGCTAAGGCCGTTCTGGTGTTTAGAGACAATGCAATTGCCGTTAAAAAACTGGAAGAAGAACGCAAGGAAGTTGAGAAGCGAAACGAACAAGAAAAACGACAGGCTATGGTCGAACTTGCTGATCGCTTTGAGAGCGAAGTGAAGGGGATCGTTCAAACTGTTTCGTCTGCGGCAACGGAGATGAGAAGTACCTCAGAAGGGATGCAAGAAACAGCTGGTAACACATCTCAACAGGCTGTGGCCGTAACCTCTGCTTCAGAACATGCCACGGGTAATGTGCAGACTGTGGCTGCTGCGGCTGAAGAACTTTCAAGTTCGATTAATGAAATCAGCCGACAGGTCAGTCAGTCGACAAGTATTGCAGGTGATGCTGTCGCCAGAGCTGAAGATGCTAACACACAGGTTTCAGGGTTGTTAGAGGCTTCAACCAAAATTGGGGAAGTGATCAAGTTAATTTCAGATATCGCGGAACAAACGAATTTGCTTGCTTTAAATGCCACGATTGAAGCTGCCCGTGCAGGTGATGCTGGAAAAGGCTTTGCTGTGGTTGCAAGTGAAGTGAAGAGTCTCGCGACACAGACAGCCAAAGCAACCGATGAAATTGCGCAACAGGTAACGGGTATTCAAGGGGCTACAGATACAGCGGCTGATGCCATCGGTAAAATTACAGGCACTATTGAGCAAATAAATGAAATTACGTCTTCGGTGGCTGCGGCGGTAGAAGAGCAAGGGGTGGCGACGCTTGAGATATCGCGTAATGTTCAAGAGGCCGCGACAGCTACGGGTGAAGTGTCTTCTACTATTTCAGATGTCACAAGCGGTGTAGAAGAAACGGGTCGATCAGCACAGGATGTTTTAAGTGCAGCATCAGAGCTTTCACGACAGTCTGAAATGCTTAATACACAGGTTGATGATTTTATTCATCAAATCCGTGAGGCCTAAGGTTTTTTTATCCCTTAGGTATTCAGTTAAAAGGGACCTTGGTTATAGCAGGGTCCTTTTTCTTTTCTGTGGCCAAACAAGTAGCCAAGCACTGTTTGAAAGCTTTAAGGACGGGTGATGCATGTGTACCTGCCCTAACAATTAATTCAAATGTTGATTCATAGCCAAGTCCTTGGGGATTGAGCGCTTTCATGTCACCCCTTTCTACCCATTTCTGAGCGAGATGGTCAGGAAGATGAGCAATGAAATGACCAGAAAGAACAAGATAAACAAGTCCCTCCATTTGATAAGAAAGGGCACCTGATCCTGCTGTTTTGATGTTTGATGGGTGAGGTCGTCCAGCCGTATATCCACGTTGAGCCACCTTGTATTTAACCAAATCCTGAAGGCTGAGTTTGTCCGTGTTACTGTTGAAAAGAGGATGTTTTGAACTGCAGTACAGTATCTGATTTTCCGTAAAGAGTGGTTGGTAAAGAAGGCCGGGAAGTTGCTTGGGAAAGGCGCCGATTGCAATATCCAGACGTTGGTCGAGGACTTCTCTTTCTAATAAATTAGGAGAAAGAATACTGATCGCAGTTTCTATTTTGCCCTCCATGTTAAAAAGCTGGTGCAAACTTTGGGAAATCGAAGGGTTTGGGTGGGTCACCAGATTATCTGCGATGCCTAACAAAAGCTTGCCACTAAGCTCTTGTCGCAGGTCGTGAATTTCGTTGTTAAAACCATCTATCTGACTAAAAAGTGTTTTAGCTGCGCTATAAACACGTTCCCCTTCCTTTGTGAGTGAAAAGCCCGACCGGCCCCGTTGACATAGGCGCATACCAAGTCGGGTTTCCAAATCTGACATTTGAATGCTAATTGTCGAGATGCTGAAATTCAACTCGGCCTGGGCCTGTGAAAAACCACCACAGTCGGCAACCGTCAGGAATACGCGAAGTTGGCGAAGGTCCAAATTGTCAATTTTCATAGTTTGATAATTCTCAAAGTAATATTTGTTATTTAATGATTTTATTAAGTTACTCGCAGGGTGACACTAAAGGCGAGATTTATTTTGTGAGGCAAGAATGAGTAAATTAACGGAATTACCACCAGATGGAATGGACATGCCACGATTCAGTGGCATTGCGACATTTATGAGACTGCCTCATGTTTCTGATATTACTGGTTATGATATTGGCATCATTGGTGTCCCATGGGACGCAGGGGTTACTAACCGACCTGGTACACGGCATGGACCTCGTCAGCTTAGGGATATGTCTAGCCTGATCCGTCGCTATAACGGAGCAACCTGGGTCGCACCCTTTGATGATTGTCGAATTGCTGATTTTGGGGATGTAAAAGTTAATCCTGTCGATCTTGATATGACAATGCAACGTGTCACCGATTATATGGCGAGTGTTCGTAAAGCAGGTGTCATGCCGATGGTTGCTGGCGGGGATCATATGATTTCGTTGCCAATTCTCCGCGGGCTTGTCGCAGATAGCGGTCCTGTGGGGATGGTGCATTTTGATGCCCATATGGATGTGAATGATAGCTATTTTGGCGGAAGTAAACTTACCCATGGAACGCCGTTCCGCCGCGCAATAGAAGAGGGATTGCTTGACCCCAAGCGTGTTGTGCAGGTTGGCATTCGCGGATCACGTTATGATCGTTCTGATGAAGAATATGCGCAAGAAGTTGGCATAAGGGTTATTACTATCGAAGAGTATTTTGACCTTGGAATTCAAAAGGTCATTAAAGAAATTCATCGTGTGGTCGGCAACGAAAGAGCCTATGTGACCTTTGATATTGATGCTTTGGACCCCTGTTATGCACCAGGAACGGGAACCCCGGAAATTGGTGGTTACACCCCTTTTGATGCTCAGGTGATGATCAGATCTCTCGGAGATTTGAACTTGATTGGCGCGGACTTGGTTGAAGTTTCTCCGCCCTTTGATCAATCGGGGGGAACGGCAATCGTTGGCGTCAATCTTATGTTCGAGCTGATTTGTGTGCTGTCTCAAGCACGGTGCCGACAAAGGGGATAATCTCAAATGTGAAACGGTTGTTTGGCGCAGGCAGTCTAAGGTTTCTTGGTTGCAAAGGCCAAACGGAATTGTTGCATCAGCAGTCTTGTTAGCTGCCACCCCTGTAGAGCTTGTTGGTTAGTTTGCTTGTTACAATAGGTCTTTTCTTGATTGGTTGCTTCGGTATATGAAGTTTTAATACGAGATGTATCCGGGTTTTCCGGGTACCGCATTTTCATGGCATTGGTTAGTGCTTCATAGCCAACCCGTAACTGTTCTTCGTATTCGGGCAAAAGGTGCTTACAAACCGCATTTGTACCAGCGGCTGCGGCGATAATAGTTATCCGTTGTTCGTCGAACGCATGGTCGCTGACGTTTTGTTCAAAGACCTTACCCGTTAGCTTGAAATTCAGGTCCCGTGCTTTTTGGAGTGAGCTTTGGATGAAATCCAATGATTCCTGATCACATTTGAAGCGCTCATCTTTTGAGGTCTGGTGTGCTGTCCCACGAATCATTGTCAGAACGGGAGAGCCGGTAAAGATTTTGCTGAGAGAGAAGTCGAGTAGATATTGATGCCAATAATACTCTCGGGTTTCTACCGGGGAAAGAAGCAGACATCTTTCCTCTAATGCTAGCCCCGTCGCTATTTTTCCGTATTCAGTGATGACTTCGTTTGAATCAAGCTGCTTATTTTGTTCTGCATAACTGGCAGATAATAAAGACGTGATAACAGAAAAAGCAGCACAGATAAGAACGAGATATTTTTTGAACACGGAAGAGCTTTTCTTTTATATTTTCAAAGAGAGGGGTGAGGCGATTTAGATCTTGTCCAACCCCATAAGAGAACGTGAAAAATCCTTGGCTGTAAAGGGGCGTAAATCATCGGCGGTTTCACCGACCCCGATAGCATGAACTGGCAAGCCGAACTTTTCTGCTAAAGCGACAAGTATTCCCCCGCGTGCAGAGCCGTCCAATTTAGTTACAACCAAGCCAGTGATATCGACGAGCTCTTTAAAGGTGCCAACCTGTGAAACGGCGTTTTGGCCTGTTGTTGCATCCAGTACCAAGACCACGTCGTGGGGGGCATTCTCATCAAGCTTTTTAATAACACGAATGACTTTCTGGAGCTCTGACATTAAATCAGATTTGTTGTGGAGGCGACCGGCAGTATCAATAAGAACAACATCAGCATTTTCAGCCTTTGCACGTTCAATCGCCTCATAGGCAAGACCTGCTGCATCTGCGCCGGTTTCTTTGGCGACAACCGGGCATCCTGTCCGGTCCCCCCATATCTGTAGCTGTTCTATGGCTGCAGCCCTGAAGGTATCACCTGCGGCAAGCATAACATTGAGACCCTGAGCTTTGTATTGAGTTGCCAGTTTGCCGATTGTTGTGGTCTTACCGCTACCATTAACGCCGACCATCAAGATAATATGAGGGGACTTGGACCTGTCAACGTTAAGTGGGATTGCAACAGGTTCTAGAATTGTTGCAATGTCTTCTGCGAGTGTTTCTGAAATTTCAAGCGGTTCGACATCTTTGTTAAACCGGGTTTTCGCTAGATTTTCTGTTAATTTCGTTGCGGTTGCGACGCCTAAATCAGAAGTGATCAAAAGCTCTTCCAGCTCTTCAATACTCTCGTCGTCCAACTTCTTCTTGGTGAAGATTCCGCCAATACCGTCACCCAGCTTAGAGGACGAACGGCTAAGTCCAGCTTTCAGGCGGGAAAACCAGCCACCTTTTTTCTTATCTTCGCTCATTTGGAGGATCACTCTTTTTGTGGTGTTTATAATAGATTATTGAGGCATCTTATTGGCTGGATATCTGGAATCTGGCTGTGTCGGCTGCTTTTGTTCCTAAGGGGTAGGCATGCAGCTTTCCATCACGAACATCCGCAATGTACACAGGAACGACTTGTCCGGAAAGATCTCCTTCCAGCGCATCAACTTGTACAGGTGCATAGTGTTCTGTTCGGCCGAACCCGTTCTTTTCAATTAGGACCTGTGCTGTCGTACCCACTCTACCCTGCATAAAAAGATTCTCCGCTTTTTGTCCGGCACCCCTTAAGCGTGCAGCCCGTTCTTTACGAAGATTACCCGGAACTTGAGGCATTTTTGCTGCAGGTGTTCCCGGGCGCTCGGAATAGGGGAATACATGTAAATAGGTCAGGCCCAGCTCTTCAACCAGGCGATAGGTGTTTTCGAACATTTCATCGGTTTCAGTTGGAAAACCAGCAATGATATCTGCACCGAAAACAACATCTGGACGTAGTGCTCGGGCTTTGACTACCATGTCGATGACGTCTTGTCTTAAGTGCCGCCGTTTCATCCGCTTGAGAACCATGTCATCACCGGCCTGCAAAGAAATATGCAAGTGGGGCATGATTCGTGGCTCTTCACCGAACAGTCTGTAGGTATCTTCGTCAATCTCTACAGGATCAAGAGAAGAAAGCCTAAGGCGTTTGAGTTCTGGTACTTGAGCCAATAATCTGCGGGTCATCTGGCCAAGGGTTGGTTTTCCCGGTAGGTCCAGTCCATAATCGGTGATATCAACCCCGGTCAAAACGACTTCTTGCACGCCATTGTTAACCAAGGTTCTGACTTGTTCGGTAATTGCTCCGATCGGGACAGAGCGATTATTGCCGCGACCAAAAGGAATGATACAGAAGGTACAGCGGTGATTACAGCCTTGCTGGATCTGGACAAAAGCGCGTGTATGTTCTTCAAAGCCATGAACAAGATGAGCCGCCGTTTCTGTGGCTTCCATAATGTCATTTACGGAAACCTTGGCGTTTGGATCCAGGTCAAAACTTTCGCGCTTTAATTTTTCTTCGTTGCCCATAACATGATCAACCTCTGCCATATTGGCGTAGAGGTCGGGATTAATCTGGGCGGCACATCCCGTAACAATGATCTTTGCGTCCGGGTTGGTGCGGCGTGCTTTACGAATACTTTGTCGGGCTTGACGCTCTGCTTCTGTCGTGACCGCGCACGTATTGAAAATTATAGTGTCTGACAAGCCTGCTTCGCGGGCATGCTGACGCATTACCTCGGACTCATAGGTGTTAAGTCGGCAACCAAAAGTAACAATCTTTGGATCTGTCAGATTCTTTGTCATGCCCGCTTTATGAACGATCACGCAAGCCTTGTCCAGCAACGGCTATGCAAGCCAGCTATGCTGGAGGATGGTCAGTTTGTGCTATTGGAAGCTTGCTTCTGTTCAATGGAAATACGGTGTTGAATATATTGCCAAATTTTGGGTGTTTCTTTTTCTCTGAAGCAACGGCTCCAAGGATAGCCATGAAAGTCAGAAATGCCACAGTCTTCCGGGGTTTGAACGAGTAGGGTGATGTTCTTCATGTTTTCCATAAAATCAAGATCTTCTGGCGGTGCGATTGTGTCGCCTTCGAAGGCATAAACCAACCCGGGTTTTTCCGTTGCCTGTTCGATGGTTGCTTTCCATATTTGATAATAAGGCGCCAAGTCGTCTGATTCTTTACTTTCGCCCGTATAGGCAAAGCCGTATCCCGGGGCTGAAACGATGAATCCGTTAAAAGAATCCGGTATATCTGCTGCAGCAATCAGGGTGGTTGACGCGCCCCCTGAATGACCTAACAAAAATGTTCTATCGGGTGTAACCCCATGGCGTTTAAACCTTTCCAAAAGAAGTTCTAGTTCGACACTTCTTTTGAAATAACGGGACTCACCCGGGGCTTTTCCGCTTACTTGTTGAGAGCATAGATAGAAAATTACAGTGTTGTCGTGTTGACGCACGATTGCACGTGCGTAAGACGGAATTGATTCAGGATAACACTTTTGCCCGTGCCCACCGTTACTGGTGCCGTGATTATAGATAAACAGAATGGCCTTATCCGGATTTGGAATATTTCGTTCCATTTCCTTTGCAAAATCGATATTCCGAAGCGGGGTAAAGTTGTGTCCAACCGCAAAGGCCCCGTAGGGATCTTCGATCTTATCGGTTTTTGTGGTTTGGCATGCCGAAATGAAAGTTGTTAAAATAATAAAGAGGAAAATTCGAAGCATTGAATCTACTTTGTGTATATTAGCGGGTGCTTTCTAGTAATTCGGGGGAAATTTCCCCTTCGAATGCTTTTGAAACGGGGCCGGTCATAAGGACGGTACCGTCTTCTTGCCAATAGATATATAGGGGGCCGCCATCAAGGTCGACTTGTACTTTTTTCCCTGTTAATCCGCGTCTG
>NZ_CAKZMP010000274.1 GCF_937128705.1 uncultured Kiloniella sp. | reverse complement strand
TAATCCGCATCTTCGTTTGCATGATCAGCTGTCGCGACCGATAGAGCCTGAGTTCGCTATAATATCTGGCCGGCGATTTATTAAACTGTTTGCTGAACATGCGCTCAAGCTGACGCCGGGATGATCCTGCAATCTTGGACAGCTCCTCAAGGCTCAAAGGTTCTTCCAAGTGATCTTCCATAATCTGGATCACCCGCAACAGGCGTTGATCTTGAATAGAATAGCGGGCGGAAAGACCAAAGTACTGGAACTCTCGACGATCTCTAATACGTTCGTGCACAAACTGATCCGCCACCATTCTGGCCAACTCAAACCCATGCAGATCAGAGATAAAGTTCAGCATCATGTCCAGCCCAGCCGTACCCCCCACACAGGTAAAACCCTTCGTACTGACTTCAAACAGCTCGTTCGATGTTTCTATATCGGGAAAAGTTTCTTTGAAGGCTGACAAATATTCCCAATGGACCGCACATTTGGTTTTATCAACCAACCCGGCTTTGGCCAGATAATACGACGCTGTATAAAGCGCCCCAATCACCTTGCCCTGACGCCCCACGGCTCTGAGCCATGGCATAAAATCACTGGTATCAAACCCCGATATATTATGTCCGCCACAAAGGATAATATTTTCAGGCTCGCTCGCAGATACCAAATCACCCCGCACCTCCAAGCGTAAGCCATTTGATGCTTCAACGTTCTTTCCATCCAGTGAGAAAACAGGGCAATCGTAAAGCTCTTCTCGTGCAACTTTATTTGCAACCCGCAAGGGCTCCATCGCAAAGGTAAAAGAATTCATTGAGAACCCAGGCAAGAGCAAAAAGCCAACACGCCGGGTTTTGCCTTCTTTGGGTTCTGGAAACATTTTATTCTCTTTTACGCCTAATGGTACTAATGAGCAGTACGAACAACTGGATTCTGTCGCTTTTCACACAAAACGACACCTCCCCTTCTAAGCGGCCTTTTCCAAGGTTTCAATAGCAGAAACAAGAAAGGCTGCCTGAAACAGACAGCCTTTCTTAATTAGACGCATTATTTGATTATTTATTCTTGTGCCAATATTCGATCGCAGCACCCACGCCCTTGCCGGGTTCAATATCCATTCCAATGTCGCGCATAACCATCTCGGCTCCGCCAAGTGCACTAAACAGCATACATTCGTTCAGATCACCAAGATGTCCGATCCGGAATAACTTTCCAGCGACTTGGGTAAGCCCCCCGCCGAGGGAAAGGTTATAATCCTGATAAGCCCTCTTAACGATTTCCTGTCCGTCAATCCCTTCAGGAACCATAACACCGGTAACAGTATCAGATTGCCATGCAGGCGTTTTGGCACAGGTCGACAGCCCCCATGCGACAACAGCTTGCCTTACCCCTTCGGCCAGACGATGGTGTCTTTGCCACACGTTCTCCATACCCTCTTCAAGCAGAACATCAACCGAAGCACGCAAGCCTCTCAACAATCCCATGGCAGGTGTATAGGGACCAAAACCAGTACGTGTCTGGTTAATCATCATCTTAAAATCAAAATAGAACCGCGGACAGGATGCCGTTTCCCCTGCTTGAAGCGCCTTTTGACTGACGCCAATAATGCCAAGGCCTGTTGGCAACATGAAGCCCTTTTGCGATCCAGCGACAGCAAGATCAACGCCCCATGCATCCATCTCAAATTCAATGGCGCCAATTGAACTGATACCATCCACATACAGCAAGGCTGGGTGGTTACAGGTATTCAGAGCCTCCCGAACACCCTTGATATCAGACGTAACACCCGTTGCCGTTTCATTGTGACAAACAATGACACCTTTGATCTCATGCTGGGTATCAGCAGCAAGACGTTCGGCAATTTGCCCTACAGGAGCCCCCTCGCCCCACGGCACATCAATGTCTTCAACCTCAATACCCAGTGCACGACACGAATCAATCCACAGACTCGAAAACTGTCCGAAACGCGCCGTAAGCACTTTATCGCCAGGAGAAAGCGTATTGGTAATGGCCGCTTCCCATCCACCCGTCCCGGATGATGGAAAAACAATCACTTCACCTTTGTCTGTCCGGAAGATTTTTTTCAAATCTTCAAACAAGGGCACCATGAAATCCGGCGCAGACATAGCCCGGTGATCCTCTGTATTTATATCCATCGCCAAACGAATACGTTCCGGCATATTTGTTGGTCCTGGGATGAAAAGTGAATTGCGGCCAGCCATCATTAAATCCTTAGCAGTATCTTTAAAATAAATTCATCAGAGAGTACGCAAACGGACCCTTTGTAAAAAGGGTAAATTCGGATTAACAATTGTGACATAAACGCAATAATCTTTTTTCATTCATCAAGCTTGCGTGCATCTCAAAAAAGGCGCAGAGTTTTGGCTCTCATCAATCATGCCCTCAAACCGAGCCTCCCCATGACACTAGAAGTTTGGCTACTTTTCATAGCCGTAAGTTTTGTTCCGGCAATCAGCCCAGGACCGGCGGTATTTTTAGCACTTTCAAACACGCTTAAATTTGGCGGGCGCGCAACGATCTGGTCTGGAACAGGCAATGCCCTTGGCTTATTTATTCTCGGATTTGGAGTTGCTCTGGGCTTGGGTACAATTATGGAAACATCAGCCCTAGCCTTTACCATTCTAAAATTTATTGGCGCGGGCTATCTGATCTGGCTCGGCATTAAAACTTGGAGAGATAAAAGCGGCTTGGTAGAAGACGATCTAAACACACGCCCCCCTCAAAAACACAAACTCTTTTCAACGGCCCTAATTGTATCGCTGACCAACCCAAAAGCGATCGTCGTTATATTGGCCCTGTTTCCTCCCTTTATGAGCGCAGAAGGATCCGCCCTATTTCAGGCAACAATCTTGTCGGCAACCTATGCAATTCTCTGTTTCTTAAACCACCTGATGATTGCCATGATGGGCGGACGCTTGAAAAGCTTTATGAGCAATATAAAGCGCATTCGCCTTGTTCGCCGCGTGCTCGGCGCAACTTTTGTCAGCTTTGGTGCTCTGCTCGCTTCAGCTCAAAGGTAACCTACCATCCCATTCTGTCCGCAAAAGCATGCCAGCGAATCATAAAGGGCATGAACCACGGAGATCCGCTATAAAATGGCCTGCT
>NZ_CAKZMP010000273.1 GCF_937128705.1 uncultured Kiloniella sp. | reverse complement strand
TGATTCTGAGTTACACACGGCACCCGCGTGAATCACTAGACAGTCGGAAGCTGCCACCAACAAGCTATCGGCGATAGCGTCTTCGAGTTCACGAAGGGCAACATCAAAAACACCGTTAACAGCTTTAGCCTCGTCCACATCCTTTGCAGACTTAACCGCATCCAGAAGTTCAGCATCGCTAGTGACAGACTTGCCGCGTTGTTCAAGGACCGCCAAAGTCTCATTGGCAAGATCAAGATCAGCCTGGGAATATCCAAGCTTTGCTTCCAGTTCTTCTTTTTCCTGTAAAGCGTCTTCAAGCTTTGCTTCTAAGGTGGCTGTTTGGGCAAGAGCATCTTCAGCTTGCTTGAGCTTTTCTTTCAGCTCTGACTTTTCCAATTCAGCAGCTTGCAAATCTGACTGAAGCTTTTGCATCGCATCAGCTGTTTCAGTTGTGATTTTTGCTTCGGAAGTTTTAGAGGTACCTGTCTTAGATTTTGTCGTCACGGCGAAAGCCTTCCTTCAAACTTGCGTTAATTGCCAAACGGCTAATTGATTGCGTCTGAAGAAAAGATATTTAGTTTCCTGAAGGTCCGGGAGGTCTGAACAGTTCAGTAAAACCGATTATTTTTTGTAAATCATTTTTAAGGGGAGATTTTATCACTTTTGGAAAAAGCGATTTTAAAGCCCGTGTGTGCGCATCTCTATCTTTGACGCGCGATGATGGCTGTTTAAACAAGACGGCCTTTTCTCGTTTAAAGGCCCCCTTTTAGCTTCGATGTTATTGTCGCCCCTAACACCGATGCAAGCAATTTTTCTTAAAATCGGCTAATCCGGTATTTAACAGGCCCTAAAAATCTTCCATTGCGGGCAGCACATCACAGCCACAATTTACTGTTGCTTCAGCGGGCGCTGCGGGATCTCGTGGATAGTCCAATTCATACCCGCCAATTTTGAATTTTTTCTCAACAGGAACAATCAGGCCATCCGCAACAATATGTGTAGGGCGCTCATTCACCTTGCCGGATCTTCTCCATTCCTTACCAAGACCAGGCAAAAATTCAGCGCCCTGTTTTAACCGCTCTTGTGTGGCCGTCGCATACACCCTTCCCAGTTCGGTATTGACGATAGTTCTGGCACGGTTTGGAAGTGTTTCACCGAGTAATTTGGAAACACCATCAATTGTCGCGGTTTTATCCTGTGCACCGATGACAGATAAACCCAACTGGCTTTTTATTTTCTTGGCGGTTTCATCTGTAATATCGCTGATCTTATCAACAAGAAAAGATCTCATCCCCACGATTTGCGTTTCCGGGATGGATGTATAAACCGCTGAAATACGAATACCGCTAGCCTGTAACGGATCATCAACCAAGCTAAGTCCGGCATCGGCCATTGATATATGTGCTGAAGATGCCAACTCACTCGCCTCAAGGCCAACACCATCAAGGATATCTTTAAGCTCCCTAAAGCGTGTGTTTAAGAAAGCTTGTGTAAATTCGCCATTACTTTGAGCCATGCGCTTGATGATTAAATTATGCGCCTCGGTTAAACTGGATATGATATCGCCCGTTTGATCCTTGCGAAGTCTTCGACCGGCTTTAAGTCTTCTGGCTCTTTCAGATCTGAATTGCCTCTCTTGTGGTGTCATTCTTCGACCTCTCCGGAAACCTTCGGCGTGACGTCACTATAAAAATCTTTGGTTTTCTCTGTGGTAATCTCATTTTTTGCCGTGCGTAACTCGTCCTCCGGATTAATTTCAATACCAATCTGTTTGGCAATAATGCCAATCATGGAAACAGCTTTTTCTTTGGATAGAAGGCCATTATCAATTGCCATAACACAAGAAACCACGATTTGTTGCAGGGCAGCTGAATGGCGTGAAACATCCTTGGATGTCATTTCAGGGAATTCAACAGTTGGCATCAAATCTTCAAGGCCCATCAAATCATCAGGTAACTCACCCTGTGGATCTAAGCGCTTTAGAGCAACAAAAAGTAAGATTTGTTCCAGGACGTGCTTCAGATAAGTTTGCCTTACTGACAGGCGCTTAAAAACTGGTTCGTGCATTGATTCTGCGGTTGCCCGGTTAACATCGCCACCACCGCCGAACCAGTGTTCCGGCATGGTTGTAGATCCGGCGGCATAGTTCTTAATTGTCCTTACATGCTCTGCATTTTGTCCCGCTTTGATATCAGGGGAAACAGCATTCCATTCTTCGCTTTCGTTGTGCATTCGTACAGAGCCAGGCGCGGGTGGCCTTGTCTTTTTGGCTCGCGCCTCAATTTCATCTTGAGAAGCGCCTTTAATGAGAACATCCCAAATATAAGCGCGCTGAAAATCAACCCTTTCAATTTCACCAAACATACTGCGATCAAGGGCAATCAACCAATCCAGAGACGGCAAGATATCAGATGTCCCACGCGTTGCTTCAGAAAGTCGGTTAACATCAAAATAAAAGCAATCGCCGTCAGTAAGTGTTTTGCGAATTGATTGAGCGACTTTACCAAAAACATTCTCAGAACCGTTTACAATAGTTCTATACCGTTTCTGGATGCCCTTCTGATTTGAAACAGATATAACACCGATAGGCATATCTGAATTGTCAGGATCATAAAGAACCGTTGCTATTCTGGATGGGTCTAGATTAGCCATCCGGACATGGCCGTTCATTTTATTTACAAAAACAGGCCAACATTGCTCCCCGAGTAAACCAAGATCCCGAACACGCCGGGGTAAAGTTATATCCATCCGTGTTATAGGATCTTTCCAGAAAGAATTAATGGCTTTATCAACTTCTGGATCTTTAGCGGAAATTTTAAGACCTTCCCCTAAAAGATAGGCAACAGGTAGTTCTGACATTGATCTGGCCAAAGGCGATTTTTGCCAAAGTAACGAAGCCATTTCTTGCATTTTGCGATGCTTGACAGGGTTTAAATCCCGTTTACCTGTATCGCTTAATTTTGTATAACCGGGTTCGCCTTTTGCTTCCCTGAAACTTTCGCCAACAGTTACCCCAGCCGCTTCAAGAATAGGCTCCACTCTTTCGGTAACAATTTCTTTTTCTTTGAATGGATTCCACATCAGTCAAACAATCCTTGTGAATAGCGCGAACGGGCGTCGTAAATATCTTCGGTGATATCACCCATCGAGATTTGTGGGGCGTAGGTATCAGTGTGTTGCTCGTGAATTGAGGTGCCAGCGGGGGGCGGGTTATTTTCTTCTGTAGCAGCAGCCCAAGCCAAAACACCCGCAACAGCACTATCCCCGTGTCGGTACTGTCCGTCACTTCCCTTTGTTCGAGAATCAGACATACCCGGATTACCCTTAACCAGCTGCACAAGGCGGTGATCTGCGATAATGTCTTCAGACTTCGGAACGATGATATTGCTGCCCTCAAAAGCCGCGCGATATTTGGGAAACCATTCGCGGTACCAGGGCGCGCTCAACATCACACAATCAACATAGCTTTCGCCCTTCTTTTGTAGAGCTTTTTCAGCATGGGATTGACCGTTTCCACGCGCGTCAAATTTACAATGCGTAAAGAGCGGCAGTTCATCAATTGTGAAATCAGTTATGATCCATTGGGCATCAAAGGGTATTTTGCGCATTTCAAGAATAAACGCAGTTTCCCACACAAGCGGGCTTGCTTCCTGTAAAGCCCATAAAACGGACAAATCCCCATCACGTCCGAAATCAAACCCGAAGACACTGCGCTGATCCGTGGGCAAATTATCAATAACGGGTTTTAGATTGTCCTTTATCCACTCTTTGGTTTTTCTTTCCCGATCAGTATCCAGAACAAATTCCGGTGCTCTTTGGTGGCGTATAATTGGGATACCTTCTTTTTGGCATTTCTCAATTAACATCCGTGTGAAATATGCACCGCTGCCCTTTTTGGGGATGCAATCAAGCTCTTCGCCAGCATCTTCTTGGGTTGGGTAATCTTCATAGATGCTTTTACGATATTTTTCTTCGGCTTCAGGGGACCATTTTTTTCCCCGGATAAGACAAACACGCTTATAAAAACCTTGCTTTAAAGCATCATCAAAAGTGATCTTATGATGAGACCAGGGAAGCTTTCCGCTTTTCACTTCCTTTACGAGCTCATTAAACTCGTTATCTTCTCCGTTGTGGGTTGAAACAATATCAATCCGACCACCCCACATTTTAAAAGCCAGGGCACCTTTGATGACTTCCTTCAGGTTTTGATGGAATGCGGCCTCATCGATGCGCGCATGACCTTGACGTGATCGCCAGTTATGAGGATTGGAACTCAAAGCCTCAATAATAAAACCGGATGCAAAAGTAATTTTGTAAGTGACGATATCCTGCTTTTCATTCTCAATCAGAATAGTTTCTTTCCAGACGTCAATTTCACTTACTGCATGTCCATAAGCTTTGGCAAAAAAAGCGCAATCCCCGATGTAGCCCGCCGCCATACGCATGTTATAGCCCATGTAAAACTGATCCATGCCACCAGCTGATTTTGAGCAAGAAGCTTCTAAGACGCCTTCAGCTGCAAGCGCTCCCCAAGAAAAACCTATACGGCGCGATTTTTCACCAATTCTGATATCAGATTGATCCTCCAACCAACGACTTTGGTAGAGCAATAATAATTTTGGAATATCTTTAACACTGAGGCCTTGGGTTTGACGGTTGTTTTGTTCTTCTTCTACAAGATCTAACGCCTGTTTTTTCTCTTCCCCTGAAAGCTTTTGGCGGGAAATAAGTCTTGCCTCTTTTGCATCCTTACTCATCTTGGATTTTAACTCCAAGAATTTCCGCTCTGATAAAAGCGGCTTGATCTTCGGTAAAGCCGTTTTGTCTCGCTGCATTAGTAGCTATTTTTGCGGCTTCCTCACGCGCTTGTTGACGAACCTCTGAAGCAAGTCTTTTTTGACTGACAGAAGCCCGAGAAAGATCTGCAATCACTTTCATTAGTTTGGGTAGATTTACATCCTTTGCATCAACTTCCATTTCAAGCAGAAGTGTAAAAGCTTTTTCTTGAACAAGCCGGATCAGAGCATCATTAACCGCACCATCGTCATCAGGATTTTCACTGACAACAACACGCGCTTGTTCGCTTACACGCTTGAGTGATCCTAGGCGTTCTTCAAAATTTTGCCCATAAGAATGAAGGCTTGATTTTGAAATCTGGAAGCCTTGTTCAGCCAACCACTCTGATAGTTCCCTGTATTTTGAAAAACTATTCTGGACCAGCTGTCGCTCCAAATCTTCGCGGACATCAGATGGTAATGCTTCGACCTTTGAACGCGGAGGCATTTTACCAGTACCTTTTCGGGCGGCTAATACCAGCAGGTGCTGCAACTGTGTATTCCACGACATCAACACCATCAGCTGTTAGTTCTGCAAGCCAAACTGGATCGTCTTCACCTGTGATTGTGATCAGATCTTTATCACGCAGATAATCCAGTTCACGCCTTAGCCCTTTAGGCGAAAGCGGTAGCTCAACGTCATCCAAAGTGCGGAAAAGAATGGTTTCGCTTACCTTACCAGGGCGTCCTGCATCCAATGCACGTAACAAACGCCAGCGCGTTTCTTCTCGCATCGGTTTTTCTAAATTAATTCCGTGCATATAAACGGTCCTTTAGTTCATCAAATTTATTATTTAAAGCATCCATTTTCGCTTCAATGGTCGTTGCTAAACGTATCCAGTCTTCCCGTTGAACATATTTGTTTGGAAGATCTACCAATAAATTCCGGAAGTCGTTTTCCAGCGTATCCATTCGGACCTGAAGGCGTTTATGTCTATCGTTTGAAGCTGACAGCGCTCTTTCAATCAGAAGCTTGATAATTCCCAGCATCACAGCAGACCAAGCTAGGAAAATGGCAACGATAATTCCAAGCGCCGTAGTGCTAATACCCTCAACCATATTCGCGCTCCTGTGCTTCTTTGCAGTAAGCGCAAAGTGTTGTGCCAGGTATCGCTTTTTGCCTTGCAACTGAGATAGGATCTCCGCAATCGAAGCACTCTTCATGGCGTGTTATACCTTGAGCCAAAGCAGCTTTATTCGCAGCTATAGCTTTAGTTAAAGTACTTTGGATTAAATCCTGTGCTTTATCGGCATGATCAACCATCTACTTGATACCTCTGCGAAGGACTTGAATGTAATTTTTGAGACTGTGAGCTTGGAAAGGGCCGAGGGGTAACCAACGAAACCAACCATCGCCCTTCAAAACCGAAGCACAGAGGCTTTTCAATTGATCTATCAGCTGAGTTGAGAGGGGAATGGCCTCGTGTATTTTGCCTTTCCCGTCGATGTATTGAAGGGTTCCACTATGTTTGTAGCCCATTGCCATAAATGGAAGCATCGGCACGATATCAATTGAATTAACTACGCGGTGGTGTGGGTAACGCTCCAACTCAGCAAAACAGTTATTTCCCACACGAGGAGCACCAAAGGTGTAAATTACCGTATCATCTTCACCATCGGGGATAGCAGCTTCAAGAATAGCCAAAGCCCCACCTTGACTATGGCCTGTTAAATAAAGTGGTGTTTCACCTGCGCCGAGAACTGAACATAACTCTTTACACAAAGCGAAATGAGCATCGTAAAAACCGCGATGAACGCTTTCGGATTTATTATCTTCAGCAACTCCGATTTCTTCCAGATCCTGTTGCTTGAATTTAAGGTTTGTCCAAATATCTCCGGCGTCCAGTTGCGTACCTCGAAAAGCCACAATGCGAAAAGTTGGAAATCGTGCATAAAAACACTGACTGTCCCAGGCCTCAATAAACCGCCAATCATGAACACCCATATCCGCTAAAGTAGCTTCAATATGCATTGGCGAAAAGTAAGCCAACTCTGCCATTTCAGCTAAAAAGTGCGCGGCCTCAATATCGAAACCGCTCTCACCTTTTACTAAAGCCTGTGGAAGCTTGCTTACCATCAGGCAGATCCTTCCGCCTTGGGCTTGTCTGCCGTGTCTGGATCTATTGATGGATCTTCGGGAAGGTCGCTTGTAGGGTTATCAATTTTAGACTTCGCACAAGCAATTCCGACACGAGCTTCGATAACGTTAAAACCCGATGCTAGGGAAGGTAGTTGTCGGAGCTTGGTTACAGCTTCATCAAAACCGCCCAGGACAACTTCTTTACCTTCTTTTTTAAGGATATCAAAAGCGACTTCAACAAATGCTAGACGGTAAGCATCACCAGCCGGATCTAAAGATACCTCGGCGGCAAGACTTTCATGCATGACCGCGAGAGGCTCAACAAGGGCCTGTGTAATCTCAGCTCCGTGTCGATTTTCAAGCAAATCATAAAAGAGGGTTGCTCTAACAACACGTACGTCGTCAGTACAGGCTTCCCCAAGTCTTTTGTCGGCTTGGTCACCAAGAAAGCCGCAGCCTCCCAGTGTCAAAGCAAACAGAAGTAACGTAATGCGTTTGATCATGATAGATCTCCGTTTAAATGCTGGTAAGGGAGGTAATAGGCGCGATTGAGCCAACCGTTCTTGTATTTGCTAAAGGCGGGCTTTCTTGCGATTAAATATCGGTAATATCCGGCAGCTTCAGAACAGATTGCAGAGACAAGCGCATGTTTGTCCGGACCTGTATTCTTGTTACAAACACTTTCAATAACAGTCCGTGTTGCAGGACCAATAATCCCATCATCCTCAAGCACGTAACAACAAGATCTGGCTGCGCGCTGTAGAATACGAAAAGCAGGGCGTGGCCCCATGTTGACGGCTAGGTCAAAAACCTTGATAGCTGGAAGTGGAGGCAAATCATCAAAGGCGTATTTATCCCACCATAATTGACGGTAAAATACCTTTGCATCATCGACGGACATTTCACGAATATCACGTTCGTCAACAACGCCGTCGCGGTTTATGTCGCCATCTTTGAAACCATCAAAATTCAAATCGCCAACTTGGCGAAGCCATCTTAATGAAATTCCATAATTAGTCGCGCCACCGGGATCATCACGGTCATAAACAAACCCGCCTTCGTGTGCTAACACGATGCTGATTGCCTGATTGTAGACCCGTTCGCTATTGGTCTGTGTACTGATCGGAGACATAAAAAAACCTCAGTTGGATAACTGAGGCAACTATGACAATTAAATATCCGTTCCGGAGGTCCTGAACAGTTCAGTAAGACTTAAAATAATCGGTTCTGACTATCTTCTTTTGTCAAAATGTACTCGCTCTGTAACTGATAAACATATCTTACCGTCACGCCGATTTCCAAAGCGATATCTTTAGGCTTCCAGCCCTTTTCCAGTAGATCTAGAATAGGCAGCTTCTTTAAATTGATAAATGAGCCACGAGGAATATAGATCCTTTGACCGCCCAAAGCTTCAGACAAGAGTTGCAGTTTGTCAATCCCCACAGCTTTTACCCAAGGGTGTTCCGGCGTTACTTCAGCTGGAATTTTCGGTTTATCAAGACCGCCCGCAACTTCTACCAGATCAAGCGTAGCTTTATGCCCGATGATTTTTGCCAGCCTCTTTAGCCCTAAAGGCCAGCCATCATATGAATCCGAAGCACTTGGCTCAATCGACATGTTTTGCTTTTACCCGTCTGATCCATTTACCCCAGTTTTTCTGAAGGTCTCGCCAATCTTGGAAAGAATAGTGGTTCCACCCCCGTTGTTTGCCTGTGACGTACCCTGCATAATCTTGAATATCCAAAGTATCGGCATGTTTGATTTGCCCGAGGTTTACTAATATTCGGTACTGTGCATGGATGACACATTGCTCAGGTTGATTTTGGTCTAAAGACCAATCAACATCGCCACGATCAGCAGCCATTGTTTTCAAAATACGGATAAGCTTATCAGCCTGATAGCCTGTAACCCAACGTAAGGTATCGACTTTAAGTTGACGCTTGATAAAGCCGTTTAAGGCTTTGTCTGTATTGCTCTCAACGAGCCCCAAGTCATAAAGCACCAACCACAAAGCCAGTATCTTGTTTTGAATAGCTTTATCGCCGGGATGATTAGATCTGTTATTAGTGACCTTGCCTTGCTTCTTTTGAGGGCGATAAATCTCGTTGATTTTGTCGAGTACATTCGCAATTTCACCATCCCGACACTTACCCAAAGAATCATTACGGGTTACTTGGTAAATAATCGCCCGTCGTTCATCTTCAGAGATACCAAATTCTTTACAGGCGGCACGAATAGCAGCGTTTTTTCTTAGCCACATTGGAGAACGTTTAGACATCTTGAACAACCTCCTGAAATAGGTCAGGGGTGAATTCACAGCGATATGATTCAACTATTTCTGGAACTTCCAAATGGTGAATAAATGCTTGGCACAAAGGTTGACCAGTTTCGCCCCATACCAGTTCTTGAGGATAACCTTCTTCACCTATTTGATGGCACATCATCCTTTCATAAATTGGACAATTAAAAGGGCCGTCTTCCTCATCAAATCGATAGCAATTAACACACCATGCATCGATAAAAAAATCACCTTCAGTTCCGTTACTTGGGCGATAAGGCTTTCCGGCACTCTCTTCAAAAGCCCCGTCTGGATAAATATCTCGTTTCATTGTTTGGTTGCTCCTCTAAGAGCTAAACGGTTCACGGCTGTAGCTAGCTGATGCCAATCGCCGCCAGCTTCTATGTATTCACAAATCAACTTTTCAGGGTCGCACTTGTCT
>NZ_CAKZMP010000272.1 GCF_937128705.1 uncultured Kiloniella sp. | reverse complement strand
GATTACGTTGGATGGGGACCTGACGGCTCAAAAGAATATTGCTGAAGCCGCAACGCTTGGTGCATTTGAGGTTTTAGGCGGTAATGCTAGTTGGAGTATCAATTGGATTACTGCAACAAACACTGTAGTTTCTTTGACTGCTGCAGAGCTCAGAGCATTTGCTCAGGCAATTAGTGTTCGTCGAGAAACTGAATATGCTGCAGCACGAACCGCAAAAGACAACATTGCTGTCGCGGCAAACCGGATAGCTGCCGATGCCGCTCTTGCAACTTATCTTGGTTCCTGATCTTGACTTAATGGGTCCATCTGGGCCAATTGCGTATTCTAAGTTTCAAACCGAGGATTATTGAAATGTCTGATCTGGCTACTGCAAGCGATGCTGAAATTCTTGCTGCAATCCAAGAACGCTCAAACTCAAAGATTGAAGCAGCTCTCCCGCATATCGAGAAGCTGATTGAAATCTTGAACCCGGAAAGAAGTGTTTTGCAACACACTGCCGCTGAAGGCGCTGGTCGAGGCGTGTATCAGTCTTGTGCTACGTTCAAGAAAATCTCTGAACAGCTCAAAGCTCTACAGGAAAAGCAAACAGGTGATGCCGCGACTCCAACACCTCAGCCGACTCCCCAAGCTTAAACTAAACCAGGAAAGATCTCCCAATGCCTGAACTAGATCCTTTGGTGGCGTACGTTCACCGAATTCAAACCCTCGAACATAATATCCAACGCACTTTTGAACGTGCGATGGTTCAACACCCAGAGCCTGGCAAAGACAATTTGACTCTTGACCAGGCTTTGATGCTTCTCGTTGATGCCTATGGTACCAAAGGCGAAGAAGGCCAGAAACGCGGCCTTCTCGTTGGCAACTTCAGAACTATGTTCGATGCCTACCGCGTCCAGACATTCTCTACGATCGATAAGCGTAATGCTTTGGTTCAAAGAGCCCAAGCCATGGCTAAGAGTAAAGATCCTGACGAGAAAGAATGGGAACAACAGGTTCTCGCCGAAGCTCGCCTTAAACGAGATAACGAGAATAAATCGACACAAGCCCCAGATTTAGTTATGGAGCCAATTAAACCGGAATAAGGGTACCAACATGTGGCAGTGGATTGTAAGTCTTTTGCGCTTGAATAAAGTACCGGCAATCCCGGAGCCTACAGTTTCTGAAGAAGATCTAGTGGAAGGTACCGTTATGACTGATAATCTTAATTGGCAGAATGATCGACAAATCGACGAGATCATCATCCACAGCAGCGCAACCCGACCATCTCTTTATGTAAATACGAAGATCATACGTAAATGGCATACAGATCCTAAACCCCAAGGACGAGGATGGTCTGATATCGGTTATGCTTATGTAATTGTGCGCTCTGGTAAAACCGAGCTTGGACGTGATCTTGATGATGATGGCTTTGTCGAAGATGATATTGGAGCACACGCCTTCGGATGGAACACCAACTCAATTGGGATCTGTCTTGTTGGTGGGGTGGCCGAAGACGGTAAAACCCCTGAAGCTAATTTCACCGAATCACAAATGGCTGCCTTGGGGGCACTAGTTGTCTCCTTGAAACAGCGTTACCCTAATGCGCGGGTCATGGGACACCGCGACACCGGGGCGAATAAAGCTTGTCCCAGTTTTGACGTGGCAGATTGGCTCGCCAAATACGAGTTAGCCGCATAAGGAGATCTTCCAATGGACTTTCTACGGAAATACGCTGCACTAATCTTTTCGCTCGTGGCTCTCGGCATTTCGGGCTGCACCTCTCTTGGGCTTCAGCCGCTGCCGAATCCATACGCTGATTTGGAAACAAACGCCGAAAAAGCATATGCGACTGTTCTCACGTTTGGCGCCGCGCAAGACACAGTCATCAGCGTCTGTGACACCGTTCAGCCTGATGAACCTGAAGCACCTGTTTGCGTTCAGCTTATTACGTCTGAGCAAGTTCTCAGACCTGCCGTCACAGCTGCCGCCCGTATCGGCGCAGAATATGCTGACGTTGACGCTCGCATTAAGGCCCTGGGTCCTGATGCCCCATCAGAGTGGTTGGTTATTGCCGCAAGCTCTGCAGGTGATCTGGCCGAAGCATTCGGCCCGATTCGAGATGATGTAGAAGACTTCATCGAAACCGCCGGCGAGCTCGTCAACTAAGCCCGTCTCTGCCTAAACCCCCTATTAAGGAACAGTATCATGGACATCTTGTCTGTACTCTCGAAAGCAGAAGTCGCCCTGAATCTTCTGCAATCCGTCAAACCCATGCTGGGTGACAACGGTAAATACGTCGACATCGCAACTGATGTGATTGGTAAAGCACTCTCTGGGGCCAAGTTCGGCGCCGAAGGTTATGCCGAACTGGTCAACGAGTTGAATGGCGTCATTGAAGACCTCGAAGCTATGAAAGCCCGCGGCGGCCTGACTGGCAACGACTTCCGCGATGAGATCACCAAGATCCAAACTCGTGGCGATATCCTTGATTCGATCAAAGATCGTCTGCAGAGTTAATAATCGACAATAGTCGATAAATCAGTTAAGAGGCAGGTTCTTGCGAGGGCCTGCCTTTTTGTATGGGAGTTCAGTATGGCGCATAGAACACCAGCTGAACTTCCCGACGAGCACCAACTATACGTCCCTGCTGGACATCAGACCTACAAACCCATTACAGATTCCCTGTTTCAGGAGCTCTTCCCAAGTTCAGAGTTTCCTAATCAGGAATTTGCTATTATCGAAGAATTCGATACTAGTACCGACTAATACGAGTTTCGAGGATCCAAATGGCTGAAGACGTGATGAACTTGGCAGACGACGATGCCCGTTTAGTTGGTAAGGATCCTTTGAGCATTGATGAGGTTAAGCGCGTTTCCGCGAAAGAGCTTCAAGATAGCAAGAAAAATGGGCAGGGTACCCTCATTAAGTTGACTCCGTGGCAGAACGAACCGCACGTACGCCTCCTGAAAAAAGATCTCGAAAATGCTAAACCATTCCGGGACAAGCACGTTTCAGAAGTTGAAAAGTGGGACTTGGCTCGAGACGGTGGTCAACATATCCCTAAGCGCCGCGGCCGATCGACTATTCGTCCTAAGATCGTTCGCCGTCAGGCTGAGTGGCGCTACTCGGCTTTAAGTGAGCCTTTCCTGAGTTCAGAGAATATCTTTGATGTTCATCCGCGCACTTTTGAAGATGCGCCGGCAGCCTCTCAGAATGCGATTCTTATCAACTGGCAGATGAGAACCAAACTGGATCTACCACGATTCATTGCTGAAGCTGTGCGTGTTTTCGTTGACGAAGGCACTCTTATCATGCGCCCGGGCTGGAGACGTCTTACCGAGATGGTCAACGTTGAACGTCCAGTTTACGACTATGTCCAGGTCTTCGAAGGCTCCCAGGAAGAAGCTTTTCTTCAACAGGCCCTCGAGATTCGCGATACGGATCCTTCTCGTTATGAGCAACTCCCCCAAGAGCTCCAAGACAGCATCAGCTACAGCGAAGAAAACGGAATCACGGCATGGGCAGTTCCCACTGGTCGGACTGAAACCGTCCAGGAAGAGAAGATTATCTATAACGAACCTACTCTGGATGTGGTTGATTATCGCAACGTATATATTGATCCTTCCTGCGGTAATGATCCGGAGAAAGCTAACTTCCTCATCTACTCGTTTGAAACCTCCAAAGCGGAGTTGATGAAGGACAAACGCTATAAGAATCTTGGTTCCGTGAACTATGCCAACGCCGAACACGTGGCGGATACAGAGCACGGCACGGAAACCCCTCAGGACTTCAATTTTGATGATGAGTTGCGTAAACGCATTATCGCCTATGAGTATTGGGGTTTTTACGACGTCCACGGTACCGGTGAACTGGTTCCTATCGTTGCTACCTGGATCAACGATCAAATGATCCGTCTGGAAGAGAATCCTTATCCGGACAAAAAGATCCCATTTATTTTTGAATCCTATTCGCCCCGCAAACGTTCAGTTTATGGTGAGCCTGACGCTGAGATGCTTTCAGACAACCAAGCTATCGCAGGAGCCCTTACCCGCGGGATGATCGATTTAATGGGTCGATCAGCGAATAGCCAGCAGGGCATCGCCAAAGGTATGCTGGATATTACTAACCGGCGCCGTTTCCAAAATGGGGAAGACTA
Source organism: uncultured Kiloniella sp. (assembly GCF_937128705.1). Lineage (GTDB taxonomy): Bacteria > Pseudomonadota > Alphaproteobacteria > Kiloniellales > Kiloniellaceae > Kiloniella. Next base: position 3,788 of record NZ_CAKZMP010000272.1, on the reverse strand, counting down.
TGAGTTCAATCCTTCAGCTCATCCTAGCCAGGGCCTTATGGAGCACAAGTACCCGGAGATTCCTCGCTCAGCTCTCGAACTCCTAAATCTACAGAATAACGATGCCGAGGCCCTCTCTGGCATTAAAGCCTTTTCGGGCGGTCTATCTGGCGAAAACTTTGGTAAAGTAGCGGCCGGCATCGAAGGTCTGGTTGATGCGACAGCCAAGCGTGAGATGGATATCCTTCGTCGTTTGGCCGAGGCTTTCAAGAAAGTCGGTATTAAGTTCGTTTCTATGAATCAGGTATTCCTGTCTGATAAAGAGATCGTACGAGTTACCAATTCCAAGTTCGTTCCTATTCGCCGCGATGAGATCCAGGGTCAGTTCGACATGATTGTCGACATTTCGACTCCTGAGATTGACCAGCGAAAAGCACAACAGCTTGGCTTCATGCTTCAGACTATGGGTCCTAATTTGGATCTTGAGATGCAAAAACTGATTCTCGGTAAAATTGCCAAGCTCCAGAAAATGCCTGAGCTTGAGCAGCAGATCAAAGAATATGAACCTCAGCCCGACCCAGTCGAGCAGAAGAAGAAAGAGCTCGAAGTTGCTGAACTCGAACATGAGATTGCACTTACACGAGCCAAGACAGCCAAAACGAATGCCGAAACTGAGAAGATTATGGCAGAAGCTGATTCGATCGATCTCGAGACAGAGAACGACGCTGCCGGTATTACACACTCTCGGGATATGGAAAGGCAGGCTGGTCAAGCCCGCGGGAACCAGGATCTACAGATCACCAAAGCTCTTACGTCGCCAAAAAAAGAAGGCGAAACTGAGCCTGATATTGAAGCTGCTTTTGGATTTGGTGAACTTTCCAAGAGAATGGATGATGCGAAAAATCGTCAACCAGCTCAACCTGTACCGTTGACAGTGTAATCAGATTAAATCATTAATCCCGACTATTAGCCAACTAACCCAAGAAAGTAGGAACTCCCACTATGTCCGAATCTGAAATCCAAGAGATCGAAGTTAATATTGAAGATCTCCAGCAACACGTCGATCGGCGTGATGTTTTGAAACGTCTCAGTAATAATGCCGATTTCCAGCGTATTGTTGAAGAAGAGTATTTCAAAGACGAAGCGTCTCGGATGCTTCTACTCCGGGATGACCCCAATCTCCCCGCGGACAAGAAAGCATTCCTGGAAGCCGACCTCTACGGCCCCGGCGCGTTTAAGCGCTATCTCTCTACGATCATGGTGATGGGCAACATTGCTGAACAGCAGATCGAAGAACTGAAAGAAACCATGGATGAGATCCATGAAGACATGCAGGCGGAGGATAGCTAATGGCCGATCCAGCCGTCAAAGACCCCGAAGATGAAGTTGTAACCGACCCAGCTGGCGAAACCCCGCCAGCCGAGACGCCACCTGCCGGCGAAGCCGGCAAGGAAGGCGGCGACGGCGGTGAACAAGAAGTCCAACCCACAGAAGATAATCAAGCCCCTGCGCCTGAAGATCTCTTATCGATGTCTGATGAAGACTTCGAAAAGATGGAACAGCCCCCTACTCCGTCCGAAACCCCTGAAGGAACTGAACCTCCGGAAGGTAGGGAGAAGGGGGCTGCCCCGGTTGAGGATCCAAAGAAGGAAGTAACGCAGCCTTCGGAAACTCCCGGGGATGAACCTAAGCCTGAAGCCAAAGCAGAAGGCGGCGAGCCAGACAAGGATAAGGACAAAGCACCTGCTCCTGCTGGTTCTGATGAGCCAATAACGGCCGATAAAAAGGCTGAAATATACGACGCTGTCTTCTCTGGTTTTAAAGCCAATGGCAAAGACATTCAAGTTGAGACCCCTGAGGAAGCTGTACGGCTGATGCAGATGGGCGCCGGTTTTGTTAAATACCAGCAAAAAGTCCGTCCAGCACTCGCTATTCAGCAAACTTTGGATCACAACAAAATCGATAATAATCAGCTAAACTTTCTTATTGATTGCGCAAACGGGAAAGTTGATGCTATTAAGAAACTTGTTCGCGATGCGAAGTTGGAACCGTACGACATAGAAAATACGGATGCAGCTCGTAGCGCAGACAAAGAATATCGTCCCACGAACCACCTGGTGAGTGACAAGGACGTCGCATTAACCGAGAACATCGGTACAGTCCAAGGGACCCCGAACGGTGATGCGATCTTGAGAACAATCCAAAAGGATTGGGACGATGACAGTAGGAACAGGCTTGTCGAGGATCCTGAGATCCTTCCTATCCTCGTTCGCCAAAAGGACTCTGGGGTCTATGACCAGATTACTTCTGAGGTGAACCGACGACAAACTCTGGGAACACTGGCCAACAACGTATCCTGGCTGGACGCCTACTACCAAGTAGGATCCGATTTGGAGAAAAGTGGCGCTTTTAGCACTGGGTCCGAGTCTACGAGCTCACCCTCAACGGAAACAGCAACCACGCCAGCAGAATCGAAGGTTATCGAAACAGCAGCTGCAAAGAAGAAAGCCGCCGCAGGTGGTGACCCTTCAGGAGTAGCACCGGTGAAACAAGCACCAGCTGTCCAGCCCAAAGTCGATGCGTCCGTTATGGACATGTCAGATGAGGACTTCGCCAAACTGGAAGAAAAACTGCTCGGCTAGAGTTGCGCATAAAGAGGAAGTTTTACAATGGCTGACGCTGCTCACCTGTATAACAACCCGCCGTCCACTGATTCAACGATCGGTGGAGGCCAGATGCATGAGTTTTACTGGCAAAAGAAAGCTCTCATCGATGCTCGCCGCGAGATGTATTTTATGCCTCTCGCAGACGTCACAGCAATGCCGAAGCACTTCGGTAAGCGGATCAAAGTGTATCACTACATTCCGCTGCTCGACGATCGCAACGTGAACGACCAAGGTATCGACGCTGCTGGCGCCGCTATCCTCTCAACTGAGTATTTCGTGACTTTCGATTACGTGACTTATTCTTTTGCAGTGGAAGGAAACGCTGACACGTTCCTCGCCGCGGTCAACGCCATCGAAGCCGCTGTTGCGTCTAAGTCAGGTGCAGGCCCTTGGGTCATCACTCTGACTAAAGATGAACTGGTTGCCGGTACAGACGTTGAAGCTGCTGCGGTTCAAACCGCTGTTGCAAACGCATCTGCTCCGAACACACTGACTGTGCTTCAAGGTTCTGGTAACCTTTATGGTTCCTCGAAAGACGTTGGTACCATCACTTCGAAACTGCCTGTTCTCTCTGAGACCGGCGGCCGTGTGAACCGTGTTGGTTTTACACGTATCGTTCGTGAAGGTTCCATCTCGAAGCTTGGCTTCTTCACCGAATATTCTCAGGACGCAATGGATTTCGATTCTGACAGCGAACTGATGATGCACATGAACCGCGAATTGATTAACGGTGCTGTGCAGATTTCGGAAGCGGCTCTGCAGCTTGACCTGCTCAACGGCGCTGGCGTTGTTGTTTATGCCGGTGACGCTGTATCAGACGCAACTGTGGACGGCGAATCTGCCGATCCAGCTGAAGTCAGCTACCAGGACCTGTTCAACTTGTCTTTGACCCTAGATGACAACCGTACTCCTCGTGAGACGGATATCATCACTGGTTCTCGGATGATTGATACACGTACCGTCCGTGGTGGCCGCGCGATGTATATTGGTAACGAACTCCAGCAAACGCTGGAAGAAATGACCGATAGCTTCTCGAACCCGGCCTTTGTCCATGCTCACCAGTATGGCGCAGCCGCGACTCTCATGAATGGCGAAATCGGTACTGTTGCTCAGTTCCGCATTATCGTTGTCCCTGAGATGCAG
>NZ_CAKZMP010000271.1 GCF_937128705.1 uncultured Kiloniella sp. | reverse complement strand
GATGTTCTTCCCCTTTTCAAACGGGGAGAGAGTTACCACAAAGGAGATTCAGAGTTTCACAGTGATGGTGGCGAGCTTCGGGTTGAAGAACAACGCCTGTCCTGGCCAATCCTTGATCGCTTCCAAGAAGCTGCAGCAGAAGCTGGTATTCCAGTTACAAAAGACTTCAATCAGGGGAATAACGAAGGTGTCGGCTATTTTGAAGTAACCCAAAAAAAAGGGGTACGTTTCAGCGCAGCCCGGGCGTTCCTTCATCCGGTTAAAGATCGCAAAAACCTGACGATTCTCACTCAAGCTCAAGCACGAAAAATAGTGTTGGAGAATAAAATCGCCAAGGGGCTAGAACTTGATCTTCAGGGCGTGCGTACAGAAGTGAAGGTTCGAAAAGAGCTTGTTTTATCTGCGGGCGCCGTGGCGTCCCCAGTGTTGTTACAAAGCTCTGGTATCGGCGCGGGAGAGCTTTTGGCGCAGCATGGTGTTGAGGTGCTGCACGAGCTTGCAGGTGTTGGCGAAAACTTGCAGGATCATTTGCAAATTCGCACGGTATTTCAGGTCTCTGGCACAAAAACGCTTAATGAAATGTCGCATAGCCTTTTTGCCAAAGCGGGTATGGCGGTGGATTATGCCTTGTTTCGAAAAGGACCCTTGTCTATGGCACCAAGCCAGTTAGGGTGCTTTGCAAAGAGTAATCCGGCACTTGAAACACCAGATTTGGAATATCACGTGCAGCCGCTTTCGACAGATAAGCTTGGTGATCCGCTTCACAAGTTTTCCGGCTTTACGGCCTCAGTTTGTAACCTTCGGCCTGAATCCCGCGGTTATGTTCACCTCAGTGACCCTAATGGAAAAGAGATGCCAACCATTGCGCCGAAGTATCTTTCGACAGAAGGGGATCGGCAGGTGGCCATTAATGCGATTAAACTGACACGTAAAATCTGCGCGAGTCCGGCATTGTTAAGCCACTCACCGAGGGAATATCTACCTGGTGCTGATGTTGTTAGTGATGAAGATATCCTCAAAGCTGTCGGGGATATTGGCACAACGATTTTTCACCCCGTGGGCACTTGTAAAATGGGGTCTGATTCAATGGCGGTAGTTGACGAAGAACTTCGGGTACATGGTATCACGGGATTAAGGGTTGCGGATGCTTCAATCATGCCGACCATTACCTCTGGCAATACAAATGCGCCAACAATCATGATCGCGGAAAAGGCGAGCGAAATGATTCTTGGGGCCAAGAACTCAAGCTAAATCAATCAGCGTAATTTCCGGCGGGACGCCAAAGCGTACAGGTAGTATGGAGCAGCCGAGACCACCTGAAACGACGAGGTTTTTATTGTCTTCGATAATATGCCCATAGGCATAACGGTTTCCGTAACGGGATGGAACAATTGGTGAGTAATTGAACAGTCGTATTTGTCCGCCGTGGGTGTGTCCACAGAGGGTGACGCTTATTTTTGAGCTCACTTTTGGGAAAATATCGGGCTCATGAGCAAGTAGGATACTTGGGGCATCATCAGTGATTTTTGACATTAATTTTGGAAGATTATCTCGGCCAATATATCCTTTGACGCTGTCTTGAAAAGCATACTGATCCTCAAGCCCCAGAAGCCAGAAAGATTTTCCTTGATGGGATAGTTTCAAAGCTGAGTTCTCTAATACGGGGATCCCTTCGGCTTCCAGATCTTTCTGTGCTAGCGGAGGGCCTTGTCGGGTTTCTTGGGCAACGGGATCATCCCACCAGTCATGATTTCCCAAAATTGCGTAGGTTCCCAAAGGTGACTTCAGCCTTGCAAAGATCTTTGCTGCGGAGCGAACAGAAAGATGGCGCGAGATAAAATTATGTCCGGCGACATAATCCCCAAGTAGGACAATAATATCAGGCTTTGTGTTGTTTGTTTGCTCTACGATCTTTTCCAGGCGTTCGATTGACATGTAAGGCTCTTCTATATGAGGGTCTGCCAACGCCGCTATTCTCAATGTCATTCCTTTTGGCCAATTGGTTGGGGAATAGGTTATCAACAACCGGAATGAAGATTTGTAGAATTTAGTCTTTCAAATATGCCAAGGAATTTTGAGTGAATTGTGGCTTCCCTTGAACAAATTGATTTTGTTGTTGAATATGGCCTGTCATCAAACTGTCATATTAGAGTCACGAAACGATAATTTGTCATTTTACTGCAACGAAACTATCACAAATCGGAAATGACCCCGATCTTGGTGTATGAAAGTTTGAAAAATGGCATCTTCTGATCCGTCAGGAAATACGAATTCATCGTCATCAGACGATACGAAGTTAGCAAAACCATCCCTGGATAAAGACTTAAGCAAAATCGTTACGATGGAAGAGGCCACGCGCTCTATCTCGCAACATCTTTTTGCGCCGGGCCTTGCTATTCTCTTCCTGGCTGTTGCTGGTGGCTTTGCCAGTATCTTGATCGGGGCGCAGCCAAACGCGGTTTATATCATCGTCGCGGCAACTCTTGGCGGCTATATGGCGCTGAACATTGGTGCCAATGATGTGGCAAACAATGTTGGGCCAGCTGTTGGGTCGCGGGCTTTGACCATGACCGGCGCGTTGATTATTGCCGCCGTTTTTGAAAGTGCCGGGGCTCTGTTGGCGGGTGGTGATGTTGTCTCCACGATTTCCAAGGGAATTATTGATCCATCCCTTGTTCCTGATAGCCAGACCTTTATTTGGGCAATGATGGCGGCGCTTTTGTCGTCTGCGCTATGGGTGAACCTTGCAACTTACATCGGGGCGCCAGTTTCAACGACACACTCTGTTGTTGGTGGTGTGATGGGGGCTGGTATTGCTGCTGTTGGTTTTGGCGCTGTAAACTGGTTTACCATGAGTAAAATCGCAGCAAGCTGGGTAATCTCCCCCGTTCTGGGCGGTGTTATTGCGGCACTATTCCTTGCCTTTATCAAAAGTAACATCATTTACCGCGATGATAAAATCGCGGCCGCGCGTCGTTGGGTGCCTATGTTGCTTGCGATCATGGCAACGGCTTTTTCATGTTATTTGATGATGAAGGGCCTGAAGAAAATTTGGAAGCCTGACCTTGCAACTGTTGCCATGATTGGTGCTGCAATATTTGTTGCTTCTTATGCGCTTTTAAAGCCCGTTATTCGGAAACAGTCCGAGGGTATGGAAAATAGGAACCAGTCTTTAAGAGAACTGTTTCATCTTCCGTTAATTTTCTCTGCTGCTTTGTTGTCTTTTGCGCATGGTGCGAATGATGTTGCAAATGCAGTTGGGCCTTTGGCGGCGGTTTTACACGCTGTGGAGTCTGGTGACATAGCTGCAAAGGTTTCTATTCCGGTCTGGGTGATGATTATTGGTGCGGTTGGGATTAGTCTTGGTCTTTTCCTCTATGGCCCCAAACTCATTCGTATGGTGGGGGAACAGATTACCAAGATGAACCCGATGCGGGCTTACTGTGTGGCGCTTTCCGCTGCCATTACGGTGATCATGGCATCGGCTTTGGGATTACCGGTTAGCTCAACGCATATTGCTGTGGGTGCTGTGTTTGGTGTTGGCTTCTTTCGTGAATACTACACCAAGAAAAGCAAACGTCGCCGTCAGTATGTACGGCAGCATGAACGTCACCCGGAAAGCAAACACGAAGGAACCATTTCTGACCGCGAAGAAATTGGGCGGCGTAAACTGGTTCGTCGGTCCCACTTCACGACCATTATTGCAGCTTGGGTGATCACCGTTCCCGCCGCAGCATTGTTGTCTGCTTCGATCTTCTTTGCGATAACGTTTGTATTATAACTTAATTTTCTGTGATTGCGAAAAAAGCTCCGGTTCCGGGGCTTTTTTGCTTTTGAAGCTTAGAGGTTCTGTATTTATACAATCAACTCCCCAAGATGACTGATCCAATTTGGTGTCGTCTTTGGTCGTGTAGTAATTAAGCTTCGTCAAAGACAAATTGCCAATGGACAGACCAAGGGCTTTTTCGGGTTTGAGATCCAGCGCATGGGCGACCGCGGCCCGAATTGTCCCGCCATGGGTTACTGCAATAATATCTTTACCGCTGTATTTTTGATTAAGGACATCAATAGATTTTGCTGTTCGGGAAATAAGGTCTTCGAAACTTTCTCCACCCGGAGGTGCTACGGATGCAGGCGCATGCCAAAAGCGATGCCATGCATCACCTCGAATTTCACCGAGTTCGTGATGCGTCATGCCATGCCAGTCCCCAAAGGACTGTTCCTGAAAGTCGTCGATTACATCGTAGTCTGGAAAACAGGTTTTTTGCATATTGCCCATAAAGCTCAAGTTCCTGTAGTTATGGTTGCTTTTGATTATAAGAATAAACAAATTGATTTTGGTCCACAGCTAGATATTAGCGACAATATACAATATGAACTCAATCGCATTTATCAGTATTACCAAAACGTGCAAGGTAAATATCCTGAAAAAATGCTTACTGATATTGTGCCTATAGCGGAGAAAGAGATTGAAAAATAAAGGTTTCACTAGCCGTTTAGTGCATGCAGATAGATTGTTAAACAGCCCCGAAAGTGGCGCAGTACATCAAGCTACCAGTAATTCTGTTTTGTTCGAATATCAAGATGCCCAAGAGTTAGTCGATGTTTTTCAAGGTAAAAAGGTAGGGCATGTCTATTCACGTTCGTCTTCGGGATCAAACGCAGCACTGCAAACGCGCTGCTGGAAACCCAACGGTTACAAGACTGGGTCACGCGGGCCGAAACCTACCCGTTGTCACGCCAAACCCGAGCATTGATCCCAACCCTGATGCGCCACCCGGTTCTGCCGGTTTCCCTCGCCATGTTGGAAACCCCCGCATCCCGCGCCAGCTGTCAGCGCGGGCTGGATCAGCTTTGCGCCTTGGGGTTGATTCGCGAAATGACCGGCCAAACCCGCTATCGGTTCTGGGCGATCGCGCTTTAGGGCAAAATCGGCTTAACAATCGGGGATTCCCCCCCAATGCAATGTTATCTGCTCCTGTTGTATTTTTAGCCAACGCTTCATCCCCAATACCCACATTTTTATGACCATTTGTATTGCTCTTTCCTGCTTCAAGACCGATAAAAACATTCCTATTGTTACTTAAATTATCATTTAACCCAGCCTCCTCTCCAATAAAAACAGAGCCTGCATTCATAATGCCATTCACATAAAAATTTTCATTTTGGCAACAAATAATAAAATGTTCTGGTCCGTATTCGTTAATTAATTGAAGTGCTAAATCATCATTTTCAACATAAATCAATTTTGAATTTGCTATAGATTTTTCTGCAATTGCTTGACGCGGAAGTTTATTAATTTGAACTTCTATTTCTTCTGAAACGTTATCAATCAAATTTTTTGAAGTCGATACCAAAATCACTTGACTATCAATACCATGCTCTGCCTGACTTAACAAATCAGAAGCTACAAAAGTTGCATCTGCTGTATCGTCGGCAACTACCAACAGTTCACTCGGTCCCGCAGGCATGTCTATCGCTACTCCGTATTTCGTTGCTAGTTGTTTGGCAACAGTAACAAATTGATTACCCGGACCAAATATTTTATAAACTTGGGGAATACTTTCCGTTCCAAATGTCATACCAGCGATAGCTTGGATTCCTCCAACCTTAAATACTTGGGTAACACCGCACAGTTGTGCCGTATACAGAATGGCAGGATTGATTTTTCCTTCTGCATTAGGGGGCGAACATAAAACAATCTCTTTGCAACCTGCGAGGTTTGCTGGCACAGCCAGCATCAGTATGGTTGAAAATAAGGGCGCAGTTCCCCCAGGAATATATAGCCCTACTTTTTGAATCGGACGCTTTTCTTGCCAGCATAGTACTCCTGCCGTAGTCTCAACTTCAACCCTATCCGTTTTTTGCGCTTTGTGAAAAACCTCAATATTTGATTTGGCTAGTTGTATGGCATTTTTTAATTCTTGCGAAACCAATTTTTTCGCTTCCTCGACTTCCGAACTTGATACCAAAAACTGATCCAAAGAAACCTTATCAAATTTCTGCGTATACTTTCTTAAGACTTGATCACCACCCTTTTCTACCTCTTTG
>NZ_CAKZMP010000270.1 GCF_937128705.1 uncultured Kiloniella sp. | reverse complement strand
TGTTCCGGTGATTTCGTCAGGACGAAATAGGGCGAGTACACTGGTGTGACCGCCAAACCCTTCTGCAATTTTGAAGAATGTTACTCTGTCATCAACGTCTCCGGAAAGGTGTTCTAATCCGATTACTTTGCCATTAAAATTCATCATTGCTGCTTTGTCGCGACACCTGATCGCAATTTCACCTAATGCCCGTACTTTAAAGCCTCTTTCTTTCATAATCTTTCTCATCAAAGGGTTTAAAATTCTTCTGGTTTTAAAAAAGGTTGGATATGATTATTTCTAGCAATGGAGTGTAGAAAATCACTTTTCGTGATAGGAAGGTTCACCTTCGGGTGTGCGATTGTAACGTCTGTCTTTGAGGACTTCCAGTTTATCAAATCCTGCTGAAATCAGTTCATCAAGGTCGAAGCCAGCACGCCTAGCAGCGTCGGTAATCAGAAACAGGCAATCCACATATTCAGTGATATCATCCGGGCAGTCGATTGCTTCCTGTGCCTGATGCTTCTATGGTCTGGGATGTTCTATCCGAACTAAGGGTTCTAAAATACGAGGTCGGTCCGTTTGATCCCATGCCGATACCGGAATACTCGATAGTTATATCAAGCGAAAGAGGCTCATTCGAATGGTTTATTTTCGTTCTAGAACTTCTAATTTGAAGTGCTTGCGGCAAACGGGGACATAACGGTCGTTCCCTCCAATTTCAACTTGCGAACCTTCCTGAATCGGGGTGCCGTTCTCGTCCACACGCATGACCATTGTTGCTTTGCTTCCACAGTGGCAAATCGTCTTGAGTTCATTAAGCACATCTGCCCAAGCCAAAAGCTGTTGGCTGCCTTCGAACAGGTTGCCTTGGAAATCTGTCCTCAGACCATAGGCCAATACAGGAATATTTAGCTCGTCCACGATTTCGCTGATTTGGTAAACCTGCGCTTTTGACAGGAACTGAGATTCGTCAACAAAAACGCAATTGATTTCCCGTTGCTTTATTTCATCCCTAGTCATCTGCAACAGATCGTCTTCTTTGCCATAGATCAATGCTTCGGCCTGTAAGCCGATCCGTGACGAGATCTTTCCCTTGCCATAACGGTCATCCAAAGCGGCGGTGAACAAAAGCGTTCCCATGCCACGTTCTTGATAGTTATAGCTGGATTGCAAGAGAACGGTGGATTTTCCTGCGTTCATTGATGAATAGTAAAAATAAAGCTTGGCCATAAATACGTCAGATACAGAAGTTGAGAGTGTGCGACATACCTATAGGCGTGCCAGCAATTTGTCTATGGTCGCTTGGTCAGCGAAGGCATTTTCTATGGAACATTTGGTGATGTCGGCCAGTTCCTGATCGTTTAGGTTAAATTCTCTGGATGCAATGGCATATTCATTTCCGATTGATGTGTGGAAAAAAGGTGGATCATCAGAACTCAGGGTTACTTTGCAGCCTGCATCCCGTAATTTCAGAAAGGGATGAGCGCCAAACTCAGGGTATACGCCCAAGGCGATGTTGCTGCCGGGGCATACTTCGAGAGTTATATTTTCGTCAATAAGGCGAGAGACAAGATTGGGATCTTCTATGGATCTTACGCAGTGGCCAATACGTTTAACGGGTAAATGATCAAGGGCGGCAATAATGCTTTCTGGCCCCGCCATTTCGCCAGCGTGAACATTGCACGATAGCCCTGCATCATGGGCGATATGAAAAGCTTTGGAGAAATCAGACGGATGATGGGCATTTTCATCGCCCCCCATGCCGAAACCGACAACAAGGGGATGTGGCGCCGCAATCGTCTGCTTCGCGACCACAACGGCCTGTTCTGGCCCAAGGTGACGCACACAGGTAACAATAATACGTCCAACGATACCGAAATCCCTTTCGGCGTCGGTTATGCCAGCAATAATACCATCCAGATGATCTTGGTATCCCATACCAGCCATAGCTGCGTGATCAGGGGAAGACATGACTTCGACATAGATGGCACCTTCTGATGCGCATTGTTTGAGATATTCGTAGGCTACATCTCTGTAATCCAAAGGTGTTTTGATCACAGCACTTGCAAGATCATAAGCTTTTAAAAATTCTAAAAATGTCGTCCAGCGGTAATTTCCTTCGGCATCAAAAAGACCATCAGGTAGATCCATTGAATTACGCTGTGCCAGGCGTTTGACAAGATCCGGAGAAGTCGTTCCTTCCAGATGTGCGTGTAACTCAGCTTTTAGAACCATCATATCTCTCGCTTGTTTTTGTATCTGTTTCTTTGACTTTTGGCTCCTCAGAAAGAAAAGCCAGAAGTGATTAACCAGAAGTTATAGAAATGACTTTCCTGTTTCTAAAGTACCGATACTCAAGAAGGAGGCTATGCTCTGTCCGATATCTGCAAAGCATTCCCGGGTACCAATGTTTTGTGTTTTTATTTGTGGGCCGAAAGCCAAGACAGGAACGTTCTCGCGGGTATGGTCTGTTCCAGGCCACGTTGGATCACATCCGTGATCTGCGGTGATAATGACCAGATCGTCGTCTTTCAGTATTGATATGAGATCGGGAAGTTTTCTGTCGAATTGTTCCAGCGCTGCGGCATAGCCAATAACGTCTCTCCTGTGGCCGTAGAGGCTGTCAAAATCAACAAAGTTTGTGAAGGTTAAGGACCCCTCAGGCGCTTTTTCGACCTGTTCTAACGTGCGTTGGAAAAGATCGTCATGACCCGAGGCTTTTATCACTTGTGTAGGTCCTTGATGAGCAT
>NZ_CAKZMP010000269.1 GCF_937128705.1 uncultured Kiloniella sp. | reverse complement strand
AAGGCCGCATAATAATCAGGATCATCCCGGGAAATACCTCTATGGGCCATTATAACTTCGCTCTGGGGAATATCCTCATCCAGAATGATCGTTCCCCCTTTTATCGCAGGTGACGCACCAGATATCCGAAATGGTTTTGATTTCTTTGCAAGGCCACCAAATGCCTGATCCAACAATGTCCCAAGTTCAACACGATCCACATCCCCAACAACCGCAACAGTCAGGTTATTTTGGGCAATGTTCTCTGCCAGATAACTTTTCAAATCAGAAACAGTTATGTTTTTCAGGCTTTCTAACGTTCCATCGTTTGCCCGGCCATAAACATGGTCGGGATAATACAGAGTGCGCAAAGTGCTTTGCGCTTTGTATCCCGGGTCATCCGCTCGCTGTTTAAGAGCAAGAGAAATCTGTGATCGAATTCGTTCAATTGGCTCACGGTCAAACCTTGGTTCCGTCAAAGATCGCTCAAGCAACTCAAAAGCTGTCGCCTTGTTTTTTGTCAGTGTGACAAGCTCACCACTAAAAAATTCACGCCCAGCATCAAAGCCCAACGAGATCGACAAGTCATTTAATTTGGCCTGAAAAGCTTGTGAATCAAGATCACCAGCCCCCTCATCAATTGTCGCGGCAACGAGGTTGGCCAGACCTTCTTTACCGCCAGGATCAACAGATGAACCTCCCGAAAAAGCAAACTTCATCGAAATAATGGGGTTACTACGATCTTCAATAAGCCAAGCATGTATTCCACCTGGACTTGTAACCTGAACAATATCAACCGCAAACGCCGAAGAAAGGTTACACAGGCTCAAGAGAATTGTCAGGGATGTGGCAAGTCCGAGTTTGACAAAAGACTTCATTATTCGGCCCCCTTTCCTGGCAACAAAACACCCGTAACCGACTGGTTATCAATAAATATTTCTTTCAACAAGCTGTTGATCTGGTCTGGTGTAACTGCAGAAATCCGATCTGGCCAGGCTTCGACGTCTTCGACACTTCCCCCTGTCGTTATGGCACGCCCTATTACATTAGGCGCTGCAGCAAGAGAATCACGGGCAAAAACGGCCGCATCAACCATGCGGGTTATTGCTTTATCCACCTCGGCCTGCGTTACCCCCTGTTCTATCAACTCAGAAAATTCTTCACGTAGGCGCTTTTCCGCCGCATCAATCTCCACACCGGGACGAGGAGAAATATAGAGAGTAAAAGTGCTCAGGTCGAAAGCATTGGGGCTATAGGATGTACCAACAGATGCCGCCAGTTTTTCTTCAATAGCCAACTTTTTATATAACTTGCTGGTCGCTCCTGAGCCGATAATCTCGTCTAACACCTGTAATGCGTAAGGATCATTATTGCCCGCGGTCCGATAACTGGGGGCAAGATATCGTATCGTAACAGATGGATTAGTAATCAAATGGCTTTCTTTAACAACCCGCCGTGCAGCATTTTGCAGAGGTTCCGAAATCCTCTTTCGCTCGGGGACTTCCTTGTAGGGAATAATGCCATAGTATTTCTCTGCAAGAGGCTTTACTTCGTCAACGGTAACATCGCCTGAAATAACAAGGAC
>NZ_CAKZMP010000268.1 GCF_937128705.1 uncultured Kiloniella sp. | reverse complement strand
GGGCATAATGCTTATGGCTGGTTGAAAACCGAAGCTGGCGTTCATCGCCTTGTGCGGATTTCCCCTTATGATTCACAGGCCCGTCGTCATACGTCTTTTAGCTCTGCGTGGGTTTATCCGGTTATTGATGACAGCTTTGATATCGAAATTCTGGACAAGGATATTCGCGTTGATACCTTCCGTGCTTCCGGCGCGGGTGGGCAGCACGTGAACACCACTGATTCAGCAATCCGTATTGTCCACGAACCAACGGGTATCGTGGTACAGTGTCAGAATGACCGTTCTCAGCATAAAAACCGCGCGACCGCGATGAACATGTTGAAATCGCGCTTGTTCGAACACGAAATGCAAAAGCGTGAAGAAGTTGCACAGGCCGAAGCAGATTCAAAGACCGAGATCGGTTGGGGACGACAGATCAGATCTTACGTTCTACAGCCATATCAAATGGTGAAAGACCTGCGTACAGGGGCAGAAACCAGTAATTCTGGCGCTGTGCTAAACGGCGATATTGATATGTTCCTCGAAGCATCTTTGGCGTCCAAGCTCAAAGGCGGCACGACAGAAGACGAAGATCACGACGAGCTTCTTTAATCAAACTCGGCGAGTTCCTAGGCCAGTTGATCAAGGCTTGATGTTTTGGATACTGTTTATATTTAGAAAAACCCGATAGGAGCAATCCTATCGGGTTTTGTTTTAGCATAATCAAACAGCAGGTTTGTTTAGCCCAAAAACAAGGTGAAGTAAGGTAAGGCAAGGTATTACCGTTAAACTTAACGCTTGTTTCTATTAGATCACTCTGTTCTCTCTGACATTAAGCGCAAAGAAAGCAGTGCGATCTAATTCTTTTATCGTGCGTTGATGGTCAGGCGTTTATTCCACACGATCCGTTGGTAGGTCCCAATAGGCACGGCTACTTTCCTGACGAACCTGTTCTTTACTCAAGCCGATATCTTCTCGTTGCTCGGATGTCAGGTCAGCCAGAACGCGGCGTTCTTTCCGAACTTCAAAAGCCGTTGCCAACCAGTTACGAGTTCGGGCAAGGAGGCGATCTAATAATGTTGCCGCTTCTTTTGTGCTTGATGAGAAGGTCTTTTGATCCTGAGAAAAAGAAGCCCCGCAAGCGCCGTTAGTGCCCACAGTATGACATGTGCTCAAGCTATGACCGGTTTGTTTTAGCATTTTATCCTCCATTACGAAATGTGATGGTCTTGGTGTTTGTGATCAATGTTATTGATATATTGTCACGGATTTAGTATTATGGAAGTGAATAGTGTTGATGAATATCATCACAAAAATTGATAGTGTGATTTTCTGATATCAGACGAACACGGGAAAGGCAGTAGATTGAGAAATTTTGACCTTGGAACATTACGCAGTTTCATCACTGTCAGTGAAACCGGCGGTATGACAGCCGCGGCGAACAAGCTGCATATGACGCAGTCGACGATCAGTATGCAGATCAAACGATTGGAAGAAAGTGTTGGTCTGCCGCTACTGGATCGTAATAGCGGGCGTGGCATCCGGCCAACGGCAGAGGGCGACCAGTTGCTTGGCTATGCCCGGTCCATGCTGGAATTGAACGATGAAATCTGGGGAAGATTAACGGCCCCCAAATACGAAGGCAGTATCTGTCTTGGTGTGCCGGGCGATGTCATCAGGCCGCATATTCCAAGTGTTCTTAAACAGTTCAACCGTGACTTTCCCCGCGTGCAGGTCAAACTGAAAACCGCGGGATCAATTGATCTGGCCACTGAAATCGAACACGGCCAGCAAGATTTGATCTTAACGACAGAGGTCTATGATAAAGACCAGAAATTGCCCGCCAATGGTGAACTGTTGACCGTGCAGCCCCTGTTGTGGACGGGCGCGGTAAAGGGCCATGCATGGATGGCGCGTCCTTTACCCGTCGCCATGGTACGTGGCTGTGCGTTTCGACGATCCATGATTGATGCCTTGGAACAGGCGAACATCCCTTGGCTGGATGCGGTTGATACAGACAGCGAAGATTCCACCTCGGTCGCCATCGCCGCAGACTTCGCAATCCGCCCCGAACTCTCAACCTTCAGCGACCCTAGCATCGAAGTCATCGACCACCGCGGCGAACTCCCAACCCTACCCCGATGCAGCATAAACATGTACCTCGCAGACGGCCCGAACAAAACCCTCGCAGAAGAACTAGCAATCTATATCCGTGGTGCTTTTGGTGGATGAAAGGGGAGTAAGCGTCTATTATCGAAATGTTGTTA
>NZ_CAKZMP010000267.1 GCF_937128705.1 uncultured Kiloniella sp. | reverse complement strand
AAAGCTGGCGTGTGGATGTCGTGCTGGATGATCTGGCGGTTCCTATCGAATTGCACAGTCGTCTGGTTGGCGAACTGTCTGGTGGCTGGCAACGTGTGATGCTGCTTGCCCGCGTATGGGTGGGGGAACCTGATCTGTTGTTAATGGATGAACCAACCAACCATCTTGACCTTTCACGTATCGGTTTTCTTCAGAACTGGCTAGGCACTGTGGCGCGCGATACACCTGTGCTGATTGCCAGTCATGACCGTGCTTTTCTGGATGCGGTAACCAACCGAACGCTTTTC
The DNA here is from genome assembly GCF_937128705.1 of uncultured Kiloniella sp. Taxonomy (GTDB): domain Bacteria; phylum Pseudomonadota; class Alphaproteobacteria; order Kiloniellales; family Kiloniellaceae; genus Kiloniella. The sequence continues at coordinate 2,894 of NZ_CAKZMP010000267.1, read as the reverse complement.
CTGCGAGAAGATCAATCACAGAGCTTTGCGCTTTCCTATAGTCAGGCACGGGTTGCGTTGGATGAAAGTGATGCGGCGAAAGAACGTCAGTTCGAAAATGATAGCCGCAAGGCACAACAGCTAAGGCGTCAGGCTGCGAAGCTCAAGAACATCGGGGTCAATTCCGGTAGTGATTTGCTGATCACCAAAACCAAACAACTCAAAGAACGTGCGGACAAGATTGAGCAGCAATCCCAAGCGGCCTATAAAGACAAGTCGGCGGGGGCGATCAAGCTTGTCAATTCTGATACCCACGCCAAGGCTTTGATCACACTGGAAGAGGGGGAAGTCACAGCCCCTGATGGCAAGGTTTTGTTCAAGAACCCGCCACTTTGGATCAAGCGCGGGGACCGTATTGTTTTACTTGGTCGAAACGGAACCGGGAAAACCCAATTGATCCGCATGGTACAACAGGCCGTTCTGGGGGAACATCCGACGATCAAATCCACACCAACCGTGGTCATGGGCTATTCCGATCAGGCGTTGTCCCAACTGGATGACAAAGCAACACCGCAAGAGGTTATTACAGAACGTTTCGATGTGGGGGACCAGCGTGCGATTGCTTTACTGGCGGGGGCTGGCATTAATCTGGATATGCAGAGCAAGCCCATCGGGGCGTTATCCGGTGGACAAAAATCACGCTTGGCGATGCTGGATCTAAGACTTCGTAATCCGAATTTTTATCTGTTGGATGAACCAACAAACCATCTGGATATCGAAGGACAGGAAGCATTGGAAGAAGAGCTCCAAGCCCATAACGCCAGCTGCCTTCTGGTCAGTCATGACCGAGCCTTTGTGCGCAACACGGGCACCAGATACTGGTTTATCGATAATAAACGGCTTACGGAAATTGATGACCCGGAAGATTTCTTCGCGGCTTCGCTGGGGGAGCAGTTATAGAGTAAGAAATAGAGTTTATTGGAATTGGCGAGTGTTCACAAAAAGCCACTCTCTAATAGACTGTTTTGATTTAAAATCATTTTGATGAAGAGATATATTTAGATGTGGAAAAATATTTGTGCATTGTTGTTGGCATTTGTTCTGTTTTCCTGTGATGAACCCGCTGATCTTTCCAATAGTCAGGCCTATGTGAAAGATGGCGTAAGCTTTACGTTGCCCGGGAACTGGAAAGTTGTAGATGATTTTACCGAAGAGGGGTTTCGTTATATCGATATCGCAACGTCGAGTGATGCTGTTGCTGGAATTTCGGTATTCAGTAATGGTGCAGCAATCAGCCTTGAAGATTATGTTGATCTAATCATTGATAGTTTTAATGATATGTTACCTGTCGGGTCAAGAAACAGGGGCGAAGTTTTTGAGCTAGAAACTGATAATAAAGATAAAGTTGCCAAGGCACTACGAAATCAGTTTGCGATAACCCTCGCCAGTGTTGAGGTTCCTCATACGGCTGATTTTTTTCAGATGAAAGCTAATTCTGATCTCATAATTATTTTCACCCAGACGCCTGACGACGATAAAGAATTGGTTCAAAAGGGTTTTGATCAACTGGTTCACAGTTTTAGGCAAGAATAAAATCCCTGATTTTTTGGGGGGGACTGGCTTTATCGCCGTTATTTTGCGATACTTTCAGGTGCTCCTGTCCCGCTGTTGTTGAAACTCGCGATTTTCGTTTTTATGCCGATAGAAACGTGGTTCGCCGAACTGCAAAGGGAACACGATGTTTAAGCTGGAACGTTTTGTCGAAGACTGTTGCACTGCTGTGCGAACGGATAAAACACACAAATGCGTCGCAGAGATATTTGATCGTGCCTTTCATGATCCCTCGGCCATTACGGCTGCTTTGGGCGAACCGGAAAAGGCCGGACTAACACCGATCTATTGTTCGCCCGATGTTACTATTCTCAATCTGGTGTGGAAGCCGTCGATGATAATCCCGCCGCATAATCACAACATGTGGGCGATGATTGGTGTTTATGGCGGACGCGAAGATAATATCTTTTGGCGACGTATCAAAGACGACCCTGATGGACGCATTGAAGCCGCCGGGGCAGCGTCTTTGAGTACGGGGGATTACACCCCACTGGGTAATGATATTATTCATTCTGTGGCAAACCCGATTACAAAGCTGTCCGGGGCAATTCATGTGTATGGCGGTGATTTTTTCGAAGCAGAACGCAGCGAGTGGGACCCGGAAAACCTGTCTGAACAGGACATAGATCTGGAAAAACTCAAAGCGATGTTTAAGGATTGAGACTGCGGATTGATAGGTTGCTTTCTTGCCTTCGTCTAATGATTACTAGGTGTTTATATTCCAGAGCGAATGAATATTCTTCTGAAGTTGATTAGTGCTTTAAGTTAATAGTGTTCATTTGTTGTGAATTTTAATTGTGAGCTCGTCAATCACAGTCTAGTTGACGATTGAGCGCAATATGTTCTCGATCTCTCGAGAAGCAAAAAAATAATATGATATTTAAATATCAAATGTATCAGTTACTTATCTGATACATTTGATGTGAAAATTATAATTGTATACAAATTGTATTTTTAATGTATAAAGGCGGTTGAATTAATAGCTGACACGAAAGAACAGGTGTATTGCGAAATGAGTGTACCAAATGAAAGATGATGCCAAAAACCGGAAACGAACGATGTCAAACGTTCTCAAGCGAGAAATATTGACCCTCGTGAGAAAGCCGGGATCTGATTTGGATGAGGTACAGCTTTCTGAGGAATTCTCGCTTTCAAGAACACCGCTTCGGGAAGTTTTCCGTGAACTCGCTGGCGAAGGTTTTGTGGAGTTACGCGAAAATCGTGGAACAAAAATATCTGATATGAGTCATATGACATTGCGGGATTTTTTTCTTGCCGCACCGATGATTTATAGTGCTGTGATG
>NZ_CAKZMP010000266.1 GCF_937128705.1 uncultured Kiloniella sp. | reverse complement strand
GTATCCATAGGTTTGGCCGGGCTTTGTGATATCGTCGAGATATCGTCCCTTGCCGATGATGAAACGCTTGTCTTCTTTGCGACGTACAGAGGCGCCGATTCCAGTTTCAGTAGTCATGATTTTACGCCTCCATTTCTTTTGCCGCGGCCTGAATAGATTTAACGATGTTCTGGTAGCCTGTGCAGCGACAAATGTTGCCTTCTAGCCCTTCACGAATTGACGCGTCATCCAGATTGTCAGATTTATTAACCAGATCAACGGCACTCATTATCATACCTGTTGTACAAAATCCGCACTGCAGACCGTGATTTTCCTGAAAGGATTTTTGCATAGGATGAAGGTCATTACCCTTTGCAAGACCTTCGATCGTTGTCACATTTGCGCCTTCGGCTTGAACGGCAAGCATGGTACAGGATTTTGCGCTATTACCATTGACGTGAACAACACAGGCACCACATTGGCTGGTGTCACAGCCAACGTGGGTGCCGGTTAGTTTTAAATTCTCGCGGATAAAAGTCACAAGCAGGGTGTTCGACGATACATCCGCCGAAACTTGCTTGCCATTAACTGTCATAGATACCGTTGGCATCGGGTTTCTCCTGTTCGTGGTGTGACAGTCCAGATTATTTTTTTGGTTCGTTAAGGGTTCTGGATCTGTTGCCCTAGGGGCGGATGGTGCACTGCATAGGCCTATTGAATCCGTGCAACGCGATCTGGAATTGATGGTTCTTTGTCGAACTCTTTTGTGTTTAGAACGTGCTTAATCTCATTTCTATGCCCAAGAAGATTAACTTAGGGCATAGATAACAATGGCGGCTAATATGACGCCTGCAATGCCGAAGTAGAGGGCATTGTTGTTGGATGTATTTTTTGACGTTTCGGTGTCTGCATTTATTTGGGATGGTGTTTCATCTGCTAACTCATCGCTTTGTAACTCATCGGTGGTTTCGCCGACAGGTGAGCCGATATTTTGGGAAAAGGCCTGAAAAAAATCATCCGCCATTTTTTTTGCGGCTGAATCAACCAGGCGAGACCCTATTTGGGCAAGTTTACCACCAACCTTGGCATTTACTGAATAGTTCAACAGAGTTTGCTCGTCTTGACTTTCTAGCCAAACTTTTGCTTCTCCCTTTCCGAAACCAGCTGCGCCGCCCTTACCTTCACCAGTTAAAGTGTAGCTATTAGGTGGATTAAGATCTGAAAGAGTTACTTGTCCATTGAATTTAGCTTTCACGGGGCCAAATTTTGCGGTCAAGCTTGCTTTAAATTCATTGTCAGATGTTTTTTCAACGGTCTCACAGCCTGGAATTGAGAGCTTTAATATCTCTGGGTCATTCAAGGCTTCCCACACCTTGTCCTGAGGGGCCGGGATTAGCTGTTGCCCTTCCATTTTCATAGCAATTTACCTTGTGCGATTTACCCTGTTCGTATCCGCATTATTTTTTAGCGGTTCATTTCTTGGTGTTTGTTCTAATAACTATTGGTTCTTTAACTATCAGCTATGCGTGAGCAGCTTTCTAGTCCTCTTTTGTCATTACCTAAGTGAAGTGTTTCAACTTTGCGACAAACCAGATGCGATAACATAAAATACTACTTTTCGGAGTCTCATGAAGTAATTTTGCTACTTTTTAGTATGGGTGAGCACTGGGGGGATATCAAGCAGCATGAAGTGCTTATCGGGGAAAAGATCTTCTTGGGTGTTCCGTGATGTGAAGCGTTTACCGATAAGTTTTCCCAATATGTTTTTTGACGATGTTTGTTTTCTTTGGGTGTGGCTCTGATACTGGACTCCAGCGATGTGCTGTTGTGCTATACTTGGATTGGTTTTTCTGGATTTCAGAGATATTTTTATCCAAGGAGGGTGAAATGGCTACGATGCAAAAACGCTATCTTCGTCAGAGCAAACCAGATCATGGTACTCAACAAGGTACAAACCATGGGGCGTTCTATTATAAGCGCTTCATCATGGCGAAAATGGGGAGGGAATATCGAAACCCCTTGGCCATATTTCGTTCGATCCGAACAAAACAGGATATGGATCGCCCAGATGGGGCGACGGATATGTTTTTTCGTATAAGGTGAAATTACAAAAAAAAGCCAATCGGCGGGGGACCGATTGGCAAAGTGTAGATACGGAGACATTTGGGGAGGGTGTGAAACGTCACATCGCTAATGTCTCGGCATCAGAGCATCGGGGTAGGATGCATCTTGCTAAAATCTGTTTATACAAGGATATATCCCTGTATAAGGATCTGAATAAAACTGATACTGGGGTACGGTACTGACGCTAAAGGTACAGACTGGTTGTTCGGATTTAATTTATCTACGAATCAATTCATGATTGTAGTAGGCCTGATAAAAATTAAATAATAATTAAAATTATACCGTAAGACGCAATAGAATACGTCTTACGGTTGTTTTTTGTAAGCTTTCAAATGTCTCGTTAAGCGGTTCTGGACAGGGCTAGAACATAACGGGTTTTCCAGCTGCTTACGGGGGAAGTCAACGTTTCCAAAAATGTTTTGAGAAGTTTATGGGCTTCTGCAGATCTCATTTTGCGGGCATTCTGAAAGTGAACGCTCATGTCAGCAGCGGTTAGATCAAAATCGTTAGTAGATTCGATTGTATTTCTCATCTTTCAGGTCCTTCATCTATCTATTTCTTAATCATAAGATATGCATTTTTAAGACAAATGATAATAGGTCTTGTTGGATAAGGATTATATAGTTTATTTTGATAATACTATGGATGTGATTAGCGATATGACAGTATTTGTCGAGGTTGTTACGGCTGGCGGAATGACCGCGGCGGGACGGAACCTCAATTTATCCGCTGCTGTTGTCAGTAAGCGCATTGCTAACTTGGAAGAGCGGCTTGATGCGCGCCTTCTGAATAGAACGACGAGACGCTTAAGCCTGACGGATGAAGGCGCAGGTTATTATGTCCGCTGTCAATCCATCCTTGAAGATATAGCAGATGCCGAGGCCGCACTTTCAGGATTGGCCGGGCATGTGAAGGGGACGCTGAAAATAACCGCACCATCGTCTTTTGGGCGTAAGCATATATCTCGCTTGTTACCAGAGTTTCTCAAACAGTATCCGGACGTATCTATTCAAGTAAGCCTGACAGATCAAATCGTTGATATGGTTCAATCTGGTTTTGACGTTGCTATTCGGACTGGTGAGTTAAAAGACAGCAGCCTGATTGCGCGAAAGCTTAGCCCGGCAAGACGGGTGGTTTGTGCATCACGTGATTATTTGGCGAAAGAGGGTATGCCGAAACATCCGCAAGATCTTATTCATCATAATTGTTTGGTACTTGGATATCCGGGTGGTGTGCATGATCATTGGCACTTCAAAGGCCCTGAAGGACAGATAGATGTTAAAGTTAAGGGGAATCTGGAAACAAACAATGGCGAGATCCTGAGGGATGCGACGAAGGCAGGAATTGGTATTGCCATTAAATCCACCTGGGATATTGGGGATGAGCTGAAAGCGGGCGAACTGATTCCCATTCTGAAAGAATTTGAGCTGCCGAGTGCCGCTGTTTATGCGCTCTATCCCAATAGAGAACATTTGCCAGCCAAAACCAGATCTTTTATTGACTTTCTCGAAGGAAAATTTGGCAGTGAGCCCTATTGGGATCGGGGTATCAGTTTAAAAGATATTTAGCGGCGTTGTTGTTTGTGATTGGTTTATTGCTGGCTTTGCGGTTTGAGGCGATAAAGCGCCCCGTTATTTTCATCTGTCAGGATATAAAGAAAGCCATCAGGCCCCTGTTCTATCGCCCGGATGCGTCCGGCTTCTTCTGTGAGCAATCTTTCTTCATGAACGACTTTGTTGTCTTTTATTTCCTGTCTGACCAGAAGCTTGAATTTCAAGGCTGTGGTGAAAAGGTTACCTTTCCAGTTGGCGAAGGCATCCGCTGAATAGAAAGTTATGCCAGCAGGTGCAATAGATGGTGTCCACTGATGAACAGGTTGTGCCATGTCAGGGTGATGTGTTCCCTCCCCGATTGACCCCAGTATGTATTCTTTACCATAGGTGATAACGGGCCAGCCGTAATTTACCCCAACTTGAAGGCGGTTTATTTCATCCCCCCCACGGGGGCCATGTTCACTTACCCACATTTCGCCCGTCTCTGGGTGCCTTGTGAGGCCTTGTGGATTGCGGTGACCATAAGAAAAAATTTCAGGAAGGGCGTTGGCTGCTCCCGAGAAGGGAGGGTTATTGGCGGGATCACCCTGATCATTCAGCCGTAATACTTTGCCTGCATGTGAAGTAAGTTTTTGTGCATTATCACGATTTCCCCGGTCCCCGACTGTCATAAACAGATCACCATTGCGATCAAACTTGATGCGTGATCCATAATGCTTTGACGTGGTAGATCCGGTGTCTGCAATAAATATGGTTTTAGGATCAATAAGTTCGCCATTGATAAATTTGGCTTGAGCCAGTGCTGTTGTTGATCCTTTTTTGAGCGGGTGGCTATAGGTGAAGTAGATCAACTGGTTTTGTTCGAATTCAGGGTGAATTGTTATATCAAGTAATCCGCCTTGTCCTCTCGCTCTGACTTCGGGGAAATCGTTCAAAGAAACATCATGCAGAGTATTGTCATGATAGAGCTTTAATCCCTTTTCACGCTCTGTGATCAGTAAAGTCTTGTCTGGTAAAAAGACCATACCCCATGGGTGATCTAGTCCATCAGCAAGTAGTTCAAGCTCAAAGGTTTCTTTTTCACTCTGGAACACGGTGGGGGAGGCTGCAGCGGTTTGATGGGGTGTAAAGGCCGCCGCGATAAAGGAAAGCCAGATAGTCAAAAATGTCTTTTGTACCATGTCGCACTCCATATAAAACGTGATGAGTGTATTGAGCAAGTTTACCGAACCACACGCATGATGGCCCAAGATTTAGGATAAAAACAAGTTGGCATGAATTTATTGTGATCAGAATTCTGCGTAATAAATTTTCCTGAAAACATTTTCTCGCTTTATTAAATTGTTCTCAAAATCACTAGCTTCTAAACCTATGGGACACCGAAAGCATGATAATCGCAGGGTAAAAATAGGAGAAATGTTATGACACTTAAACCAGAACAGAACTTAAATAATGTTCAAAAAAGAGCGCTAAGTGTTTTTACCGCGGGTATATCTAATGGTGAATTTGGCTTTCCCCCTGAAACGTTGATTGAGGTTGAAAAGGGGAAAGGTGCCAAACTCTGGGACAGCGGCGGGCAAGAATATCTCGATTTTTCGATAGGTTGGGGGTCTTGTCTGGTTGGTCATGCGCGAGAAGAAGTTGTTGAAGCCGTCCAAAAACAAGCAGAGTTGGGATCAAATTTTGCTTATTTGAATAATCATGCGCTACAGCTCGCCGAAGAAATACAAAGAATTGCGCCGGCCATTGATCGATTAAGATTCTGTGCGTCTGGTACAGAAGCAACGATGTACTGCCAACGATTGGCGCGGGCATTTACGGGTAAGAAAAAGATATTGAAGTTTGAAGGGGCTTATCATGGTGCGAATGAAGCGGGTGTTACATCCCTTTTTCCACATCTAAATTTATCTTTTCCAACCCCGGAACTCACCTCTGCCGGCACCCCAATGGCCCACGAAAACCTTTTGGTTGCGCCTTATAATGATCTGGAAACAACAAAAGAAATTATAGACAGTTATGCGGATGAAATCGCAGGGGTTTTAATGGAGCCTTTGCAGCGCTGTACACCGCCAATCCCGGGATTTCTGGAAGGTGTCCGAGCGCTTTGCGATACGCATGGTATCCCGCTTATTTTTGATGAAGTGGTCACAGGGTTTCGATTGGCCTATGGCGGTGCACAAGAAAAATACGGAGTGATCCCTGACCTTGTTGCCTATGGTAAAGCTCTGGGAGGTGGGTATCCCATCGGTGCTTTTGGCGGCCGGGCGGATATTATGGACCATGTAAATGAGCATTATATTGGTCAGGATAATTATGTCTGGATGGCCTCGACTCTGGGGGGGAACCCCATTTCTACCGCAGCAGCCAATGCTGCCCTTTCCGTTTATCGTGTGCCGAGGACCTATGAGAAGCTGTTTGAGACAGGGGAGTATTTGCGTGCAAATCTAAGGCGTATTCTGAGTAGTTTGGGGGAGCCTGCGCAGGTAATCGGTGATGGCCCTTTGGCGCAGATCGTTTTTACAGATCAAGAGGTTTTCAATTATCGTTCAACGGCGCTGGGGGATAAGAAAAAAGGCCGTACGATGATGTTGGGGCTTTTTAAAAGGGGGGTTTTTCTGAATCCGATGGGAACCAAGCTCTATATCTCAATCGCTCATGACAAAAGTATTTGTGATGCTTTTTTGACGCGTTTTGAAGATTGCTTACGAGAAGATGTTCTCTAACAAAATCAGGCTTTGTTTAAACTGTTACAGAAAATGAGAGGCGAAAGGATTAATAGCAGAGTGTTATTTTTGTGATTGTCTTAAAATGATCATATTGTTTGCATACTTTTCTTCATTATTCAGGTAACTCTAATGAATAAGTGTTCTTGGCTTGTTCTGGCGTTGAGGCTTTTCTGTTTTTTTAGATAAATTTTATCTTAACATTTGATCGATTGTGATCGGCAGAGTATCAATTCCTGAATAGATCCTGAAAGTAGTTTAAAGAATGGTTCATGAAAGAGTTCGAGCATATGCCTGAGATTGGTGACATTTTTTCTAAAAGGCACGCATCGTACCAAGATTGGGAAGTTGTCGAGGTTTATAAATCGACAATTGACGGGCTTGAATACGCCCGACTCCGCAATAAAAATATTGGGGATAAATCTGTAAGTGCTGTTGAATTGACGCGTCGTGGTTCAGATTGGTTACGAAAAGCACCTGTTTAAAGCAAACGATAAATTTTTCGAATTTAAAGCCCGCTGTATAGCGGGTTTTTTATGTTCTGAACATTTTCTCTAGATAAACAGATGCTGCCTGAGTCTGATTTGTGTCCGTAGGGTGACAATTATATGTTAAGCCCCACTGCGCCCCGAGTTGACCTTGATGTGATCGTAGATCCTCCATAATTTCGAGCAACTGTCATAACTTCAATTTATATATTACAGAGGTGCTCTATGAAGGAAAAAAATCCAGAAAAATTACCCGTTGTTGGTGATGTTTATTCAAAACGAACTCGTTTTTTACAAGATTGGATTGTGACAGACATATACAAATCCCATGTTGACGGGGTTATTTACGCACGACTTAAAAACCCATTGATGGGTGAAAAAAACGTCGGCGCGGCAGAACTGGTTCGAAAGAAATCTGATTGGACCAAGAAAACGGTTAATCAGTCTCCGGTTGATCCTGTACTAGATTTTTCTTTGGAGCAGCAACACGGTGATTCGGATGAATTCATCTCCGCGATATGGATTGACGTGGCCGCTGTAGAGGCGGGTAATTTCACACTGTATTTGGATAATTCCGGCACAACACTGGCAGCATCAGGAGTCACGCAAGAGGGTGGTTGGTACAAGCTTACCAATGAAGCTGATTGGACTAATATTTACGCACAAGGGGCTCCTAACGTGCATGGCAATTTCAACTTTGGCGTGAGATATGAAATTACTGATATATCAAGCGATGGGTCATTGGTAGCTAAAGCGGTACTTGCTCCCGCCACCACGCACACCTTAGAGATAGATGCAGTTACAGATCCAGCAACGCTGTTGATCAACACCATTACCTCTAGTGATAGTTATGGGAATACCGTGACCATTACAGATAATGATGCGGGCCCAGGTACTGACTTCAGCGTGGAGGCTAGCGGAAATACGACACTTACCGTTAATGTAACGCTGACAAAAGATGAAGATGCTAATGCCAATAATGAGCGTGACTATGATGGCAGCGAGGCGGTAACACAGGTCATTATTGATAACGTGCCTGCGGGCGTAACTATTGATAATGCGGTTTACATTGGTAATTTCCCTAGTACTCATCCCGGTGTGACCAACACTGGGCGTTGGCTACTAAAAGTGGTTGATCCTGTTGGTGATAACTTAAACGGTCTTGCCAATTTTGATGTGGTTTATAATTTAATAGGGTCTGCTGATAAATTTGCTCCGAAGCTAGAAGATCTTGAATTATTTATTCGTGTTGTCACCGAAGATAGTAATAATGACTCTGAGAATATAGCTTCAGATTCCTGGAAACTGTCAACAACTGATGTTTTTAACGGTGATAATTCGGCTAGTGATCCAGCTGCAACCATAGATACTTGGCAAGATGATCCTGCTTTTGTTGCTACAGAGGATACGTCATTCCTACTTAGTGATACGCTGATGGGCACAATATCGGGCAGTAGTGATTTTGCTATAACAATTACTGGTTTTCCAGCAGGAACAGTAGTTACTGGTATGGAGTTAACAGTAGTTGATGGCGTTGAAACGTGGACAGCCTCTGGTTCTGGTGGCGATGCTGCGTTACAAGCGTTAAAAGCCAGTATTCAAATAACGTTACCAAATCACTGGAATAATAATTCTCAAGCGGGCAATTTACAGTTCCAAAGTACGTTAACAACGTATACGGATAGCGGTGATCGCAATGACAGCACGGCACTAGTTACTCAATCTGTGACGCCAGTTACGGATCAAGCAATAATGACTATTAGTAACAACGGTACGTTAGTTCCAAACATTAACCCTAATGTTATTGACCCTAGGGTTATTAATGAGGACGCCTCAGTTACCTTTTCTGTTGCAATCACTAACCCCAACGATGGTGCGTTTAGTCAGGTATTACCTGATGTGAATACGGCTGATGGTAATTTATATGTTCAGTTAACCGAGACCGATATGGCTGGCGGTACGTTGTGGGTCAACGGTGTCGAAATTACCAAAACCCCCGTTGGGGCAGGTGTGGCTGGTGCTGCCGGCGACTATTACGTAATTACGGGTGTTAATGTGGGCGAATCACCACAGCTGGAATATCGCCCGCCTGAAAATGGCTCAGG
>NZ_CAKZMP010000265.1 GCF_937128705.1 uncultured Kiloniella sp. | reverse complement strand
ATCTCACGGTTCTTTCCCTCTTTCAAAGACATCAACATCCATGCGTTTGTCTTGGCTTGATGGGAAATACTGGCTTCGATAGGGGCGTAGTGAACGCCATCAATGGTAATACCTTCGGCAAGGGTTTTGATGTGTCTTTCATCAACCTGACCATGCACCCTGACACGATAGCGTCGGGTCCAGCCTGTGGCTGGCAATTCCATTTTACGCTTCAGTCCACCATCATTGGTGAATAGCAGCAGACCTTCCGAATTATAATCCAGTCGTCCAACAGGCTGAAGACGCGGAAGATCTTTGGGAAGGTGGTCAAAAACAGTGTCTCGACCTTCTGGGTCGCGTGCTGCTGTTATTTGTCCCTTTGGCTTGTGATATTTCCACAGGCGTGGGCGTTCCGGTAAAGGAAGTGGTTCGCCATTTACTTCGATAGCATTGTCCGGCCCAACAACAATTGCTGGTGTCTCCAGCACTTTGCCATCAAGTTTGACACGACCTTCTGCAATCCAGCGTTCGGCATCGCGTCTGGAACACAGCCCAGCACGTGCGATCACCTTTGCAATGCGCTCTTTCTTATCGGAAAGTTCGATTGTTTCAACAGCAGGTTTTGTATCTTGCTGAGTACTTTTCCCAGAAGGCTTCCCTTTGTAGGGGCGATTGACCCCCTTAGCCTTAAAGGCATTGCCTTTTGTGCTTGGGCCTTTGGCACTCGAACCTTTGGTGTTCGAACTGGGTTTTTGGCGATTTGGTCGTGTCGATTTTGAGTTTGTCATGGCCGGAATGTATGCTCGACTTTGGCTTCTGTCTACTGTGAATAAAACAAACGTCCTATGCAGTGGCAATCTTTAGGTGATCTTTTGCTCTTCTACTTGACCAATTCATGTTTTCCAATGAGAGTCCCTAGCTATGGAAAAAAAACAGAAATCACAGGTTTGCAAAAAACCGGGCGAAGCTATGGCGCTTGCTTTGAAGGAAGCAAAAAAAGCGGCTGACGCAGGCGAAGTACCCGTTGGGGCTGTGATTGTGGATCGGGACAGCGGGCGAGTATTGGCACAGGCGCATAACCGCGTCGAACGGGATCGTGACCCGACTGCACATGCTGAAGTACTCGCAATAAGAGCTGTTGGAAAGCTCCAGAACAGTGCCCGGCTGGAAAGCTGCGACCTCTACGTTACGCTAGAGCCATGTCCTATGTGTGCGACGGCAATCTCTTTCGCACGTATCCAACGGGTTTATTACGGTGCATATGATCCCAAGGGTGGCGGTGTGGATCATGGTCCCAGAGTTTACGAGCACCCAACCTGCCATCATGCGCCCGAGGTATATGGTGGTATTCGGGAAGCGGAGTGTGCCGAAATTCTTAAAACCTTCTTTCAGGAGCGTCGATAAACTGTCTAGTCCAAGGACTTTACTGGTACGACCTTAATATTGCCTTGAGGCGTTAATCAGGCGTTACGCGCCAATTCCCGCCAACCGATATCACGACGGCAAAAGCCTTGGTCCCATGTAATTTTATCCACGGCCTGATAGGCTTTGTTCTGTGCTTCTTTGATATCAGATCCCAAAGCGGTTACACCCAGAACCCGTCCTCCGACAGCTTGTAAACTGTCGTCTTTACCTCGGACTGTGCCAGCATGAAAAATTGTGACCGCTGGGTCGGCGCCTGCGTTATCAACACCTTCTATGACAGTATTCTTTTCATAAGCTGCGGGATAACCTTTTGCAGCCATGACAACCAGTAATGCGGTTTCATCATGCCATTCGAGCTTGATATCCTCTATGCCGCCCTGTGCAGAAGCCAAAAGTGCTGGAAGGATATCAGACTTTAAGCGCAAGCAAAGCGCCTGACATTCCGGGTCGCCAAAACGGACATTGTATTCGATCAATCTTGGGCCAGTTTCGGTCAGCATAAGTCCGGCAAACAGAACACCTTTATAAATATGGCCCTCAGATTTCATGCCTTCGATTGTTGGTTTGATGCATTGCTCAAGAACCTGTTGCTCTAACTCTGGCGTCAGGATCGTTGCCGGCGAGTAAACACCCATGCCACCCGTGTTCGGGCCGGTATCACCTTCGCCAACACATTTGTGATCCTGTGCTGAGGCTAGCGGGAGGTAATTTTCGCCATCAGTCAAAACAAAGAAGCTGACCTCTTCACCTTGCATGAATTCTTCGATGACGACTTCTGCGCCTGCTGCCCCAAATGCACGACCAGAAAGCGCTTCTTCAACGGCGGTGTGGGCTTCTGCTAATGTCATGGCGACGGTAACGCCTTTACCAGCAGCTAGACCATCGGTCTTGATAACAATTGGTGCCCCTTGTTCGTCGAGGTATTTTTTTGCAGCGTTAAGGTCCGTGAAGCGCTGATAGCTGGCTGTTGGTACATTGTACTTTGCACAGATATCTTTCATGAAGCCTTTCGAGCCTTCCAATTCTGCTGCGGCAGCTGAAGGACCAAAGGCGGGAATGTTAATGGCGTTCATACGATCGACGAGACCATCGACAAGCTGAGCTTCTGGGCCGACCACAACAAATCCGATGTCATTCTGTTGTACAAAAGCAACCAGACCATCCAGATCGTCTGCCTTTATGGGCAGGCATTCCGCAACGTCAGAAATTCCGGCGTTGCCCGGGGCACAATAAAGTTTTTCGCACAAGGGAGATTTGGCAATAGACCAACACAGGGCGTGTTCACGGCCACCAGATCCAACGACGAGAATTTTCATTTTGTGCTCCCGAATATTAGGGTCAATTAATCTGGCAAGCTTATGCCCTATCCACTCTCAGAATACCAGAACTAGTGCAGAAAAGTTTTGTCAAAAATCTCGTATGTGTCATTGGTTTTATGGAGAAGATTTGTTTTTTGAATAGAAGTAAGAAAATAGCGCGTAAACAGCGATTGGTCTGTCGACTTTGCTGGGACGGATGTTTAGGATGACCGCATGAATGATTTGTTTTCTACACCCCAACCAAAAAAAACAGCGTCTAAATCAGCACCGTCTAAATCTGCTGATACGCGTGGTAATCCGGCAGAAGCACGTGGAAATAACGCGCCAGCACTGAGCGTTAGCGAGATTTCTAACTCTATCAAGCGGGAACTTGAAACCCGGTTTGACCGTGTTCGTGTGCGTGGCGAAATTTCTGGTCTTAAGCGCGCTGCATCAGGGCATATTTATATGTCACTGAAAGATGAAAATGCAGTTTTGAGCGTGATCTGTTGGCGGGGGCAGGCAAGTAAACTGGCTTTTGATCCTCAAGATGGTCTTGAAGTCATTGTAACGGGGCGCATTACAAGTTATCCGGGGCGATCCAACTATCAAATTGTTATTGATAGTATGGAAATTGCCGGCGAAGGCGCTTTGCTCAAACTTTTGGAAGAGCGTAAAAAGAAGCTTGCTTCAGAAGGATTGTTTTCTGACGAACGCAAACGGGCTATTCCCTTCCTGCCAGAGGTAATTGGCGTTGTAACGTCGCCTACAGGGGCGGTAATTCGTGATATCATGCATCGATTATCTGATCGATTTCCGCGTCACGTTCTTGTCTGGCCTGTACTGGTCCAGGGTGAAGGCGCGGCAGAGCAAATTGCCAGAGCGATTGATGGCTTTAATGCACTTGATCCGAATGGGGACATTCCCCGACCTGATACGCTGATCGTTGCGCGTGGGGGCGGTAGCCTTGAAGATCTATGGGCCTTTAACGAAGAAGTTGTGGTTCGCGCTGCGGCTAATTCTAAAATTCCACTGATTTCCGCGGTTGGTCATGAAACGGATACAACGTTGATTGACTTTGCCTCTGACAGACGCGCGCCTACACCAACGGCGGCGGCCGAGATGGCGGTGCCTGTCCGGGCAGAGCTGATTGGTGAAGTTCAGAATATAGGCCGACGGATTTATGCCGGTGCAAACCGTTTAATGGGGGAGCGTCGGATGCAGATAGAGGCCCTTGCAAGGGGCCTTCCAGATCCAAGGCGTTTGATTGAAGAAAAGACCCAACGGCTGGATGATCGTGTTGAACGCATGCGAAATGCGATGAAGGGTTATTTACGCCATCAAACATCTGAATTGTCTGAGCTTTCGGCTCGTTTACCGCATCCTAAGCAACAAATTCTGCTTGCTTCACATCAGCTGTCGTCACTAAGTGATCGGTTTGAGGGAGTGGGAGACCAGATTGTCCCGGTGCGACAATTCGAGATGGATAAACTTGATTCTGGGCGTCGTATGGCATCAGCGACAGCGTTGCGATTGGAACGTGCAAAAAATGAGATTACTTCTTTGGACCGTGTTCTTGAGGGGGTTTCTTATAAAAACGTGTTGAAACGTGGTTTCTCTGTTGTCCGAGGGGCTGATGGCAATGTTCTTACGGCTGCGGATATAGGTGATGGTACGAAGCTAGATATCGAATTTGCGGATAATGCTTTTATTCAAGCTATTGCGAATGAGGGTGAGGAGGGCGGAACGGCAGGGACCACTTCGCAACCAGCTCCCAAAAAAATACAGAAAAAAACGCAAAAGAAAAAATCTGATACGACAGATACTGCTCAGGGAAGTTTATTATGATGAAGCCTTTATTGGTGTGTTTTATCGCGCTTTCGGCATTGGTTTCTTCAGCATTGGCAGATGATAATATTTCTGTGCGGGGAGAATTTATTCAGGGCGGGATCATCATCGGTAAAGCGCCAAGCGGAACAAAAATTTTTCTTAATCAAGAGGTTATAAAACTTTCCGAGCAAGGCGATTTTGTTTTTGGGTTTGGACGTGATGCCGAAGGTGTTATCGAGCTTAGTATTCAAAAGCCGAACGGAGAAATTCAAACCCAGAATTATGAAATTAAGAAACGGGATTATGCAATTCAGCGTATAGAGGGGGTTGCGAAAAAATATGTATCTCCCCCCAAAGAAGTCTCGGATCGTATCAGTCGTGATGCAGCGGTAGTTGCCAAAGCAAGAACATCAAATTTTGATGAACCCATGTATGCGTCTGGTTTTATCTGGCCAGCTCAGGGCCGTATCTCTGGCGTATATGGTAGTCAGCGGGTCTTTAATGGGGTTCCTAAACGACCACACTACGGTGTGGATGTAGCGGCACCTGTGGGAACACCTATTCTTGCTCCGGCACCGGGCATCGTGACCTTAGCCGAGCCAGATCTCTACTATTCCGGTGGGACTGTGATTCTTGATCATGGGCACGGTTTGTCATCGACATTCCTGCATATGGATAGCGTGACAGCTAAAGTTGGTGATTTTCTCACTCAAGGGGATCAACTGGGAACACTTGGCGCAACCGGGCGTGTGACCGGTCCGCATTTGGACTGGCGCATGAATTGGTTTAAAGAACGGGTCGATCCGGTAACCCTTGTTGGTCAAATGCCTAAATAAGGTGTTCAGGAGTTTTCTTTGAGGTTTCTATAAGCTTCTTTGGGCCAACGACGATGTAGCCAGAGCCAATCTCCTGGCTTTTCCCTGATCCAGCCCTCTATGATGCTGTTAAGCTCTGTCATACCCTCTAATCCCGCTTGGTCTCGGGGAACATTATTTGGGAAGTCAATTGCAGAATGACAAACGAGGTGAAAGCTTGCTGGGCCTGTTCTTATACATTGGATAGGGAAGACAACAGCGTTTGGCTTACTCCCAAGTAATGCAGGGGCCGCTGGTGTCATAGAAGGAATGCCGAAAAAGGGTGCTTCAATGCCGTCGTTCATTTTTTGATCGGCAAGAATTCCGACAGCAGACTTGTTTTTGATGGCTTTTAGGGATGCTCTGGCACCTTCGACGCCTTTGGCTGCGGAAATATTCCCGGTAGAGGTGCGGATATTATCAATGGCATTGGCAACAAGCGGGTTATTGGGCTGGCGCACAATAATTGTTTGCGGATAACCACGCAGTGCGGCCGTCATCGGAAGAACTTCCCAGTTACCGATATGGGCGCCAACAAAAATTAAGGCCTTGCCTTTTACTTCTGGCGCTTCGAACCTTTCAATACCTTCGACGGTAATATAACCACGATCTGTTCTTACGATTTCTTGTAGGTGAGGGTATTCAAAAATAACACGACCCAAGTTATCCCACATATCATGGATAATTTGTTTGCGGCCTTTTTCTGATAGCTCTGGCATTGCAAGGCGCAGGTTAAGATCTGCTTTACGTGATATGCCAAGTCGGGGGCCAATTGTTCGCCCTAAGAAGCCACCAAAATTAGAGCAAGCTTTTACAGGAAACAGGCCAACCAGACATAGCAAAAAACGAAAGCCGATGGCTTCAACTTTATGTCGAAAAGAGACATCGCTTGTCATGTGTTTCCTGTTAATTTGTGCAAAAGAGAATTTATAAATTGTGGATTATCCCAAACGGCGTGAATGGGCAAGCAAGAGATTTTCTCTTTATATGTTTCAGGAATTTTTACGAAGTCTTTTTCTGTTGTAAAAATAGCAGCCGCGTCAAATCCACGGGCAAGAGACATAATCTGTTTTAGATCAGATTCGGTATATTGATGGTGGTCTGGAAAATTCTTGGTTCCGCAGATTTGTGCAGAATAATCTTTCAGTGTGCTGTAAAATTTTTGCGGATACCCAATCCCTGCAAAAGCAAAAATATTCTTCTGTTTCAGTGTTGCCTGAATGGTTTTATCAGCAGGTGTTATTGTTACATTCGAAACGTCTTTCCCGTCGAAAATGTCAGCTAATTCTGGATTGATAGTCTCATCAGGCTGCTTGATGATAAAAATAGCGTCGGCACGCTTTAGGCCATCGGTTATGTTTTCTCGCAGAGGACCAGAAGGGATCAGACGATTGTTAGAAAAACCAATTTTGTTATCTACGACGATAATCGATAAATCTTTTTGAAGGGCAGGGTTCTGAAAACCGTCATCGAGAAGAATGACGTTTGCGCCCTCTTTTATCGCTGCTCTTGCGCCGTCGATCCTTTTTTTACTGACCCAAACCGGTGTTGTTTGTGAATTCGCAAGGGCCATCATCAACGGTTCATCGCCCACTTCACGTGCAGAGTGCTGTGATGGTAATACGCGCAGCGGACCTTCTTGTGAGCCGCCATACCCACTTGAAACGATGTGTGGGTTTTTCCCCATCTGTTGAAGTGTATTAGCTAATGAAAGAGTAATGGGAGTTTTCCCGCTACCACCTGCCGTTAGATTACCAATGCAAATGACGGGAACATCGACCTTCGTCGGAGAGGCTAGTTTTTGGCGTAGGATACTGCCTAGATAATAAAAGCCGGACAAGGGCAGCAGCAAAGTACTGATAAGGCCACGATGGTTCCAAAACTCAGGTGTTCGCATCTGAAGTCTCTGATGCAGGTAGAGGATCTGGTTGGATTAGATCTTGACCAAATGACTGGTCAGCCATGTGCGTTAGTTCGTTTAGCTGATTTTCTAGTTCCAAGCGATATGCTTCCTGTTGTTCTTTAGAAGCATTTCTTTCAACATAAATTGGTGTGCCCCAAATAATAATACCCTTTGTAAAGGGGGCGGGTAAAACAAAACGATCCCAAGAATTAAAGACTTTACGATTTGCGACGGTTCCTGTGACAGGAAGTATCGGTCTTCCGGTCATCTGCGCAGCCTTGATGGCCCCGATTTTTGCACGCATCCTGGGACCTTTGGGGCCGTCTGGGGTTATGCCTATTGCACAGCCTTTTTCTAGGGTACGCTTAAGGTTAACCAATGCAGTTGCGCCACCTCTTCTGCTGGAGCCTTCAACTGTGTTAAAGCCGAGATTTTCAATGGATTTTGCGATAACACGGCCATCTCTATGAGCCGAGATAAGCATATGGAACTTGCTACGGTCACTGTCTTTCCAAGCATTGAACATCATGATCATACGTGCATGCCAGAAGCAGCCGATTATGTTCGAATCGCCATCCAGATATTTTCGGGTTTCGTCAGGAATGACTTCCTGCCAACGAACCGTATTGCGTACAAGGGATATGTAGCTAGAAATTAATCTGGCGATAAGGTTTTGGAAAAAGGTTGAACGGAGTATCCGTTTTGATAGCTTCATAATCTTTTTCGGGCAGATTCCTTTAGTAGCCTTTAAACTGGCTGTGAAGCCTCATTGATTTTTCCGGCTTCTTCGGCAAATTGTAACGCGTACAGCTTTGCATAGGTCCCAGATTTTTTCAGTAGCTGGGTGTGCGTACCTTCTTCGATAATTTTCCCTTTATCCATTACATAGATCATGTCTGCGTCAATCACGGTTGAAAGGCGGTGGG
Organism: uncultured Kiloniella sp.; assembly: GCF_937128705.1. Taxonomy (GTDB): domain Bacteria; phylum Pseudomonadota; class Alphaproteobacteria; order Kiloniellales; family Kiloniellaceae; genus Kiloniella. The sequence continues at coordinate 28,506 of NZ_CAKZMP010000265.1, read as the reverse complement.
CAATGACAAAGGTGGTTCGACCTTTCATCAAGGTATTGAGTGCGGTTTGAACGTGCCGTTCTGATTCCGTATCCAAAGCGGAAGTTGCTTCGTCCAATAGTAGAACAGGTGCGTCTTTCACCATTGCGCGGGCAATAGCAACACGTTGTCGTTGCCCGCCGGATAGTCTTGATCCCCGGGGACCAACTTGGGTGTCATAACCTTCAGGCAGGGAAAGAATAAAATCATGGGCATGCGCATTTTTGGCTGCTTCGATTATTTCTTCCTCGCTGGCATCAGTTTTCCCATAAGCGATGTTGGATCTGACAGTATCGTCAAATAACTGGATTTCCTGACTGACCAACGCTGTTGCCTGCCTGAGGCTGCTCAAGTTCACATCGCGGATATCTTGACCATCAAAGGTAATTTTACCTTTGGTAACATCATAAAATCTAGGGATGAGGTTGAGAATGGATGTTTTCCCTGCACCTGAAGCCCCGACAAGGGCAATGGTCTTGTTGGCTTTTGCTGTCAGGTTGATGGCTTCGAGTGCTGATGTATTGTCGTCGTAATTGAAATAAACATCTTTAAAAACCACATCGCCTTTTGTTATTTCAAGCTCTTTGGCGTCAGAGGGATCTTTGATGTTTGGCTCGCTATCAAGGATAGAATAGACCCGATGGGCCGCAGCCAAGCCAGTTTGCATGTTCGCATTAAGCTTGGACAGCTTCTTAATTGGTTCATAAGCGAGTAAAAGCGCTGTGATAAAAGCAAAGAAGGAGCCCGGATCTTTGGTGCCTTGGATGACTTCGTTCCCGCCGTAAAGAATAACAATCGCAATGGCAATGCCGCCGAGTGTCTCCATGATGGGGGACAGGATAGAACTGGTTCTTGCTGCTTTGAGGTTCAGGCGTAATACGGTCAAGATTGTTTCGGAAACGCGCTTGGTTTCGTGATCTTCCATATTATAGGCTTTGACGTGACGAATACCTTGGAAGGCTTCGTCCAGTCGTGTTGTTAAAAGCCCCATTGATTCCTGAGTGTTTGTTGAAACCTTGCGTATTCTTTTACCTGTTTTTGCTATCGGCAGAATTGCGGTTGGAAAGGCTGCAAAGGCAATGGTTGCTAAAAACCAGTCTTGATAGAACATCATGCCGATGAGCCCGACAGCAGTTAAGGTATCTTTACCGATGGATGTCAGGGTATTCGACACCACACCTTTGAGCATGTTGGCATCGTTCATAAATCTGGAAACCAGATTCCCAGGCGATTCCTCGTGAAAGTAGGCGAGGTCGGCACGCATCAATTTTCTGAAGAGCTGTTCTTGGATTGTCGCTATAATCTCTAAGCCGACGTGTTGCATCAACATGGATTGGGCGTAGGTCGCAGCACCTTTTACAAAGAAAATGCCTATAACGCCCAGCGCGATTGGTAGTAATAAATCTTCCTGTCGTTTCAGAAAGATATCATTGATTATGGGTTCCATCTGTTTGGCAAGCATCACTGTTGAGCCGGCAACAAATGCCATTGCAATCAAAGAGAAGGCTATTTTGACGAGTTGTCCTGAGACATAGTCTTTGAAGAGGCGTTTAATTAGAAATTGTGTGGAGGCATCTCCTAATTTCATTTTGTTCGATTTTGTACTCGACATTTTCGCCTATATCAATCTGAGAAGAACATTCTTATGGGGATGGTGATTTGTTAGTTACCTGCGACGGTCATGCCATCAATACGGATTGTTGGGGCATTGCTACCATAGCGGAAAACAAGATCACTTGCGGGGGTAAGGTTCAAGAACATGTCTTTGAGATTACCTGCAATTGTTGCTTCCGATACGGGATAGGCAATCTCGCCATTCTCAATCCAGTAACCACCTGCACCACGGCTATAATCGCCTGTGAGACCGTTTACACTTGATCCCATCATCTCGGTGACGAAGAAGCCTTGTTTAATATCTTTGATTAACTCTACTGGGGACAGTTTGCCTGCTTCCATATAGAGATTGGTTGGAGAAGGAGACGGGTTTCCGGATGTACCTCTGGATGCATGTCCGGTGCTTTGTAATCCAAGCTGCCTCGCAGAAGAAAGGCTAAGAAGCCAAGTTAGTAGGACGCCGTCTTCAATAATGTTTTGTTTTCTATTTCCAAGACCCTCGCCATCAAAAGGTTTGGACCGTAGGCCACGGTGAAGGTGGGGATCATCAACGATATTGATGCCATCAGCAAAGATTTTTTTGTTTAGAGATTCTTTGAGAAAACTAGTGCCTCGTGCGATTGCTGGGCCCGTGATGGCACCTATCATATGCCCCATGATGCTGGATGAAACTCGTGGATCATAAACAACACTGATATCATTTAGTGTGTCTGGCTTACGAGGGTTTAGGCGTTTTATTGCTTTGTCGGCTGCATTTTTACCGATCTCTGTGGGGTTGGTCAGATCGCCACCATACACAGCGCTAGAAAAATCATAGTCTCTTTCCATGGTCTCTTTCTCACCTGCGAGAACAGAGACTGAAATAGAATGCCCTGATGAATTATAGGCCCCGGAAAACCCATTGGACGCGGCAAGAGCGATTGAGGCTTCTCCCCATGAAGCTTCTGCTCCACCGGAATTTGTAATACCTTCAACACTAAGAGCGGCTTCTTCGCATTCTTTGGCGCGGTTGATGAGTTCATCCGCAGAGGGCTCTACCGAATCATAAATATCAAGTTCAGGAAAAGACTTGGTAATTTGTTCTGCGTCTGCAATTCCGGCATAAGGATCTTCGGGGACAACCCGTGCCATAGAAATAACGCGCTCTACCAACTCATCAATAGCAGCTGGTGACGAATCACTAGACGAAACGACAGCATTTCTTTTTCCAATAAAAACCCGCAGGCCGAGATCATTGCTTTCTTCACGCTCCAGTTTCTCCATCTTCCCAAGTCGTTGAGCATGGGAAACAGATACTGACCTGAACATCAGCGCATCAGCGGAGTCTGCTCCGGCCGCTTTTGCTTTTTTGATCAGATCTTCCAACAGGTTCTGTGAGTCACTGGACGAAGGCATAAATATTCCTAGCTTTGAAAAAGTTACGCTACATATATAGGCTACGAACAAGCAGTGATAAAGCCGCAGAGCTTGGATTATTTCGTTTTAATGCTATAAAAATATTGTCATATGCTTCGTGCGCAATCGAAGAAACTCCATTCATCAACAAATAATGGAGTAAAAATAAAAACAGCGCCAGAAAATCTGACGCTGTTTGATGGGGAAACAAGCTCTACTAAAGAACTTAATTTTCCAATATTTGATTAGTTGCAGAAACAATGGCCTTGATTGACGCGACTGTTGTATTGGAATCAATTCCAACGCCCCATACCGTTTCACCTTCGGAAGTTTTCAGTTCCAAATAAGCCACAGCCTTGGCATCTGATCCATGGGTCAGAGAATGCTGGTGGTAATCTTCGACGCTCAGCCGTACGCCCAGGTTTTCTGCGATGGCATCTGTGAAGCCAGCAATAGGACCGTTTCCTTTGCCGGAAATCTCTTTGGCTTCACCAAAATGATTAATCTTTGCCGTTAGATGGCGGATCTCGGCTGCATGAGTATCAGGTACAGTTGTGTGGGAAAGAAATTCGACAGGAGATGTCGAGCACAAATATGACTTTTCGAAGCTGTCCCAGATAATTTGAGGTGTGATTTCTTTGCCTGTTGTTTCTGCAATATTTTGGATTTTTTTCGAGAAATTCACTTGCAGATCACGTGGAAGATCCATGTGGTAATCATTCTGCATGATATAGGCGACACCGCCTTTACCCGATTGGCTGTTAATTCGGATAATGGCTTCGTAACTCCGACCAATATCCTGAGGGTCAATTGGCAAATAAGGAACTTCCCATTGATCCGAGTTATTTGCTTTTAGAGCCACCATCCCTTTTTTGATTGCGTCCTGATGAGACCCTGAGAAGGCTGTGTAAACCAGCTCACCAACCCAAGGATGTCGCTGGTGAACGGGAAGTTGGTTACAGTATTCTGCGGTTTCTTTGATGTTGTTGATATCAGAAATATCCAGATTTGGATCAACGCCCTGGGTCATCATATTGACGGCAAGTGTGACCAAGTCAACGTTGCCTGTACGCTCTCCATTACCAAAAAGGGTGCCTTCTACGCGATCTGCGCCAGCCAACAAGCCTAATTCAGTAGCCGCAATACCAGTTCCTCTATCGTTATGCGGGTGAAGAGAAATAATGACTGAATCACGATTTTTGACGTTGTTGCAGAACCATTCAATCTGATCTGCATGGACGTTTGGCGTGGACATTTCCACGGTTGCTGGCAGGTTCAGGATAACTTTATTTTCCGGGCTGGCTTCCCATACGTCCATTACCGCTTCACAGATATCCCGTGCGAAGGGCATTTCTGTGCCGGTAAAGCTTTCGGGGGAGTATTGGTGCGTAATTTTTGTTTCAGGAACTGTTGGGATAAGCTCTTTTATCAACTTGGCACCAGCTACCGCGATATCGATAATTCCCTGTTTGTCTTGCCTGAAGACAACGCGACGCTGTAGTTCTGATGTGGAGTTATATAAATGTACGATGACATTTTTGGCCCCGCGAATGCTTTCAAAGGTTCTGCGAATCAGGTGTTCTCTTGATTGGGTCAAAACCTGAATGCTGACATCATCGGGGATCATGTCTTCTTCGATAAGGGTTCTTAAAAAATCATAATCGGTCTGGGATGCAGAGGGAAAACCAACTTCTATTTCCTTGAACCCCATATCCAAAAGCAGCTTGTACATCTTCAATTTGCGCGTGGTATCCATTGGCTCGATAAGAGCCTGGTTGCCGTCACGTAAATCGACAGAGCACCATATTGGTGCTTTTTCAATTGTCTTTCCGGGCCAAGTACGATTGTCCAACTTGACGGTTTCAAAGGGTTGATAACGTTCAAATGGCATCTTGTTCATTGTTTTATTCTTTCTTTTTTTCGGGGCGCTCTCAATTTTGGGCGCAGCATCCGAGTAATTAAGCTCTATGATAATATCGTTATGTTTTTAGCGGCAATAAGTACGATCACCGAGGGCCGCTTAATGGCCGCGATGATCGTCAATAAGTCGTAGGTTGCCGAGGAGTGAGCTGCAGAAATTGCGCTCTAACTGCTTTAGTTGAGATTGTTGTGTTGCAGAATTTACTTGGCCCATGGTTGGGCAGTCTGTTTTATTGTTTGATGAAGTAAACATATTGCGGTTCCAGTTAATTCCGAGCTGCGAATAGCATAAACCCCGGCACTCTCATTCAGGAGGCCGGGTTAATAAGTCGCTCTAGTAGGCTCAGAATTTTTCCGCTTTTTGTCATGGCTAATAAGATGCGTTGCATTTTATCCGGGGTCAAGTGAAGAATTGGAAATCAATTCGTCAATGTAACCTGCTGTGGTCTTTCAGAAAATCAACACCAATGAAAAGCATATTTACATTTTTACCATCAGCAGACAGCGGCAGAATAATATCTTCGATAAATTTAAACTCTTTATACTTCCCAAGGTAAGGTGGGTTAGCGATTACAGGATGTTTGTTGACGACAGCGTCTTCAAGGAAGTTCCAGAGTTTGCTAGGTTTTTTCTGATGCGGTATTTGCGACATCCAGGTCCCTGTCGGGTTCTGGTTTATATGGCTCACAATTTCTGATCCAACTAATCTGTATCTGAAATCCAGAGGTTCGGCCTGGACTTCATGAATTAAGATGTTTGGTAACAGATGGCCGAGATCTGCGGGGTCCAGATCTGCACGCGCAGGCATTAACTTGTCGCCTTTTTGTTGGTTCCAGTACTGATAGATTTCAAAATTTTTAACAGATTTTAATTTCTGTGGATCAAACACTTAATTTTCTTTCAGTACGTTATTTTTTCCAGATGGCTTTGCCAGAACCGGGAAGGCCTAGATCGGCCCACATATCATTGACCTTATCGATAACATCTTGATCCATTCTGATCTCTTCGCCCCATTCGCGTTTTGTTTCAGGCTCCCATTTGTCTGTTGCATCCAGACCAATTTTGGATCCCAAGCCGCTTTCAGGTGAGGCAAAGTCGAGATAATCGATTGGAGTTCCTTCGATAACCGTGATGTCCCGCGCAGGGTCCATTTTGGTTGATACCGCCCACATTACATCTTTCCAATCGCGTGCATTAATGTCGTCATCAACAACAATAACCCACTTTGTATACATGAATTGGCGTAGATACGACCAAACACCAAGCATGACACGTTTGGCATGCCCGGGGTATGCCTTCTTCATGGAAACGACCGCAATCCGATAGCTACATCCTTCAGGCGGGAGCCAAAAGTCGGTGATTTCCGGAAATTGTTGCTGAATGAGCGGGATGAAGACTTCGTTCAATGCTTCACCTAAAACAGATGGCTCGTCCGGTGGGCGCCCTGTAAAGGTCGAAAGGTAAATTGGGTTTTTCCGCATGGTGATGGCAGTGACGGTGAAAACGGGGAAGGGTTCCACAGAATTATAATACCCTGTGTGATCACCGTATGGGCCTTCATCTCCGTATTCATCGAGACTAACAAAACCTTCCAGAATTATTTCTGCATTCGCAGGAACCTTCAGGGGAACTGTTTTACAATCGACCAGCTCAACTTTTTTTCCGCGCAACAGACCCGCGAATTGATATTCCGAGAGCGTATCTGGAACAGGCGTTACAGCGGCAATGATTGTTCCGGGATCTGAACCGAGAACAACTGCGGCTGGCAAGGGATCGGGCTTCTGGTTTTTCCAACGAGCATAGTGTTGTGCGCCGCCCCGATGTTTGAGCCAGCGCATAAGTGTTTTGTCTTTGCCCAGAACCTGCATTCTATATATGCCCAGGTTATAGACATCTGTTTTTTCGTCACCGGGGCCTTTTGTTACAACAAGTGGCCAGGTAATCAGCGGCGCGGGTTCCCCGGGCCAACAGGTCTGGATAGGCAATTTTGCGAGATCAATGTCATCGCCAGTGAGAACAACTTCCTGACAAGGGGCGGAAGAAACACTTTTGGGCTTCATTGCCATTACTGTTTTCAGTAGCGGTAAATTGCTCCACGCTTCTTTCAAACTTGCAGGCGGTTCCGGTTGGCGAAGAAAAGCAAGGGTTTCTCCTACTTCTCTTAACTGTTCTGGTGTTCGTTCCATGCCAAGAGCGACACGTTCGACCGTTCCAAAAAGATTGACCAGGACGGGCATGCCATAGGGCGTTCCGTCCTGGTGCACGACGTTTTCAAAAAGGACCGCGGGTCCTTTTTCTGCCAACAACCTTGTTTGTATCTCGGTCATTTCCAGTTCTGGAGATACCGGATGTGAGACTCTGACTAAGCGACCTTGGTTTTCAAGGTGAGAGATAAAATCCCGTAACGAGGCGTATGGCATTAGATGAAATCATGCTTCTTCTGGTTCAACGATTAAGGCTGTGCCTTCAACGCTGGTTATACTCACCTTCGTACCCTCAGGTAAATCCCTACCTTTGATTTTCCAAAGAACACCATTGACTGTTTCCCGACCCATGCCGTTTTTCAGACTGGCTGTAAGGGTGAAGCTGTATCCAATAAGATCTGAACCGCGTTTGTTGAGGTTTGGATTATCTGACGCAGGCGGATTTTTGCGTGCATAGATACGCCAAACGGCAACGGAAACAACGGAAAGAACCGCGAAGATAATAATCTGCTTTTCCCAAAGTAAATCAGGAAAAATGTAGAGTAATCCGCCGACAATCCCCGCTGAGATTCCCATCCACAGCGCAATAGCTCCGGGGGCAAAAACTTCAACGGCCAATAGGAACAGGGCAAACACCCACCAGTACCAGAATTCTACGCCAGATAGATCGACCATCTGATTTATGCTCCGTCTTTGCTGTCAGTGGACCAAGGCGATTTGGATGATGTTGTGCTGTCATCACCAAGAGCTGCTTTTGCCAGTTCAGCAACACCTGCGATCGAACCAAGAATGCCTGTCGCTTCCATTGGCAAAATCATTGTTTTCTGGTTTGGAGAATCTGCGAACTTGCCAAAGGCCTCGACATATTTTTGGGCGACAAAATAATTGATGGCCTGAATGTCCCCCTCGGCGATTGACCTAGATACTGATTCAGCCGCTTTTGCTTCGGCTTCGGCTTCACGCTCACGGGCTTCGGCATCGCGGAAAGCCGATTCTTTACGCCCTTCAGCTTCCAGGATTGCCGATTGCTTTAGACCTTCTGCGCGCAGGATCTGTGCCTGGCGGACACCTTCAGCTTCGAGAATGTTTGCCCGTTTGTCACGTTCTGCCTTCATCTGACGGGCCATGGATTCAATCAAATCAGCCGGTGGTGTAATATCTTTGATATCAATACGTGTGACCTTCACGCCCCAAGGCGCGGTTGCTTCGTCGACAACAGTAATCAGCTCGGCGTTGATTTTGTCGCGTTGTGATAAAAGTGCATCGAGGTCCATAGATCCCATAACGGTACGTATGTTTGTCATGGTCAGGTTCAGTATCGCACGCTCAAGATTCCTGACTTCATACGCAGCCATTGCCGCATCGAGAATTTGATAAAAGACAACACCATCAACTTGAACAGAGGCGTTATCCTTGGTGATAACTTCCTGTGATGGAACATCCATAACGGTTTCCATCATGTTAAGCTCGGCACCGACACGGTCAACGATTGGAACAATCAAATTCAATCCGGGAGATAATGTTTTGGTGTATCTGCCAAATCTTTCAATTGTGTATTCAGTTCCCTGAGGTACGGATTTTACCCCCATAAGCACGAGTATGACCGCGAGCACGACGACTGCGATAGCAAAAATGGAAAAAGCCGAAAGCATGTTAACCCCTTGAATGAATTTTTTAAATTTATACAACCTGTGCGATGAGTATAGCGTATAAAAACAGAAACTAAATTCTTTAATATTCGTATTGTTTATATTGGCATTTTAATCTTAAAGCCCTGTTTTACAAGACTTCTGCGATAGGTGTGATTTGTCTTAGATGCTTTTATTCATTTTTTTACGCACTTTTCTGAATTTTTTTCTATTACTCTTTTGTTAAGGGGCCTATAGTACCCAGAAGTGCGTATGTACCGAGACAATTTCGGCGATTAGTATAGAGTAACAGTAATGGCACAACAGTTTTTTGTGGTAGGCGGCGAATATGCAGATACATCTTTCTGCGAAGCCGTTGGGGGGGACGAAGAGTGGATCGGCCCGTTTGCAGATTATGAATCCGCAAAAAAAGAGTGGTCACGTAGAGCGTGGCTGACGGTCGATGAGTGCACAACACGTTTCCGGATTGAGAGAGTCGATAAAGACGCTCCTCCGCCCTGTACCGACTAAATAACGTAATCTTATGCCCTGGGAACTTCCGCGTGACCAGAGTAGCAGGCTTCGCTTGGCAAAGGGATATCCCTTTATTGCCCCTGAAACGTCATATCTATTTGTAGATGGGCGAAGTGAAGACTTCTCTAAAGTTACTGAGTACGGGATCAAACTTTCAGATCGAAAAGCTGTTATTGCACATGGCTCAAACCGTGCGCCAGAACAGTTGTCGCGAAAGTTTGTTGGGCACCCTTCGGGGCAAGATCCGATTCCCTTAACCGCAATTTGGCTGCATGATCACGACGTGGTCTATTCCGCGCACGTCGCGCGCTATGGGTCCGTTGCTGCTGAGTTGGTATATTGTCCTGGAACCAGTGTTCAGGTTTTTCTGACATGGTTAACCGATGATCAGCTTGATCGTATGCATGAAACCGAATTGCCGGGTGGCAACTATTCCTATGGACATGTTCAATGCCAATGGGAATCGTCAGAAAATCATGATTTGCCGACTGATCCCAATCGTCTCGCCGTTTATCGTAGCTCGTTTGGGGCGTTCAATTTTCATGGCAAGCCTCTTGCCTTAAGTGCCATACCAGCAATAAATCGCAGGTATGATGCTCTTGAGCAGGAAGAGGTATTAAGGTTGGTTCACAAAGGCCATGGGGCTGACCAAGATCTTGATGATGCAATCTTGAAATCTATCGAAGCATCGCAATATAGAAGCAAGGTTGTGGAAGCTGTCAGAAAACAATCATTGGATGTTTTTCATCCTTCCTATAGTATATCCCGTTAATACACGTATTCAGTGCAGGTGAGTTTTTTCCTTGCATTTGAAAACGAGGTTCTTTAAGACCGCGCAACATCGTGGCTTTACAGGGGTTTTTTGCATTCGGCATCAAACCGCGATTGAGCCAAAGTCATCTACTGGTTGGGGAGGACGCTAAGTGTCTACTGCACACGCCCTCTTCCAATTGGGGATGGACTTGAATCAAGGTTCAAGCACCACCCAAACGGAAGAAAACGGATCCGCTTGTCGGACTGGTATTGAAACTAAAAATGTCGAAGCTTCGAATGTCGTTGCCTTGGATGAAGAGCAAAAGGATTTCTTCATTGAACGTGATGGCGAGAGGTTTGCCGGCACCCATTTGATCATTGATCTTAAAGGGGCTCGTCGGTTAGATGATTTAAAGTTTGTCGAAAATACCCTTATCGAATGTGTTGAAAGGTCCAAAGCGACCTTGCTGCATATACATTTACATCACTTTACCCCTAACGGCGGCGTTTCTGGTGTCGCGGTTTTGGCTGAATCACATATTTCCATTCATACATGGCCCGAAAAAGGCTATGCGGCATTGGATGTGTTTATGTGTGGTGATTCAGAGCCTCATAATTCAATTGATGTTCTGAAAGAAGCTTTTAGCCCTGACGAAGTTCTGGTTGAAGAAATTCGCCGTGGAAAAGAAATCAGGGGAAAAGAAATGGGTAGGACCGAAACAGAATGAAGAACTGGGTGACAGAGGAACTGCACGCAGATATTCATTCGAGTTTTCGTGTCAAAGAAGTTCTTTTCGATAATAAAACAGAACATCAGAACCTCGTTATTTATGAAAACGAGATCTATGGTCGGGTTATGGCCTTGGATGGTGTAACCCAAATTACGGAACGGGACGAGTTCATATACCATGAAATGCTTGCCCATCTTCCGATCTTCGCCCACGGAGCCGTTAAAAAGGTTCTTATTGTTGGTGGCGGTGACGGGGGCATGCTGGAAGAGGTGCTAAAACATCAAACTGTTGAGAAGGTAACAATGGTCGAGCTTGACCGAACAGTTATCGAACTTAGCAAAAAGCATCTTCCTATGATTTGTGGAAATGCGTTTGAGGATCCGCGATTAGATCTTGTGATCAAAGATGGCTGCCTTTTCATGAAGGAATGTTCGGAAAAATACGATCTTATCATCGTTGATTCGACAGACCCGATTGGCCCCGGCGAGGTTCTCTTTACAGATAACTTCTACACAGATTGCAAATCATGTCTCGAAGAGGGCGGCATTCTTGTCACCCAGAACGGGGTCCCGTTTTTGCAGGCTGATGAGCTGAAATCCACATTGACGTTCTTTAAGCCGATCTTTGCCGAGGCGACATGCTATCTGGCCACAGTGCCAACTTATGTTGGTGGCCCGATGGCTTTTGGTTGGGGAACGGATCAAAAGGGTTTGAAGGATATATCACTGGATCAATTAGAAGCACGCTATAAGGCGGCTGCTATTGAGACCAAGTATTATACGCCAGAGATCCACCGAGCAGCCTTTGCTCTTCCTGGATATGTTCAGAAACTGGTTGCATAATCTAACGGATTAGCCTTTTCAAGACGTTCGGTTTATATACGAAGGGAGCTTCTATGCTCCCTTTTCTATTTCCTGCGAAATGCACTGAGCGCGCATTAGATTACGAACCGAATTTCCAAAGAAAACGGTGTCTGCTACTGCAAGATCATCAAGTGTTAGAACTTTTTCTGTGATGTCTTTGTAACCTGTTTTGAGCAGGTACGTTCTGAATGTACCATTTAAGACGCCACTGGAAATAGGCGGTGTGAACAGCTTGCCATCAATTTCGATAAAGACATTGGTGCGTGCGCCTTCTGTAATCTCACCATGTTCGTTGGTGAATAAGACTTCTGTGCAACCTGTGAGCTGATTTTGTCTGGCAAGTTCGTCTTCGTAAAACTCTCGACGGGTTGTTTTATGGTAAAAGAATATATCACTGCTATCGGCAGTCTTTTCTGAAACGACATAGCCTATAGGCTTTTGAGGATCGGGTTGCTCTATTGATGTGGCTGTGACTGTTGTCGAGCCATCTTTATGCAGTAAAAGCCTGACGCGCTGTGTACCCTTGAGCTCTAGGCTTTGCAAAGCCGAACATACATTTTCTTTCTCAAAAGGATAAGCGAAGAAACCTGCAGAATTTTCAAGACGTTCAAGATGTTCTTCAAGAAGGAAATACCCCGTTTCTTCTTCCCATCGTAGTGTTTCTATCAGATCAAAAAGGGGTTTTGCGTATCCAGCCAAATTGCCTGACAGGAACTGTCCTTTGAGAAGGCATTCTTGGTATTCAGCTTCAGGACTGGAATCGTACACAATGCCACTACCAATACCCATTTCACCTTTGCCCATTTTGTCCATCATCAGGGTGCGAATGGCGACATTAAATCTGGTATCGCCGTTGGGTGCGATATGTCCGATACTTCCTGTATAGACGCCACGGGGCTGTTCTTCCAACTCGGAAATGATTTCCATGGTGCGCACTTTGGGGGCGCCGGTTATTGAGCCACAAGGGAAAAGCTGCGTGATAAGGTCAATGGGGCTTACTTCGGATCGAAGCTTCCCGACGATATTCGACGTCATTTGGTGCAGAGAACGATAAGTTTCGACCGTAAAGAGTTCAGTAACCTCTATGGAACCAACTTCGCATACGCGTCCCATATCGTTTCTCAAAAGATCAACAATCATCAGGTTCTCAGCACGTGATTTTTCGTCTTTTGTGAGCCAGACTTTATTTTCGTTGTCTTCTTTGGGGCTTTTTCCGCGCTGGACAGTCCCCTTCATTGGTCGGGTTCGTGCTTTGGGCCCTTGCGTTGACAGGAATATTTCAGGGGATAGAGAGAGAATAGAATGGTGACCTGTTTCAATATAGGCACCATTGCTGACATTCTGTCGCTGCCTGAGTTCCTGAAATAAGGCTATTGGGTCGCCGGATATATCAAAATGATGTTTGAACGTGTAGTTAACCTGATAGGTGTCGCCGGCTGCGATATAATCCTGAACTTTGTGAATGGCGGTACAATAGCTTTGCTCATCCATTGAAGGTTTCAGGTTTGTAAGATTGTAATCACCGGACCGTTGTTTTGCGAGGAACTTATGTGCTTCTGCCGGATTAAGGGAGATTGCTTCTTCGAAGGATCCAAACCACAGTAAAGGAGCATTACGGCTTGTGTCCGGTGGTAGTAAACACGAAAGCTTGTCTTCGAGAAGGTAGCCTAACTCATAAGATAAAAAGCCAGCTAAGTGCTTTCCAGCTTGTCTTTCCTGGTCCATCAAAGCGAAAGTCGCATTCAGCTTCTCGGGACTATTACAGCTAATGATATTACTTGGATTGATGAACAAAACCGAACCTTTGCCAGAGAGCGTGTCATCCAGCAGTACAAATGGTTTTGTTTGCTTCTGTAAGTACTCGTTCATCAGGCCAACAGTCGGTTCAATTTAACAGGAGAGCTTTAGCGTGCTCTTACACTCAGGTCCAGTTTTAAGCTTACTTGTCAGAGGTTATCGTCAAAAAAACAAGGTGTAATCTTATTCCAAGCTTAGCAGCAGTCAGATAGCGTCTTGTTATAATGAGAAACCGTAGTCAGAAAAAGATTAATGCGCTTTTTATGAAGATTGTTCATCCCGAGGGAATTCCCAAACACAGGCATTTCGTACATCGGTATCTTCCAAGGCAGAGGATGTCTGTACACCATAAGAGATTAATTTCTTTAATCCAGACTTTGGAAGGTAGGTTCTTCCCGGGTCCCCTATCAGAACGATCACGCCTGTCTTGGAAAGTTGCCTAAGCCAAGATGTGATTTCTTTGGCCATTGGTCCTTCATAACAAACATCGCCTGCGAGGATCACGTCCCAACCCTGGTTGTCTTTTCCCACCAAATTCTCTGTCGTCGTTGCGAGACTTACGTTGTTTTGTTCAGCATTCAATTCTGTGGCGGCGATGGCAAAGGGATCAATATCAGCAGCAAGGACTGTCTTTGCCTCTGACATCTTTGCAGCTATGGCTTGTATGCCACATCCACAAGCAAAATCGAGAACGCGTTTGTCCCGGACAATGTCAGGGTTATCCAAAATGTATTGAGAGAGAGCTTGGCCGCCAGCCCAAGCAAAAGCCCAGAAGGGCGTGGGAAGTTGTAGCTTATCTAGCTCTTCTTCGCCCAGTTGCCATAGCGGTAGATCCTGACAGGCCAGATAAAGTTCTATTTCATCTCCAAGAAGCGGCGTCCCCGTTGATCGAGTGTTTTGGGTGATGAAATTCTTGGGGTTGGAAATTGGCGTCATTTAAGGTTGGGCTATTTGATTGTAGCGGCAAGGTAGATCCCAGCCAGAAAAATCCATCCAATATTTCTATTGGATTTGAACTTGTTTAAGCAGTCGGCTGGATCATCAATCTGAACGGTGGTTACTTGCCAGAAGAAATGAGAGGCCAAACCTGCAATTCCCAGCCAAAAAGGCCATTGTAAGCCCATAATAAATCCTGCTGCGGCAAAGCAGAGCGTACAAATGCTGTAAAAGAGCACGAGCCAATGCTTTGTTTTGTTTCCCAGTTTCAATGCGGTGGATTTCACACCGACCAATGCATCGTCCTCTTTATCCTGATGTGCATAAATAGTGTCGTACCCAAGTGTCCAGGCAATCCCGCCGATATAAATGAGAAGAGGGGGGAGGCTGAGGTCGCCTCGTACAGCGGCCCAACCAACCAAGGCACCCCAGTTGAAGGTCAGGCCAAGCCATGCTTGGGGCCAATAGGTTATGCGCTTCATAAAGGGATAGCAGATCACCAGCAATATGGCTGATGCGGCTAAAATAATGGTGTAGGTGTTGAACTGAGATAATACCGCGAGCCCAATGGTAAGTTGAAGGGCAAGGAAGGCCACGGCTTGTCTCATGGATAACTCACCACTGGCCAGAGGACGTGTGGCAGTGCGCGCTACCTTCTTGTCATACTCTCGATCAGCCATATCGTTTATAGTGCAGCCCGCGCCCCTCATTGTAAGGGCGCCGATTGCAAAGAGTGCCATGAAATAGAGCGGTGCAAAGGGACTGCCGATTTGATAGCCGGGCGCACTGGTTGCCAATAACATTGACCACCAACAGGGGAAGAGTAACAGCCAAGTTCCAATCGGGCGATCCAGTCTTGCCAGACGCAGATATGGTCGTATCCATGCAGGAGATATTCTGATGATTAAACGATCATTCGCGATGTCACTGGCATTGTCGCTGGCATTATTGGTCATATCGGCGTTGTGTTATCTCTTTTGGGGGTGTTATCTACTTGTTTAATTATGAGTGATACACCTGAAGTACTGCTTTGTGAAGGTAGGTTCGAGAGATGGAACGTGTTGTAACCAGACTCTATGTTGAAGAAAGCTTGAGCCAAGGGGCTACTGTTGGCCTTGATGCCGCGGGTGCGCATTACCTGCGGTCTGTCTTGCGACTTAACACGGGCGCACGAATCGGTCTTTTTAATGAGCGAGACGGCGAATGGCTTGGTGTGATCGAGGGATTGGGCAAGGGATGGTGTTCGCTACATATTCAAGAGCAGCGCCGTAAACCTGCACCGGAACCTGATATTTGGCTGGTATTTGCGCCAATTAAGCGTTCGAGGATAGACTTCCTTGCCGAAAAAGCCGGAGAACTTGGTTGTTCACGCATCTTGCCAGTTTTTACCCGTTACACGGATGTTAAGCGAATTAACCGTGATCGGCTTGCTGCACATGCAAAGGAATCAGCCGAACAATGTGAACGCTTGTCGGTAACAGAAGTTGATGATGCCGTATCATTGGACAAACTCATCGATAAATGGCCTGATGACAGGCGTTTAATGGTTTGTGCGGAATTTGGCGATGCAAAGCCGATTGCAGAAACTCTAACAGAAATACTGGTTAAAGAGCCAGATGCCGGTCAACGCCCTTGGGCAGTTTTAATCGGTCCGGAAGGCGGTTTTGCTGAAGAAGAGCTTGAAGCTCTTCGTCGCCTTCCTTATGTGACACCAATAGGTCTTGGTCCAAGGGTACTTCGGGCTGATACCGCTGCTGTTGCAGCCCTGTCATGTTGGCAGGCAATATTAGGAGATGGGGGTATGCGCCCACCAAAAGGTACAACGCCGGTCACGGTTGCCTGAATTCAGGCAATTCTGAGTTTTTATTTTAAACGACGACCGAATAAATGGAATGTAAATATGTCCGACGCTTCTTCCTCATCAACCGTAATTACGGATAAAGCCCAACTGATTTCCTATCTGGAAAGCGGTAATAAACCTAAAGATCAATGGCGCATTGGGACAGAGCATGAAAAGTTCGCTTTTTGTGATGAGACTTTTAAATCGCTGAAATACGATGGTGAAAAATCAATCAAGATGATCCTTGAAGGTCTTGCCAATCGGTTTGGCTGGACCCCGGGTTATGAAGGCGACAATATTATTGCGCTAACAGATAGCGGCGCTTCGGTCACATTGGAACCCGGTGGACAGCTTGAGCTTTCTGGTGCTCCTTTGGAGACAGTGCACGATACCTGCCGTGAAGTGCACTCTCACCTGCATCAGGTTAAGGAAATTACCGAACCGCTTGGCATTCATATGCTTGGAATGGGGTTCAATCCGAAATGGGGGCAGGAAGGCGTCAACTGGATGCCAAAGGGCCGATACAAGATTATGCGCGAATATATGCCAAAACGCGGTAATCTTGGTCTAGATATGATGACGCTAAGCTGTACTGTTCAGGTTAATCTGGATTTTTCCAGCGAGCAGGACATGATCCACAAATTTCGTACCAGCTTGGCATTGCAGCCTATTGCAACGGCCCTTTTTGCGAATTCTCCCTTTAGCTATGGTAAACCCAACGGGTTCTTGAGCTATCGTAGCCATCTGTGGACTGATACTGATCCTGACCGCTGTGGCATGCTTTCTTTTGTGTTCGAAGATGGTATGAGCTTTGAGCGCTATGTGGATTACGTTCTCGATGTGCCAATGTATTTTGTTTATCGCGATGGTAAATATTTGGATGCCAGCGGTGAATCGTTCCGTGATTTTATGCAGGGAAAATTGAAAATACTCCCCGGCGAATTGCCAACGTTAAAAGATTGGGATGACCATATTACGACGGCTTTCCCCGAAGTGCGAATGAAAAAATTCCTGGAAATGCGCGGTGCTGATGGTGGCCCGTGGAAATCTCTGTGTGCTTTACCTGCTTTGTGGGTTGGCCTGCTTTATGATCAATCCGCGCTGGATGCCGCATGGGATCTGGTGAAAGACTGGACGGATGAAGAGCGCCAATTGTTGAGAGCGGAAGTCCCGGCCAAGGGCTTATCTGCGGTCGTCCGTGGCCAGAAACTTCAAGGCTTGGCAGAGGAAGTCGTAAAAATAGCAGCCAGCGGTCTGGAAAACAGAGGACGTGTTGATGGCCAAGGACGTGATGAAGTTCACTTCCTTAATACGTTGATGGAGACAGCTGAAAGCGGAGTTACCCCAGCTGAAGAAAAGCTCAAAGCTTATTATGAACGCTGGAACGAGTCCGTTGACCCTGCATTTATTGAGTATGCTTATTAAGTAAGCCTCACGACTAAGTGAGGTACTCGACGCAGTTAAGTGACTTAATTTAAAGGCTGATTACTCTTTATGTGAGTGATCAGCCTTTTTTTTGAAAAGATCGCAAAAAAAGCCCCGGAATTAACCGGGGCATTAAAATATCGATACAAGGGTCGATAGGAGGTTGTATTTAGAATACTACTTTAAATTGAATTAAGGAAGTATTAATTTACAACCCAAGTGTTCTTTGGTTTAGGCAGTACCGCCAACAGTAATGCCATTGATCAAAAGAGTGGGCTGTCCAACACCAACGGGAACGCCTTGGCCGTTTTTGCCGCAAGTGCCAACGCCATCATCCATTTCCATATCGTTACCAACCATGGAAATTTTTTGCATGGCATCAGGACCGTTTCCTATCAAAGTGGCACCTTTTACAGCTTCCCCGACAATACCGTCTTTGACTTTATAAGCTTCCGTGCAGGCAAAAACGAATTTACCTGACGTGATATCGACCTGACCGCCGCCAAAATTCACAGCGTAAATGCCATCCTTCACAGATTTAAGCATTTCCTTGGGATCGTGTTCGCCGTTCAGCATCACTGTGTTTGTCATGCGTGGCATTGGAATGTGGGCATAGCTTTGTCGACGACCGTTGCCTGTAGAATTCTCGCCCATTAGTCGAGCATTTTGACGATCCTGCATGTATCCAACAAGAAGGCCGTCTTCAATCAGGGTTGTGCATTGAGACGGCGTGCCTTCGTCATCAACCGAGATTGATCCCCGGCGATCCGCGATGGTGCCGTCATCAACGACGGTAACACCTTTAGAGGCAACGCGTTCACCAACACGATCACTAAAGGTTGATGTTTTTTTACGGTTGAAGTCACCTTCCAGACCATGACCAACGGCTTCGTGCAGTAGAATTCCAGGCCACCCAGGACCAAGAATGACCTGCATTTCACCAGCAGGTGCGGGAACAGCATCCAAATTAACAAGTGCTCGCCGAATAGCCTCGTCAGTTCCTTTTTGCCAATAAGCTGGATCAAGCAGGCTGTCATAAACAAAGCGGCCACCGCCACCATAGGACCCACTTTCCATCTTGTCTCCTTGGGCAACAGTGACTGAAATGTTTAGACGTACCAACGGGCGGATATCAGCAACTTTGTGGGCATCAGCGCGAATAATCTGTACGGCTTGCCATTCGCCGGAAATAGATGCGCTAACCTGAACTACTCGAGAATCCCTTGCGCGGGCATAGGCATCAATATCACTGAGCACTTTGATTTTGGTTTCAAAAGCACAGGCAGATAGGGGGTTGTCTTCGGTGTAAAGCGCTGAGTTTGTTCCTTGTGGCGAACCTGCCATAGTGCCGGAATGTCCGCTGTGAACGGCTTGGACAGTATTCACCGCGCGTTTTATGGCCTCTTCACTCAGGTCGCTTGCATGGGCATAGCCAGCACTGTCACCAGCAATTGCACGAAGTCCAAATCCTTGAGATGTGTCAAAGCTGGCGTTTTTCAGTCGTCCATCGTCGAAAACCATACCTTCGGATTGGCGGTATTCAAGATAGAGCTCACCATCGTCGGCACCTGTGAGTGCATTATTGACAATGTTTTCCAGCCGTTTTTGATCCAAATTGGTGCGGTTGAAAAAGAGATCGTCGGTTGTGGCAATGTAGCTCATAAATGGATTCCTTTAATATACCTTTGCAGACAATATAGGTGCTCAATGTGAGAAGGCCAATGATCTTGACTTCCAAATTAAAGAGAATCTTGTCAAACTTCATTTTGTCAAAAGGCAAAAAACGCTTCTACGGAATAAAGCGGACTAAAAGAGCTCTGTTAAAAAGACAGAAATAAGGTCGATATAAGGAACAAAAATGTTGCGCGATCACCCCTTACGGGTTGAGCTTTGTAATGAATTACATGCAAGGCCATTTACCCAGCTGACTGGTCCAGAAACTATCACTCATATAGGAATGTTATCAGGAGAAAACAAAGCCGAAGAGGAAAGAGCCCATGTGGGGTTGTTATGCCAACGTTTTAACGTGGCAGCACCAGCCCCAGGAACGAAACATTTTATGGCTGACCTAGGTCACTTTTACGTGGTTTGGGAGCGTCATACAGAATTTTCCACTTACACTTTTTTTCGCAACAGAAAAGATCCGGATCGAAAGCAGTACGATACGGCACCAAGTGTTCAAAAGCCAAAACAGGCATATCATAAACCTTTCTCAAAGACGGCAATAGAACTGGTACCTGTGGATTGGCTTAATGCCGTACCGGGTCAAAGACTGGTCGGTGTGCATCTTGAACTCGAAGGTCACGATGCACCGGAGCGCACGATGCAGGAGCAAGTTTCTTTCTTTCCTACGGGGCATCTATCTGCCTGTACACTACGTGGTGGACTTGCCGGTGTTTGGATGGATTTTAGCATTAACGAGGACGGGTATGGCCGCATCCTTATTAAAGATTACGGTTTGAAACCAAGACAAATAGGGCGTGCTGTTCAACGGTTGCTCGAAATTGATACCTATCGAATGATGGCCCTTCTCTCTCTTCCTCTGGCACAGCAATATGGGGATCGTTTGGCAAAAGCAGGGCGCGCGCTAAAGGATATAACGACGCGTATGACCGACCGCCGGGATGTGGATAACGAAAAGCAGTTGCTGAGCGAGTTGACTGAGCTATCGGCTGAAATTGAGCAGGCTGCAGCTGCTACCAACTATCGGTTTTCAGCGTCGAAAGCTTATCACGAACTGGTTAAACAGCGAATCTTGAAGTTGAAAGAAGGGAACATGGATGGCTTTCAACGGATGGAAAGTTTTCTTGATCGGCGTCTAACCCCGGCAATGCGAACTTGTGAGGCGATGGCATTGCGTTTGGATACACTTTCTAAAAGGGTTGCGCGGGCTGGACAGTTATTGAGAACGCGTGTTGATATTCAACTGGAGGAACAGAACTCTGCACTTCTGAAGTCTATGGATAAAAGAGCAAGTATTCAGCTGAGATTACAGGAGACAGTAGAAGGTCTTTCTGTGGCGGCGATCAGTTACTATGTCGTTAGCTTGATTTACTATTTGGCAAAGGGGGTTAATACCGCTGGAGTCGATATAAACGCGTCTATTGTTGCGGCTGTATCTATCCCGTTTGTTGTTGCTGCGTTATGGTTAGGTGTACGCCGTGTCCGTAAAATAGTTGAGCAGGAAAGTCGGAATTCACACTAAGAATTAAATGTAAAACGCGCAGATTTATGAGGTAAATGGGGTTCTGCGTCATAAGGTCGCAACCCGGGGACGGGCTTCCCGGGAAGGAGTATAGTTCACTTAATGTTTATCTTTTGGTAGCTTAAAGCATCTACTATGCGTAATTCTTGTGTATCTGGGGCTTGTCCTCTCGGGTTTCAATAGGGTAGGTTGCGCCAGAATAACTTTGGAGTCCAGCTAGTGTCAGAATCATCCATTCTGTATATTAGTCTTGGAATCGGGAAAGATACTTTGATCCTGATCAATTCAGGAACAAAAGTTGATATAAAAAAACAGGATGTTGAGTACATGACGTTTCTGAAACGGATTGCCTATCTAATTAGTGCTGTTGCACTGTTCGGCGGTTTGGCTGCTACTGGTCACGCCTCTCAGCCAGTCGAATGGGGTCTTGGTCTTCAAGATGCCGCTTCTCCGACTGCTGTTGCATTGGGAGAATTTCACGAGCTACTGCTTTATATTATTGTCGCAGTTTGTGTCGTTGTTCTGGTTCTGATGCTTTATGTGATGTTCCGTTTTTCTGAAAAACGGAACCCTGTCCCATCAAAGACAAGCCATAACACGCTGCTTGAAATTATCTGGACTGCTGTTCCGGTAATCATTTTGGTGATTATTGCGATACCTTCGTTCAAAATTCTTTATGCGGCGGACAGTAATCCTGATACCGAGATGACGATCAAAGCGATCGGAAAACAGTGGTATTGGTCTTATGAATATCCTGACCAAGGCGATTTCACATTTGACGCTTATATGAAGTCAGAAGATGAACTGGAATCTGGTGAGCCACGTTTGTTGACGACGGATAACGCGATTGTGGTCCCTGTTAACACGAAAGTTCGTCTCTTGGTAACTGGTGATGACGTTATTCACTCTTTTGCAATGCCTTCTATGGGCTTGAAGCTCGATGGCGTACCTGGGCGTATCAATGAGACTTGGTTCGAAGTGAACTCAGAAGGTACATACTACGGTCAGTGTTCAGAGATTTGTGGCACAGGCCATTCCTATATGCCGATCATGATCAAAGCCGTTTCCAAAGAAGAGTTCGACAAATGGGTTGAGTTCGCCAAGGAAGAATTTGCTGCGATTGAAGATGATCGTTCCGTACAGGTTGCTCAGCTTAACTGAGAAGCTTCGATAGATTTCGCCGTTCAATCGGTTATAGCGCCAAGAGAAGCGCTTAAAGAAACGAAATGAGGATTTGAGATATGGGTACTGCTGCTGAAGCCCATCACGACCATGATCACATGCCGGGATTCTTTACCCGTTGGTTCTGTTCAACCAACCATAAAGACATCGGTATTTTGTATCTGGTCTTTTCAGTAATCGCTGCTTTGATCGGTGGCGCATTTTCCGTTTACATGCGTTTGGAGCTTCAAGAGCCAGGCGTACAATACTTTTTGACTGATGGTGAACCAAACGGTCAGTGGTGGAACGTTGTTGTTACGGCACACGGTTTCATCATGGTGTTCTTTGTGGTTATGCCTGCGATGATCGGTGGTTTCGGGAACTACTTTGTTCCTTTGATGATCGGTGCACCGGATATGGCCTTCCCACGTATGAACAACATTTCCTTCTGGTTGATTGTTCCTGCGTTCCTTCTGCTGCTTGGCTCTGCGCTGGTCGGAGAGGGTGCGGGTACCGGGTGGACGGTTTATCCACCGCTCTCATCTTTTGGGCAATCGGGACCGTCGGTTGATATGGCGATTTTTGCCCTCCATCTGGCGGGTGCATCATCCATTCTTGGTGCGGTGAATTTTATCACAACAATCTTTAACATGCGTGCGCCAGGCATGACCCTGCACAAGATGCCTCTTTTTGTATGGTCCATGCTTGTGACGGCTTTCTTGTTGCTTTTGGCGGTTCCTGTTCTTGGTGGTGCGATCACTATGTTGCTGACAGATCGTAACTTCGGAACATCTTTCTTCGATCCGGCCAAAGGTGGTGATCCGATCCTGTATCAGCATCTGTTCTGGTTCTTTGGCCACCCCGAAGTGTACATTATGATCCTGCCTGGATTTGGTATCATTTCTCACATCATTTCGACCTTTAGCCGTAAACCTGTGTTTGGTTATCTCGGCATGGCCTATGCTATGTGTGCGATTGGTTTCGTTGGCTTCGTTGTTTGGGCGCACCACATGTACACCGTTGGTTTGGACGTAAATACACGTGCTTACTTTACAACGGCTACGCTGGTTATTGCTGTACCTACCGGGATTAAGATCTTCTCTTGGATTGCGACAATGTGGGGTGGTTCACTCCGCTTCTCTGTACCTATGGTCTGGGCGCTTGGTTTCATCTTCCTCTTTACTGTTGGTGGTGTAACCGGGGTTGTTCTTGCGAACTCTGGTATGGATCTGGCGATGCATGACACCTACTATGTTGTGGCGCACTTCCACTACGTTCTCAGCCTTGGTGCTGTTTTTGGCATTATCGCTGGTATGTATTACTGGATGGGTAAAATGTCTGGTCGCGATTATCCGGCATGGGCAGGCTATCTGCATTTTGTTCTGACGTTTGTTGGGGTGAACATGATCTTCTTCCCTCAGCACTTCCTCGGACTACAGGGAATGCCGCGCCGTTATGTTGATTATCCTGACGCCTATGCTGGCTTCAATGCGATTTCATCATATGGTGCGTACATTACCTTTGCTGCGACTATATTCTTTGTTCTACTAACTATCTGGACAATGAAATTCGGTCGTCGTGTTGAAGCTAATCCATGGGGAGAAAGTGCAACGACGCTAGAGTGGACAGTATCTTCTCCTCCACCGTTCCACTGCTTTAACGAGCTGCCAAAAATAAAATAACGGTAGTTAAGTATAGATCCGGCCATTTCATCGCATTATTCGATGTTAATGGCCGGATTTAATCAGGAGTAAATTGTGACCGATACATCTATGGAAAATACAACAACAACTGATACTGCTTCTTTAAGCGGTGTTGCGCAGGTTGCTGATTTCTGGGCTTTGATGAAGCCGGGTGTCATGTACCTTGTTGTGTTCACTGGATTCTCCGGTTTGATGGTTGCTCCGGGCACTATTCATCCATTCCTTGGAATTATTGCCCTGTTCTGCATTGCGATTGCATCTGGTGGCGCCGGAGCAATTAACATGTGGTATGACCGCGATATTGACGCGATCATGACACGTACGAAAAAACGCCCGATCCCGGCTGGTCGTATGGCACCGGACGTTGCCTTGAGTTTTGGAGTGATCCTCAGCCTGTTTTCTGTGATGATCATGGGCTTAGCGGTTAATTGGACCGCTGCAGCACTTCTGGCTTTAGCCAACGGTTTTTATGTTTTTGTATACACAATGTTCCTAAAACGCCGCACGCCACAAAACATTGTCATTGGTGGGGCTGCCGGCGCGTTCCCTCCGATGATTGGCTGGGCGGCTGTAACAGGAACTGTCTCTATTGAATCTATTGTTCTGTTCTTGGTTATCTTTATGTGGACGCCGCCTCATTTTTGGGCCTTGGCGCTTTATAAAGATGGCGATTACGCTGCTGCTAAAGTGCCGATGTTGCCAGTTGTTTCTGGTCGTGAGAATACTAAGTGGCAAATGCTGGTTTATACTATTGCCCTTTTCCCTGTTGTTCTGGCGCCAGTATACTTCAATGTTGCTGGTCTGCTGTATGGGGCTGTCGCGCTGATCGCGAGTTCGTATTTTCTATGGCTGAACATCAAGGTGCTGCGTTCTGAAGAAGATCGCCATGCTCGCAAGATGTTCTTTTATTCTATTCTATATCTCTTTGTTCTCTTTGCCGTTCTTATTATTGATCGAACGCCAGGTATTTTGAGTTTGATTGGTGGTTAATATGTCTGAAGACAAAACAAAAAAATATGAAACTGTGGAAAATTCGGAAGAAATCCATAAACAGAGAAAACGCCGCAACTGGGCTATTTTGGGCGTTTTACTTGGTTTCATTGCACTTGTGTATGCGGTCACGATCGTAAAGATGGGAATGAAGTAGCATGTCTGTCGCTGGCGATAAAAATGCGCGCGTTGCAATCATTCTGGGCGGTGTTGTCTGTGGAATGGTGGCGTTGGCTTTTGCATCCGTGCCACTGTATAAGCTGTTTTGTCAGGTCACAGGATATGGTGGCACAACACAGGTTTCTGAAGCTGGAGCAACGGACGATCTGGTCGTTAGTGATCGTGATGTGACTATTCGATTTGATTCTTCGGTGAATGGAGATTTGCCTTGGCACTTTAAGCCTGCGCAGCGCGCGGTTGATCTTAAGGTCGGGGAAGAAGGAATTGCGTTTTATCGCGCAAAAAATACGTCTGATGATAAGGTTAAAGGTGTTGCCACATTTAATGTGACACCGCTAAAGGCTGGTCAGTATTTCGTAAAAGTAGATTGTTTCTGTTTTTCAGAGCAGACTTTGTTGCCGGGACAAGAAGTTGACATGCCTGTCACTTTCTACGTCGATCCGGAAATAGAGAATGATCCGAATCTCAGTGACGTAAAAACAATCACTCTATCATACACTTTCTTCCGGGATACTGAAGAAGAAGATAGTGTGGATGTGGGTGATTTGGGTAATGACACCGGAAATAAACCGGTTGTAGAGGTCAATTAACAATACGCAATAGCGTCTGGTTAAGAGGGATATCATGAGTGCAGGGCACGACGAAGTAAAACATCCGTATCATTTGGTTGATCCAAGCCCTTGGCCTTTGCTGACAGCTTTTGCTGCTGGCTTGATGGCGACAGGTCTTGTTTTGATGATGCACGACTATACAAATATAGTTCTTTTTGCGGGTATCGCATCGGTTCTTATTTGTACGTATGGCTGGTGGCGTGACGTGGTGAACGAAGCTTATGTTCGTCACCTTCATACCCCTGTGGTTCGTATTGGTCTGCGGTACGGGATGGTACTATTCATCGCTTCTGAAGTAATGTTCTTTGTTGCATTCTTCTGGGCATATTTCACGGCGGCGTTCTATCCGAGTGAAGTTATCGGGGGCGTTTGGCCGCCAGCTGATGTTGTAACGTTTGATGCATTTGATCTGCCGTTTTTGAACACGCTGATCCTACTGCTGTCCGGTTGTTCCGTGACTTGGGCGCATCATGCGATCTTGAACAGTCAACAGAAGCAAGCGGTACATGCTTTGATGATTACTGTCGGTCTTGGCGTGATTTTTACGGCACTTCAGGCTTTCGAATACAGCCACGCTGCATTCGGGTTCACAGATAATATCTATTCTTCTACCTTCTACATGGCGACCGGTTTCCACGGTTTCCACGTTATCGTTGGTACCATTTTCCTTTTTGTATGTTTGATCCGTACAAAAAAAGGTCACTTCACACCTGAAGCCCATGTTGGCTTTGAGGCGGCTGCTTGGTACTGGCATTTCGTGGACGTTGTCTGGTTGTTCCTATTTGTTGCTGTTTACTGGTGGGGTGGCTAAGTCCAGCCTATCAGGGCAACCTGAAACAGTATCGGTTTGAAAGAAGGCCGTGCCTGAAACGCAAGTGAAATTCACATTTCACCCGTTAAGGCACGGCCTTCTTCTTTCTATGTTTCCAAGTATGCCTTTGGGAATGTCACTGGAGATGTCTTCGACCTTTTACATTCGCCCTATGTTTAAGAGATTTTCTTGTCAGAGGGCCTCAATCGCTTTGCTCTGTTCTTGCAAAGGCCTTATGGTGGCGCTCGAATATTATTAAAAGCAAGCGACACAGGATTTGTCGATTATGACCAAAGGCACTTTACGCCGTTTCCAGCCAACTTTTTGGCCTACGATGTTTACTATTCCCGTCGTTTTGATTGCGATTGCTCTGGGCACTTGGCAGTTATCACGCATGGAATGGAAAAAAGATCAAATTGCGTTACGAACAGATCGCGCTTCTGCTGTGGCTATTTCTTTTTCTGAAACATATCCCGGCGAAGTTGCTGACCCGCAAGCTGATGAGTTTATCAATGTCTGGGTAGAGGGTGAGTTCCTGCATGATAAAGAGCTTATCATGGGGGCACGTTCATTGGATCGGCAGTTAGGCATCCAGATTATTACCCCTTTTGTGATGACGGATGGGCGACAAATTCTGATCAACCGTGGTTTTGTTCCTTCTGAGTTTAAAGCGCCTGCCTCTCGGCCTGAAGGTCAGGTTGATGGGCCCGTTAAAATAGAAGGTCTTCTTCGCGTTGGTGGATGGAAGGGGTATGAATTTGTGCGCCCAGTCAATGATCCCGAAGATAACTTCTGGTTTTATACAGATATCAAAGAAATGAGCCAGAAAACGGATCTGTCTAATCCGGTGATGAGTGTCTATCTTGATGCAGGCCCTACGGCTAATCCGGGGGGATATCCTCTTGGCGGGCAAACGCGTATAGCTTTGGTGAATAATCATCTGGAATACGTTATTACTTGGTATGCTATGGCTTTGATTCTTGCCGTGATTTATTTCATCTATCATTATCGCCCTGTTGAAAAATTGGAAGACGATTAAATTACAATCGCTCGTCTTGTGAATGGTTTGTTGCCTGATTGGGAATGTAAAATGTCAGCTTATCTTGCTCTTGAAAAAAAATTCCGCCGGATGAACGCTATTGGTGAAGCCAGCGGTGTATTAGGTTGGGATATGTCGACAGTAATGCCTGCTGGTGGTGCCGAAGCCAGAATGGAACAGCTTGCTGCTCTTAGTGGTGTTCAGCATGAAATTCTGACCAGCAGTGAAGTGGAAGACTTGTTTGCGCAAGCTCTGGAAAGCAAAGGGGATCTTGGTAGCTGGCAGTTGGCTAATCTGCGTGAGATGCAGCGAATCTGGCGTCATGCAACGGCACTCGATGGCGATTTTGTCGAAGCGCAAACCAAAGCTGGCAAACGCTGTGAGATGATCTGGCGTGAAGCCCGACCGAATAATGATTTTGCTTCGATCCTGCCTGCGATGAAAGAAGTGCTTAACCTCACGCAGCAAGAAGCCAAGATCAAAGCCGAGCTTTTTCAGTGCGATACCTATGATGCTTTGCTGGATCATTTCGAGCCTGGCGGAAAATTAATGCGCATTGATGCGATTTTTGATGACTTAGCGACATTCCTACCAGACTTCACACAGTCAGTACTGGAAAAACAGGCATCAGAAGCCGCAGCAGTGATGCCTGATGGGCCGTTTTCTGTAAAAGCGCAAGAAGCTCTGGGACGAGAAATGATCAAGGCTGTGGGCTTTGATTTCAATAATGGCCGTCTTGATGTGAGCTTGCATCCTTTCTGTGGTGGTGTGCCTGATGATATTCGGATAACAACACGGTATGACGAAACAGATTTTATGACGTCGCTGATGGGTGTCCTTCATGAAACCGGGCACGCGATGTACGAGCGCAACCTTCCAAAGGATTGGCGTCTTCAGCCTGTTGGCTCTGCGCGCGGTATGACAATGCATGAAAGCCAATCGCTTATTATTGAAATGCAGGCGAGCCGAAGTGAAGAGTTTGTCTCATTCGTTGCGGAGAAAGCAAAAGCAGCGTTTGGTGGTCATGGGACTGCTTGGGCACCGGAAAACATGCAACGCATTTATAACAAGGTTAAGCCTGATTTTATACGGGTTGATGCCGATGAAGTTACCTATCCATCGCACGTTATTCTGCGCTACCGTCTGGA
>NZ_CAKZMP010000264.1 GCF_937128705.1 uncultured Kiloniella sp. | reverse complement strand
TACTGTTCGCTCTCCAGAAGATCGGCAAGAACCTCACTGCCACGTTCTAGCGCAGTTCCCGTTTCAAAGAGCGGAGAGATATCCAGCAGATCATCAACACCGAACAGCTTTGCGTAATAAAGGGCCGTCAAAATGGTAAAAGGTGTGTCGCACTCAGCAATTAAGAAGCGGATTGGACGCGATGCATCTACATACTTGATCATCTGGGCAATCAACATGAACATGCGTTTTGCGGTCGTGTGTTCAGCAGATAACGAGCCAAAGTTTATGCGAATTGGCTGCACCTCATCCAACAAACCGGAAAGCGCGCGGAAATTCCCTCGGCGGCGTCCGGGATCATCCGGTTCACCTTCCATAGCAATATTCTTGCGAATGGCATTATGAAGTTGTGCAGAATTGAGCCTGACATGCATATGAGATGTTGCCAGCCCATAGTTTGCAATTTCAGATCTCAAAATAATCAGAGAGCGTTTCAGTTCAGTATTATCAGTTAAGTTGAGGGCGCGGTTAATTGCTTCAATCAATTCCGCAGTATGCACCAAACGTGCACCATCGTCTGCAACAATTGAACGGGATATTTCTTTTAAGGCTTCTTCTGATGCACTTTTATCACTGAAAAATTCAGTTTCTTTTTCAGCCACATGCAAAGCAAGAGTAACCCGGCTCTTGATCAAGGCAAGCGTGGTTTCCAGTTCATCCTTTTCACCTTGATGTGCTGTAGTTATCTCGTTCAGTTTGGAAATATAGTAGCCAAGTTGAACAACCTGAACCTTCATTCGGGTGTGGAGCGTATTCGCCCATGTAATATCGGTCCTGCCATCCAAATCATACCCGACCCAACTTGCCACGGATAGAACACGTGGAGAAAGCTCGGTCCATTTTTCAGGATAAAGTTCTTCTGCAACGGCCAAAGCAACGTCGTATACTTCTCGTAAGGCTTGCTGTATCGAAGCGATAGCCTCCATCGCCTGTCCATGTTCAGCAAGTAAATCAATGGCCTGATCAGGCTCATGAGAGTTACCTATAACAAGCTGATTAAGTGTATCAATCGCCTTGGTATCAAGCGCTTGTCCATCTGAACTTTCATTCGCCGTAAACTGGGCCAGAGCCTGATATAGCTCTTTAGACAAACCAAAGGTCGGATGCGCGGTGATAACAATCCCGAATGCCTCGCGTTCCAGCTTGTCTTTAAAAGCCTCGAACGAAAGCTGGGTATGCGCATCATCAAAAGCCAACGCTTTGAAAAGCTCCGACAACCTGGATTTATTATCAGCAATACTTTCGACACCAACATAATCTGAAACGCGCTTTGCTCTGCCTCCAAAGGCTTCGACAGATAAATATTGCACCAACTGGGAAAGTAGATCGACGGATAGCTCGCCTGCGGCAAGACGTTCTGAAAGATCGTGAGCAAGCTCTAGAACGGGATTCCCTAGTGGATGACTCGTTGTCTGCTGCCGCATCGTAATTAAACGAGATTCCAGCTCATCGCGCAATGCACAAGCTTCTGTAAAACGCGCCTCATTTTTAACCTGAGAAAACAATGCGTCCAAAGCGAGCCCTTTAGAGGCTTTAGATTTTGCCATTAATTTTGACCTTCCCATTCACGACATAACGACAGGCATGTTAGACGCAAAGAGTCATTCATGCCTTCGAGTTCATGGTCATTGTTATATGTTTATTTCCCGATTTTTCGGGTCTGTCGTGCCGGGGCTTTTATATGACCAGTTTTTATTTTCTGTGGTTATAAGAGAAAGTCACTAAGCTGGCAAAGAGAATTCTGCGATCAATTCATAATCAAATTAAGCATATGCTAGTTGTTTCAAACAATTAGGCGAATTTTAATCCAAAAAAAGAAAAAGACCTTTGAATAATAATCTTCAATCCGCTGTTTATTAGGGTATTTTTCGGCTCCGCCACAGAAAAGTCACTGGAATCACTAGAAAAAATCGTTGCATCGGTATTCATAAAGGAATAAAACTAACGTATGAGCGATTTTTTTGAAAATGACGACGAACTCGTCTTGCAACTAGGTGACCTTCTTCCTGATGACGCAGGAGAGGTTGTTTTGTTTGCCCGTGATGAGCCGCTCAAAATTGAAGCCGACACACCCTTGATTGAAACGGGTGTCGTAGAAGATTCACATATCACGGCTTCAGGCACAGATGTTGGTGGACTGACATATAGTCAATTTGCAAATGGTATGACATTGTATCACGACAATGATCATATCCTGATTATTGCACCTGACGTTTAAAACACACTATACCTAATCAATAAATTCAAAGCAGTTTAAGCATACCGGAATCTGATTTTTTCCTGTAAGCTTCCTTACGATTACGCTCCGTGATTGTATCTGATCATTTTTAACCTCTTAAAAGTCAGAGATCTAATGATACGCGTCTTTGTTTCGGCTTTCTTTCTATTTATCTCAACTCAATCTTTTGCCGAGACATCGCTCGGCCTCCAGGCTTACGAGAACGGTGATAAGGAAACCGCCTTATACGAACTTCGCGAACCAGCAAAAAACGGCGATACAACAGCACAGCTCTATATGGGGCACATTTATCGTGAAGGCATTAGGGGGAGTTTGGATTATAAACAATCAGCTTTCTGGTATCTAAAAGCGGCAAGACGGGGACAAGTCCAAGCCCAAAGTTTTATTGGGCTATACTATACAGATGGTATTGGCGTTAGGCAGGACTTTGACCTCGCTGTCCACTGGCTAGAAAAAGCAGCAATGCAAGGACATCCTATTGCCCAACGAAACCTGGGACGTTTCTACGAAAAGGGGCGTGGCTTTCAGGTCGATCTCACCAAAGCCTATGCCTGGTACAAGGTTTCATCTATTCAGGGAAACACCTATGGCACTCAATCTCTGCGACAAATAAGCGCGAAAATGACTTCGATAGAGGTTCTTGAAGGTGAAGAACTTGCCAAGAGTTTCCCAAGAAGGTAAGGATCAAGTATGATAATGCCCTGCTCTAAGGGCTAGTTTTAAAATACTTGAGCATAATATGCCCCGGCAAGATAAACAGATAGCGAAACAGGACAAACAAAGCATTGCGGCGCTTTCCATATTTGCGCTCTGTTTCAAGTTATTCCTGCCAATATTTGTAAGCTTCTTTATCTCCATTCAAGCGACGGCTTCTCCCCTTACCGATTCAAACGACGCTCAGGTCACGCTGGAAAAATCTCTGAGCTTTATTTGCACCTCGAGCGGCATAGATCAAAACCAACAAAATAATTCAAACTCAGCAACTCTGACGGATCATTGTGATCATTGTTTGACGTGTGCTTTTTATACGCTTCAGCGTAATACAGATAAGCGAACAGCATCCCTGTTGGTGCAAAGTACCTTATCGTGGCGGGTCATAGGCTCAAATCAAGCCAAACTACCCCTTGATGATCAGCGTCATTCTTCAAGGGCGCCTCCGCGCGCTTAGTAAAGCCCCCACCAAGTAGAACAAACTCCATCTATGTTTTCTTTATTTTCTGGCCATTGAGGCCTGAAAAACAACATGAGGTTATCATGAAAAAATTTCTCGTTACCCTAACAGCCCTTCTTGCCCTAACACTTTCTGGTTTAGCCTCTGCGAAGGATTTTAAAGCCGGCGACATCATGGTTAAACAACCTTGGGCGCGTGCTACGCTTGGCCAAATGAAGAACGGCGCTTCATTCCTGACACTACACAATATGGGCGCCGAAGATGACAAACTGGTCGCAGCCGCGGGTTCTGCAGCCAAACGCATTGAACTTCACTCTCACACCATGGTCGATGGTGTCATGAAAATGCGCCAGGTTGAAGGTGGTATTCCTGTTGCTGCGGGATCAATGGTTGAGCTAAAACCGGGTAGCTTTCACATCATGCTAATGGGCCTTGAGTCACCATTAAAAGAAGGCGAAATGTTTCCTCTAACACTGACTTTTGAAAAAGCTGGTAGCGTCGATATTATGGTGCATATTGAAAAAGGTGGCGCGATGAAAATGGACGGTGAGGACAAAGATCACAGTAATCACTAAAAGGTCATTAACCCAAAATCTGGTTTAAATCATAAAAAAGCCGAGCTTACCAAAAGCTCGGCTTTTTCTTTGCTCACAGCTTATATTCTATGCACTGACTTCTTCCATAATCAATTCAAAGTCTTTACGCCCAAGTGATTTACCATTTGCGATGATCTCGACCTGATGAAGTCCCGGATAATACCTGCGGGTGGTTATCGGTTTAATATTGTGACGTTTCCGGGCTTTGTGTTTTCCCCCAGCAGCAAGATTAAATGTTTTCCACTTAAAAACCTTGGGTGATGTTCCTCCATTGGCTTTCCGGTGGTGAACGACAAAATCAAGAATTAGCGCCTGATCCTCATTACTTTCTGAAGTCATTGTCATCTCAAACTCTACCCCCTCCCCATAGATTACGGATGGGGTCAGCACATTAAAATCAATTAATTCAACCTGCGCATCTTTATATCCCAAAGCTTCTAGACATTTTTTATGTCCTGATTTTATAAGTGTTCGACAGGCGTGACGTATAAGTTTCTGACGTTCCTTTGACGCCCCCTTCATCCACTTCCTTGCGATTTCAGCGACTAGGTCAGGATGATCCTTTGCTATATCATTCAAGTTATTGGCAACAGAGCGCCGCACATATTCTTCTGGATCATCCCGAAGCTTTTCCAGAAGAGGAAATAAAGGGGCAGGATTTTTGATAAAGTCTGGTAATTGCATCGCCCAAGGCAATCGAGGACGAGAACCTTCCGAAGCTAATCGACGCACATGATAATTTTCATCATCTGCCCAGTTCATGATTTCTGCCAATGTTACCACGGGTGCAGAAAGTAAAAAGTGTCGAATAGCAAACTCAGAACTCGAACGCTTGGTCATTTCCTTGAGTAATTCCATGGATAGATGAAAATGCTCTTTGCCATAGAACGCAACATAATCACACATAGGCATAACCAACCAGCCGGACACACCTTTATCTGAAGTTCCCTGATCACTTATCGATATATTTTCATCGGGGTTCAAAATTCCCAGTAAAATATTTGCAGCACGGGAAAAATCTTCGGGCAGATATTTATAAAGTGCCTCAGTGATCCTTCCAGATCGTTGCTTTAATTCAAGCTTACTCAGATCTTTCGTCGCAAACGCAATAAACCCTTCCCGGTCAAAATCACTTTGTTGTGCCTTAAGATGCTCAGCCATCTTGGATATTGACTTCAGATTAAAAACTTCTTTAAAGGGCTCCATAATAATCCTGTTTGCTTTCATGGGTTGCTTGGCATCTTCTTTTACATCCCCACTACTGACAGCATAGTGTCAGTAGGTATTTACAGTGCACGTTCACAACAATTTGAGTACTGTTAGCTCGTCATTTCAAATCATTCCTATAGGGTCATATAATGATATGGAAACCTTTGGATACGCCGAAACGAAATGATGCTTAAATCTCAACGAAGATGCTCATCCCTTTACATGACAGCCTTTATTCTTGCCGCGGCAATAAGCTTTTCAGCGACTGCAAACGAAGCCTTAAAGCATGTCGACCACGTCATGACCCATTGGGCGGACACGCCTCAAGAACAGGGATTACTTCCCGTTGCTACTGCGGAAGCCAAAGTCGCCAGAAATCACGCTGATTTAGCGGCATCGGATCTAACCAATCTCAGTTCCATGCACTTACATACCCGCCATGTTCTGCACGCTTTAGACCCCGCGCAGGAAGTAAAAGGACCAGGCCTTGGGTACGGCCTGATAAAAGCATCAGAAGCGTTTGCAGTACACGCTGAACTTGCTTCGGATTCAGAAGATGCCAACGATATCATTCGTGTGTCCGGAATTATGGTCGCATCCGTTGGCCGCAATACAACGCGCCGCGCTAAAGAAGCTTTTGAGCTTTCAAAGAAAATCCTTGCGAGCAAAACCATCGAAACCGCAGCCCCTAAGGTACAAAAGCTCCGGAAACTAACCCACGCCCTCTTTGCGGGGGAGGATCTGAATAAAGACGGTCGTATTGTTTGGTATCATCACGAAGGTGGATTGAAAATTGCCATCGAACAGATGGAAATCATCAAGAACAGTACAACACAATAAACAAAACCAAAGCTCCAAACACACCAAAAGGCCGGTATCAGATACCAGCCTTTCAGATGTTTAAAGGGTATTGACCCTATATTTGGACAGGGGCAACGTTCTTTTTATTCCAGAAGAAAAAGAGAGCAAAGACAGCTAAAACAGCGAGATGAATTTCCCATCCCAGCGGCCATAACAACCCGGCGCCAAGGGCTAAAACGACACCTCGCTCTAGCCAATTCAGCTTCTCTTCAAGGTATCCCTGTAACGCCCCTGTCAAGGCATACAATCCCACTAAAGAGAACCCAAAAATCATAAGGACTTCGTGCCACTCTCCACCCAAAAACGGCGTGTAGGCAAAAAGTAGTGGAACAATATAAAGACCTTTGGCCACTTTCCAGGATTGTAACCCCGTTGCCATAGGCGGCGTCTTGGCGATTGCCGCCGCTGTAAAGGCGGTCAAGCAAACAGGGGGCGTTACATTACTATCCTGTGACAACCAGAAAATAATCATGTGAGCTGATAACAGCGCATAGATTTGAGTGTCTTTATCTAACACCATTTGTCGCAAGGTGTCTGACATATCCGGGGGAACTAACGCCAGAATTCCTTTTGCAGCCTCTGTCGACATAGGCAAACCAATTTCTGCTAGACGTTCCGGAGCCGCCAACATGAAGATGGCTTTCGCATCATCAGCCAGATTACCCGCGGCAATAGCCTCGACCAGTAAACCATCTGCAATAAGTGAATAGAGAGCCGGGGCAGAGAGCGTCCCCAACACAATATATGAAGCTGTGACAGGCAAGCCCATTCCCAAAACAAGCGAAGCTAGCCCAATAAGCACCATCGCAATGATCAGGCTATCCCCTGCCCAATTGGTAATCATCAAAGAAAATGTATTCCCAATCCCGGCCGTCGCAATAACATTAACAATCAAACCGACCGTACAGAGTAAGATCCCTGTCATGACCATATTCCGTGCGCCGAGTGCCAGAGCATCGAGAATGGCACGTAGACCCATTTTATTCGGCGTCAACCACGAAGCGACAACGACCCCGATAATTGAAAAGCCAGCTGCATAGGTCGGGGTAAAGCCATAGATCAACAAACCAATCAGGACTGTTATTGGCACAAGAAATGGTAATCCACCCCTTTTGAGAACTTCAAAGGCACTTTCGGTTTCCACTTCAACAACGTGCACATTGCTGCGTTTTGCTTCCATACGCACAAAAAAAGCTACCGTTGCGAAATAGAGAATAGCCGGCAAAAAAGATACGGCGATAATCGTCGTGTATGGAATTTGTGTATAGCTTGCCATTACAAAGGCACCCGCCCCCATAATGGGCGGCATCAACTGCCCGCCCGTTGACGCTGCTGCTTCAACGCCACCTGCAAAACGGGCAGGAAATCCTGCCTTTTTCATCAAGGGAATGGTTATCACACCCGTCGACGCTGTATTCGCCACAGCTGAACCAGAAATAGTACCTGTAAGACCAGACGCAAACACAGCAACTAAGCCAGGACCACCAACTGTTTTTCCTGCAACGACACGTGCGA
>NZ_CAKZMP010000263.1 GCF_937128705.1 uncultured Kiloniella sp. | reverse complement strand
GGGTCTTTAATCAACAGACTTTTTATAGGATTTTATCTTTGATTTAATTTTATATTCTTCGAACTGATATCCCGCGATGAAATACAATTCTTGT
The DNA here is from genome assembly GCF_937128705.1 of uncultured Kiloniella sp. Classification (GTDB taxonomy): domain Bacteria; phylum Pseudomonadota; class Alphaproteobacteria; order Kiloniellales; family Kiloniellaceae; genus Kiloniella. The sequence continues at coordinate 2,238 of NZ_CAKZMP010000263.1, read as the reverse complement.
GGGGCAAGCCACCGTCCTGTTTTGGCATCATAAATACAGTGGGCAGCGGTGAGAACATGGCGTTCGCTGACCATGGCACCTGTACAGTGGGCGCGTCCGGCAGCATTCAATCTACCGATTGTGCTCCACGGGTATTCCATGGCATTGACGAGAATACGTTGCTGTGCTGCCAGCTTTTGGGAAGCATTAACAGTTTTACTATACAGAGCAAGAGCAGACAGGACTGTTAAAAGCAATATTCCCAAAGACAGTGCTTTCAACAGTCGCGTTTGTATGTGCATCTGTTAAGCCTATTGCTGAATAGAAGCGATAAGCTTTTCGCCTTCGACAGAGTTGACCACATCCCGCAGGGCGATAATGACACCCGTATCATAGCGGTCATTATTGTCTTCAAGAATATCTAGAGCCCGAAGTGGTTCTAACCCATGGCGATAGGACCGGGGTTCAATACGTGCGCAGAAAACATCACAGGCCCCAAGGATACGCGCGGTAATAAGAATTTCATCACCGACCAACCCACGGGGATAGCCTTTGCCATCCAGACGCTCGTGCATTTGCATGATGGTTTCAAGAACGGGCAGATCGAAATCAATCCCACGCAAAAGCTGTTGTGTATGTTCTGGATGTTTTTGGATTTCGGCAATCTCTTCTGGTGTCAGACGCTCTGGTTTGTTCAGAATGCTGCGGGGAATAGCCAGTTTACCTATTTGAGACAAGTTGGAAGAAATTTCCAATGTTGCAATTTCTGGTTCACTGAGGTTCATCCGCTTGCCAACCATAAGGGCAAACAGGCAAACACGACGTGAATGTCCGCCAAGATAAGGATCGCGAAGTTCCACAGCGCGAACCAATGCTGTCACCATTTGTTTTACAGCTTTTTCTTTCTTGCGCTGTTCTTCAACAATTTCAGTAACATCCCGGAAAACAGAGACAATACCGGAAACCTGATTGTCCTCACCAACAAAAGGTACCTTGCTGATTTGTAAATGATGCTCTTTGTTGTTCAGGAAGACCCGCTCATTATTGGTGACGACACCACCGGAAGAAACGGCGCTCTGGTCACTAATCGACATTCTGGCCGCGGTGCCTGTACCAAAGATAGCGGCATCATCCATACCAAGAAGCTGATCTTCTTCTCGCCCAACACCTTTGGCAAAGGCGGGGTTAACGTAACGGTAACTGCCATCCACAGCTTTCAAACCAATGAAGTCAGCAATAGACCCGTTGATTTTGTCCAGTAACTGCTTTTGGGCATGGATGCGTGTAGCAAGGTCTTTGAACTGTTTGGCCAAGGCGCCATTGTGTTCACTGTTAAGGCGCCACCAGAACGCAAGGAAAACCGCGGCAATAATCAGAACAATAAATCCGGCAAGCAGATAAGCGATGTTTCTGAATTCGATCAGACTTTTTTCTGCGCTGGCACGATCGACTTCCTGAAAGATCCATAGTTGATCAGGGATTAAAGCAGAACCGACGGAATAGACTTCTTTTGCGGCAACCCCGATTGTCGGGCGAAGGGCAAAGGCAAAGATATCTTGGTTGTTTGAAGTCAGGGTGATGTTGCGGATTAATGCTGAATCCTGGGGTATTATCTCTTGAAATCCTTTGTTGGTTATCTGAACCATTCTGGTGACTTCACCTTCTTCAGATAACGCACGTTGAGAAAGGAATTCCCCAAATTTTGTGGTGACAGGAAAGGTGAGGAGCATCAAGCCAACAGGTTCTTCCTGATCTGCTTCTGACTGAGCTGGTAATACGGGTAGTAAAAGATCCATCACCAAACCCGATGCATCAACCCGGACAGGGCCAAAAGTAACTTCTTTGCGTCCAAAGGTGGACATAGCAAGTTGCTTTTGTTGCTCAGAGACGGGGTCTGCACCGCCACTGGTCAGGTACGCCACCCCTGTTTTGCCAAAAAGATAACTGGTTGTGAAATCACTGTTGATTGTAAAGTCAGTGAGAACGCGTTCCATAAAAGGCAACTGTTCAAATAAGGATACCCCTAAATTGGAATCAGGGTCTTCACCGGGTTTTGGGGGTACAATTTGGGTGAAATCACCGCCCGCGAGATCAACCTCGTAGGCAAAAAGACGGAAAAGCTCGTTTGTAACAAGTCGGTCTGATTGCGCGCGGATGGAATCAAGCCAAGTTTGGACGAGTTCACTTCGGCTGGATGCCAGAATTTCTTGTCGATCCTGTACCTTGGCAATAACACTGCTTTTCCTGTCATTAATGATC